>DFOK01000071.1 GCA_002376715.1 Bacteroidales bacterium UBA3543 | reverse complement strand
CTATAACGAAGGGCTGTCCAAAGGAAAACAGGAGGCCGAAGAGCTAAAAGCCAAGGCACTCCAAGATGCGGACAAGATAGTATCAAAAGCCAGAGACGAAGCTGCCGCTATTGTTGCAAAAGCCGAAAAAGAGGCAGCGGAAATTATTACCCGAGCTGACAATGATGTGAAAATGGCCTCTACACAGGCCATTAATGCATTAAGACAGCAGGTTGAGAAGATGATTATCACAAATACCATCACTCCTGCCGTCAAAGGAGCGATGTCCGACACTCAACTGATCAAGTCCGTTATCACCACTATCGCAGGCGCATTCAATGCTGCAAATCCCGACTCTGTTGCTCTCGAGATGATACTTCCCCAGAGCATGAAGTCGGAACTTGAGGATTTTCTCAAAAAGGAAATCAACGGTAAGCTCTGTAAGGAGCTCGAAGTGGAATATGTTAAAGGCCTTTCCAGCGGATTCAAAATCGGTCCTAAGGATGGTGGCTATATGATCAGCTTTACCGATGAAGATTTTGAGGCTATGATTGGCGGATACCTCAGGCCTGCAACAAGGCGCATTTTATTCGGTGAATAATGGGCAATTACCACTATATTATTGCCGGACTGCCCGATCTGCTTCTTGACTATAGTCCACAAGCGCTTGATGCCACTTCTCTGCAAAAGAGCGTTACTGAAATGCTCTCTGAGGAGGATCGCAGGCTCATGGACTGGCTTGATTTCGGTCTGGACAAAGAATCAATCTCCCGTCATTTTTATCGTGCCGCTGCACGCCATCCCAACCTCTTTATAAGGGAATACTTTTCCTTTGACAAATGTGTGAGGGATGCTCGCATCTGTTGGCTCGATAGAGCAACCTATGAGGGCGATTTTGAGGAGTACCCACGTTTGAAACAAATCTTTGCGATAGACAACCTCCTAGAAAGAGAACGCCAATTGGACCGTTTAATGTGGGACAAGATAAATGAAATAACCTCCAAAGAACTCTTTAATATCAATGTCCTGCTCGGATTCTTTACGAAGGCAAGGGTTGTAGAGAGATGGACACGACTCGATCCCGAGAGCGGCAAAGAACTCTTTGCGCGTCTTGTTAACGAGGTCAGAGGCACTTTCAAGGGGGTCAATTACGAATCTTAAACAAGTAAAACATACAAACAAGCATGAAAAGTACAGGTATTGTAACAGGCATCATTTCCAATCTGGTGACAGTCGAAGTTAACGGGCATGTCTCCCAGAATGAGATTTGCTACATTGATCTCGGAGGCACCAAACTTATGGCCGAGGTTATCAAAATCTCCGGAAAGAATGCCTTTGTACAGGTATATGAGAGCACACGCGGCCTCAAACAAGGCGATACAGTCGAGTTTGCCGGCCACATGCTGGAAGCCACCCTGGGTCCCGGACTTCTCTCCAGCAGTTTTGACGGGCTTCAGAATAACCTCGAAACAATGGAGGATATATTTCTAAAAAGGGGAGAATACACAAAACCGCTGGATCACGACAGACAATGGCACTTCACACCTTCCGCTACACCGGGCGACAAGGTATTTGCCGCTGACTGGCTCGGAGAGGTAATGGAGGGCTGGCTAAATCATAAGATTATGGTCCCCTTCTCCTTCAACGGAGAATTCACTATCAAGAGTATTGCTCCGGAGGGGAATTATAAAATAGATGATACTATAGCGGTACTTACTGATGCTGATGGCGAAGAGCACAAAGTGACTATGGTCCAGAAGTGGCCGGTTAAAGTGGCTATCGGCGGGTACATTGATAAGCCCCGTCCCTATCGCATAATGGAGACCGGAGTGCGCTGTATGGATACCCTTAACCCTATTGCTGAAGGCGGTACAGGCTTTATCCCCGGCCCCTTCGGATGCGGAAAGACAGTACTCCAGCACGCTATTGCCCGCCAGGGAGATGCCGAAGTCATAGTTATGGCTGCCTGCGGTGAGCGAGCCAACGAGGTGGTGGAGATCTTTACCGATTTCCCTCAACTCATCGACCCTCACACGGGCCGTAAGCTGATGGAGAGGACTACAATCGTTTGCAACACATCTAATATGCCGGTAGCAGCACGTGAAGCTTCTGTATACACGGCTATGACAATCTGTGAGTATTACCGTGCCATGGGGATGAAGGTGCTTCTGCTGGCAGACTCTACCTCCAGATGGGCCCAGGCGCTTCGCGAAATGTCCAACCGTATGGAGGAACTTCCGGGTGCAGATGCATTCCCTGTGGACCTTACTGCCATCATCTCCAATTTCTACTCAAGGGCCGGCATAGTTAAACTGCGCAACGGAGAGACAGGTTCTGTTACTTTTATAGGTACAGTATCCCCGGCCGGTGGAAACCTGAAGGAGCCCGTGACGGAAGCCACAAAAAAGGCCGCACGCTGCTTCTATGCACTCTCTCAGGCCCGCGCGGATATGAAGAGGTACCCCGCGGTCGATCCCATCGACTCTTACTCCAAGTATCTGGAGTATCCTGAGGTAATAGAGTTCCTGGCCGAGCGTGTAGATAAACATTGGGTAGAGAAGGTCAACCGCGCCAAAAACATCATCCGTAGAGGAAAGGAAGTTGCCGACCAGATTAATATTCTCGGAGATGACGGAGTACCTATGAGTTATCATGAACTCTACTGGAAATCCGAGCTGATTGACTTTGCAATCCTACAACAGGATGCTTTCGACCCCATTGACTCCCTGACTTCGATGGAAAGGCAGGAGTATATGCTCACACTCGTGCTGGATGTCTGCGACACCCATTTAGAGTTTGACAACTTCGAAGAGTGCGGAAACTTCTACAAAGAACTGATCAACATACTACGCCAGATGAATTATTCCGAATTCAAGAGCGAGCAATTCAACAGATACCTTGAGCAACTTAACAACAAACTGAAAAAATGACAACAAAAGCGTTCCAGAGAATATACACACAGCTTGAAGCAATCACCAAGGCTACAGTTTCGCTCAGGGCAGCCGGTATAACCAATGACGAGCTTGCGACTGTAGATGGTCGTCTTGCACAGGTGGTAAAAATTAAAGACAATCTTGTCACCCTTCAGATATTCGAAGGTACCGAAGGCATACCCACTAATGCTGAGGTCCTCTTCTTCGGCGAACCTCCTGCTCTTAATGTAAGCGATGATCTGGCCGGAAGATTTTTCAATGCATACGGCCAACCTATTGACGATGGTCCCCCAATTGAGGGTGAAAGACGATATATCGGAGGCCCCTCCGTCAACCCTTTTAGAAGAAAACAACCCTCACAGCTAATTCCTACGGGCATTGCCGGCATTGACCTCAACAACACTCTCGTTTCCGGACAGAAAATCCCTTTCTTTGCCGACCCTGACCAGCCATATAACCAGGTTATGGCTCAGGTAGCTCTCCGTGCAGACGTTGACAAGATCATCCTCGGAGGAATGGGACTCTCCAATGATGACTACCTTTACTTCAGACAGGTATTTGAAGGTGCCGGAGCCCTCAACAAAATCATCAGTTTTGTAAATACCACTGAGCAGCCCCCTGTGGAGCGTCTGCTCATTCCGGATATGGCACTAGCGGCTGCGGAGTATTTTGCAGTTGATAAAAATGAAAAAGTGCTTGTACTTCTGACAGACATGACGCTCTATGCCGACGCACTCTGTATTGTATCCAACCGCATGGACCAGATTCCTTCCAAGGACTCAATGCCGGGATCACTCTATTCGGACCTGGCGAAGATCTATGAAAAGGCTGTTCAGTTACCCGACGGAGGCTCAATCACCATCATTGCGGTGACAACGCTCAATGATGGTGACATAACACACGCCATCCCGGACAACACCGGATACATTACTGAAGGACAGCTCTTCCTCCGCATGGACACCGATACAGGCAAGGTAATTGTCGACCCTTTCCGCTCACTCTCACGACTCAAACAACTTGTGATAGGAAAACAGACACGTGAAGACCACAACCAGGTGATGAATACTGCTGTTCGTCTCTATGCCGACGCAGCCAACGCCAAAACAAAACTAGAAAACGGTTTTGACTTGAGCGATTACGACCTGCGCTGCCTTGATTACGCAAAAGAATACTCCACCAGATTGCTCGCGATTGATGTCAACATACCTATTGACGAGATGCTCGACACTGCGTGGGAACTCTTTGGCAAATATTTCTCCAAAGCTGAGACAGGTATCAGGGAAGCACTTGTAGAAAAATACTGGAAAGACAAAGAATAATACCAAATGGCTATCAAATTCCAATTCAACAAAACATCCCTGAACGAGATCAACAAGCAATTGAAGATCCGTTTAATGGCCCTGCCGACCCTGAAGAACAAGGAGTCGGCCCTCCGCGTAGAGGTTAAGAAGGCTAAGAAGCGTTCAGAGGAGCTCATGGAGGAGTTGGAGAGAGCGCTACAGCAATATGACTATCTCGCTGCACTTTGGCATGAATTCGAGCCCGGCTTGATCAGGGTTAGAGATGTCGAACTTGTGACAGTCAAGGTAGCCGGAGTAAAGACACCTGCATTGAAGAGCGTCAGCTACGATGTGGCGGAATTTAACCGCTATACAAGTCCAATGTGGTTTTCTGAGGGTATTGAAATCCTCAAGAAACTCGCACAACTCGGTATTGAGTCCGAGGTCTATGTAGAAAAGAGCAGAATCCTGGATTACCAAAGGAAAAAGACTACCCAAAAGGTCAATCTCTACGAAAAGGTCCAGATTCCGGGCTATGAGGAAGCTATACTCAAAATCAAAAGATTTATTGAGGATGAGGAAAACCTCTCCAAGGCTGCTCAAAAGATAGTCAAGGCACGCCATCAGGCTGAAGAAGAAGAGGAGGATGCATCATGATACATAAAATGACAAGGTACTCCATTATCGCGTTCCAACCGGAACTGATGGATTTTCTCGATCGGCTCCAAGAGTTGGGAGTGATGGATATAACTCGCTCCTTCAAAGCTACGGACGAGACTTCAACCCGCCTCCTGGATAGCACTACATCTGAGAAAAAGCTGATAAAGCGCTACAAAAACTTTCTCAAAAACCTCCCTGAAGAGACCCCTGCTGAAGAAATTATCACATGCACCGAAGAATGTGACATCTTTAACAGGATAGAAGCTCTACTTGACTCTGCACTCTCTCTAAAGCAGGAACTCTATGCAGCGATACGCGAACGGGATAATGCACTACTGTGGGGTAATTTTGATCCTGCAGACGTAGAGCGATTACAGAAAGCAGGATTTACACCCCATTTCTACGTCGTATCGGATAAAAAATTCAATCCGGACTGGGAACAGGAGTATCCGCTGCAGGTGCTCAACTCATATGGAGGCAAGAGCTGCTTTGTGGTGCTTTCACCTTTCGGAGAACCCTATACGTTCCCTATTCAGGAATCACAACTCCCTCAACAATCAGCCGGAACTCTTGACATCAGGATTGCCTCTCTGGAGCAGGAGATAAAGGATACTAATTCTACTCTGGCAGCTCTCAAGGACTCTCTTCCTGAAATGGAGCGCAAATATGCACTCGACTCTCAGGAGCTGGACAAATATTTTGCAAGTGCTGCATCAGAAAGTCAGGCGGAAGGTTCACTCTCTGTTTTGGAGGGATTTGCCCCTACCAATATCGACTCTTCCGTTGCAGAATTTCTCAACAACTGCGACTATGTCGTATGGCTCTCTGAGCCCGCTAAAGCTGAGGACAACCCACCTATAAAGCTCAAGAATAACCGCTTTACCAAAGTCTTTGAGGTTATCGGCAATATGTATATGCTGCCGACATACGATGAGCTTGACCTTACGCCCTACTTCGCACCTTTTTATATGCTGTTCTTCGGACTATGTCTGGGAGATATGGGATATGGTCTGATAATACTTTTAGCTTCGTTGTTTGTCTTATGGAAAGTTCCTTCCCTGCGGGAATATGCCAAACTCGGTATCTGGCTTGGTGTAGGCACGATTATCATGCCGATGCTGAACGGTACATTTTTCGGTGCCAAGATTTATGACATATTCAATATGTCAGACAGTATCAAGGGACTTTTCTTCACCGATATCAAGATGTTCTGGTTTGCAATCATATTTGGTCTATTCCAAATTATTGTAGCCAGACTGATTTCAGCTATCTACAAGATGCGCAGAGTGGGATGGCAGCACGGTATGTCCAACATAGGATGGTGCATGATATTGATATGGGTCGCCCTGCTTTATGCAGGTTCGCAGATCGGCAAGAACCTGACACCCCCTTGGTTGGGTTGGACTTTTGGAGCAGGAGGTCTGGCACTGGTAGTGCTTTTCTCCAATCCTGTACGTAACCCTATCAAACGCATTTTCGGTGGAGTTACAGCTCTTTATGACATAACAGGATTCTTTGGAGACGTACTCTCCTATATCCGTCTCTTCGGACTGGGTGCAGCCGGAGGCAGCCTCGGCATGGTAATCAACGCAATGTCCATGGCCCTCAAGGGTGTCCCCTATGCAGGCTGGATTCTCTGCATCATACTTCTGATCTTCGGTCACCTTTTCGTGATGTTGCTTTCATCCATCGGTGCATTTGTCCATCCGATGCGTTTGACTTTTGTAGAATTTTATAAAAATGCTGACTTTGTGGGCGGCGGAAAACCTTACCGTCCTCTAAATAAAAACAATTAACCCGATTACAAACTTAAAATCTTAATAAAATGACTTTATCAGTACCCCTAATCATCGCTTATTCGAGTATGGCCATTATGCTTGCATTTGCCTGTATCGGCAGCGCGATCGGTGTAACTATGGCTGGAAACACAACCATCGGTTCCCTTAAGAAAAATCCCGACATGTTCGGTAAATCAATGATCCTTTGTGCATTGCCTTCAACCCAGGGTCTCTACGGCTTTGCAGGATTTTTCTTTATGCTCAACGCCCTTAAGGGACTCAATTTCGAAATCGCATTAGGTCCTTCACTCGCAATGGCGGCAGCAGCTGTTGCATTGGGTCTTACAGCTTATTTTTCAGCCATCTGGCAGGCCAAACTTTGTGCAAACGGTATAAACGAAATGGGTAACGGACACGATGTTTTCTCAAGGACAATGATTCTTGCCGTATTCCCTGAGCTTTATGCTATTCTTACATTTGCCGCTACATTCCTCGCCTTGCCGTAAGCAATGATCACCATCTACTGCGTCAACACAGGGACCAGGCAAAAATTTCCGGAGGGTACAACCCTTCAAGATATGGTTGAGGCCTTCGATTTTGAAAGGCCTCATCCTATAATAGCCGCAAAGGTCAACAATGTTAGTCAGGGACTCCGCTACCGCGCCTTCAACAACCGCAACGTGGAGTTTTTGGACTACACATCCTATACCGGTCGTGGTGTTTACCGCAGGTCCCTCTGCTTTCTACTCTACAAAGCAGCGCACGATATTTTCCCCGGTTGCAGGGTAGTCATACGCCGGCCCATTTCAAAGGGCTTCTTCTGCTATATCGATAAAGATGGAAAAGGTTCTACAGCCATTTCCAAAGTAGAACTGATGCAACTGCGTTCAAGAATGGAAGAACTGGTGGAGCAGGATATCCCTTTCCGCCGACATGAAGTACAGAAAGAGGAAGCAATAGAGATATTTCGCAGCATTGGCGCTGACGACAAGGTACGGCTACTGGAGACAACAGGAGATCTCTATGTGATTTATTACACCCTGTTAGAGACTCCCGATTACTACTACGACGCCTTACTCACCAACACAGGGCACCTTAAAATATGGAGTCTGACCCACTTTAGGAACGGATTGTTGCTCAGAGTACCTGACAGGCATCGTCCCGAAGAACTGACTCCTTTAATTGAGCAGCCAAAAACATTCGAAATATTCTCGGAAGCCAACCGCTGGAATCACATAATGGGGCTAAGTACAGTAGGAGATCTCAATGCTGCTATTGCAAGTGGAAGAACCTCCGACCTGATTAATGTAGCTGAGGCTCTACAGGAGAAGAAAATTGTTCAGATAGCGGAAGAGATTGACAACAGGATGAAATCTGATAAGCCGTTGCGTCTTATACTGATTACAGGCCCAAGCAGTAGTGGAAAGTCCACTTTCTGTAAACGTTTGAGCATACAGCTTATGGCATGTGGACTCAAGCCTGTTTCATTCTCCACTGATGACTACTTCGTCAATCGCCTGGATACACCCCTACTGCCTGACGGATCATTTGATTTTGACAATTTTGAAACCGTGGACCATAAGTACCTCCAGAGCGATATGCTCAAACTTTTAAATGGAGAAACGGTAGAGGTACCTGAGTACAATTTCGTCACCGGACTGCGTGAATTTAACGGGCGTAAACTCCATCTGGAAGAGGGCTCCATCCTTATTGTGGAGGGTATTCATGCACTCAACCCCCGCCTTACCGACCGGGTAGACGAGAGTACCAAGTATAGAATATTCATCAATACCATCACCAGCATAGCACTGGATGATCACAACTGCATCCCCACCAGCGACAACCGTCTCCTTCGCAGAATTGTACGCGACTACAATCTGGGCTCATTTACCGCAAGGGAGACCATCTCCCACTGGCCCAATGTACGCCGCGCAGAGGTTAAATGGATATATCCCTTCCAGGAGGATGCGGATGCGATGTTCAACTCCTCCTATTTGCTCGAATTTGCTGTACTGCATTCACATGCGGAGAGAATCCTGAGGACCGTACCCAAGGATTGCAAAGAATACAGCGAAGCTCACCGCCTGCTCAAATTCCTCAGCTACTTCACACCGATTTCTGATAAAGATGTGCCCTCCACCTCGCTTATGCGTGGCTTTATCGGAGGAAGCAGTTTTTAATAATAACTCAATCCAATAATACAAAACAACAATGAAGCGACTTTTCCTTATCCCGGTGCTTCTGATATGCACCATAATTTCTATCAGCGCGCAGGACAAAGTGGTAAAGAAGGTATTCGAACTCGGTAAGAGTGACAACACCACAATGAACCACATTGACATCCTCGCCAACCGCATCGGCGGTCGTCTTATCGGCTCCCACGCACTCACTGATGCTGAAAATTGGGTTATCAGCAAATTTAAAGAATGGGGAATGGAATACTACACCCAAGAGGTAGGTTCCATCAATGTAGGATTCAACCGAGGCCCCTGGTTCGGACGTATGCTGAGTGAAGATGGCATGCAACTCCATTTCGCGACACCCTCCTATACAGCCGGTACAAAAGGGCGTCAAATAGGCCACGTATTGATTGAACCAAAGAGCAGAGGAGAATTGGAACGGATGAAAGGAGCGCTCAAAGGTGCCTGGGTACTTATTTCCGGTAAATCCAACGGCAATCCGATTGACAATTCCTCCGAAGGCGACAGCATTAGAGCTAAAGCAATCGCAGATAATGACTCAATCGCGCGTCTCAATAGTGAAATAAGGGCCTACAACTATGCCAACAGGGAGAATCCTAAGGAAATGATCCCCTATGTAGAGTGTCCCGCAATGTTCTATAAGGAGATGATCGAGGCCGGAGTACTCGGATTCATCCAATCTGCATCCCTGCCTATGACCATTCTCTCCAACAGAAAAAATGCTTACGATATTACCTACGACAATCTGCCTACGGTCTGCGACATCAAACTTGACGAACACCAGTACAAAATCATTGAACAAAAAGTCAAAGAGCGTCAGACATTTTTCCTTGAATTTGACATACGCAACCATTTCAGCATTGGCCCTATCAAATATCGCAACGTAATTGGCGTAATTAAGGGCAGCAAGTATCCCGATGAATATGTGATGCTGGGTGCTCATTTAGATGCATACGATATAGCTACCGGAGCGGTTGATGATGCCAATGGTTCTGCAGTAGTCCTTGAGGCTGCCAGACTCCTTGCAATGAGCGGTGCAAAGCCCAAAAGAACCATCCTTTTCTGCCTTTGGACAGGCGAAGAATTCGGATTGTTGGGTTCAAAATATTTTGTGGAAAATAAAACCGTCGATCTGAATAAAATCTCCAACTATTTCAACCGTGACGGAGGTCCTCTCTGTGTAACAGGAATTACCGTTCCGGAAGCGATGTATGATGACTTCGTAAAGGCAGCTGCGCCGCTGGAAGGGTATTCTGAGGAATTTCCTTTTACCGTCAACAAACGCCAGGGTGAACCCCGAAGACGTCCGACAACTCCCGGAGGCAGTGACCATGCCCACTTTGCCATGAACGGAGTACCCACAATCTCACTGAGCGAAACCGACCACAAGGGCTACAACTTCAGTTATGGAGAAATCTGGCATACTGAAAATGATATGTATCAAAAGGTTTTCCCCGACTACATGGAACACTCCTCGGTAGTTACCGCCGTTATTGTTTATGGCATAGCCAATCTTGACCACCTACTATCACGCGAAGGATTATATAAAGAATAAAGGAAAGGTATTCGGTTTTCTAATAACAAAGGAGTAACGTATGAGATGAACCCTAAAGGCTTTTTTGCCTAATTTTTAGGGTTCATTTTTTATGTTGTAAAGTTTCAATATTTAATATAATGGGGTAAATCGTTATTTATTTCTATATCAGAGAACAATGCGCTGAATTGGTGCAGATTTCTATGCCAGCCTGTAGAAACCCACATAGCAGGTCTATGACAAAATTGAAAGTAGTATTCAATCCTTCACAATCATTGTAAGACAAATAGGCCTTTTTTTAAAAAACATCATCGTTTTTTGAAAAAACGATGATGTTTTTTTATTTTTTTCGTCTATACATTAAATAACTGACAAATGTCATAGAATCCGGTAAAAGGACCGGGGATCTTTTATTATGCAACAGAAAAGCAATAACAACAATTTTATTCGTTTTATGAAAGATGAAAAATTTATCGAATGGCAACTTTTTCCAAACGATGAATTGAATCTTTATTGGGAGAACTTTTTAAAAGAGCATGCCGAAGAGCGAGAGAACGTGACTTTGGCAAAAGAGTATTTCCATAACATCCGTTTATCTTCTTACGGCTTACCTGACAAGGAAAAAGAAGATTTGAGAAAAAAACTGGAGAGCTCCATTCATGCTTATGATAGCAAAAGAAAAAAACGGCGTACGCTCCAAATCTCTATAACCTCAATTGCTGCTATATTCTTAATTATATTTGGGATAAACTTGTTGTTCCACTATCAAAATAAGGATGTACCCACAGTAGAGCAAGAGTATATTGTGGGAAATCTGTTAAACGATAAAGATATTCAGTTGATTACTGATAAAGAGGCATTATCGTTCCAAAATGATGCAAACGTGGAGTTTGAAAAGGGGGGAAAAGCTAAAATCATACAAGGCAATAGTGAAGAAAGAACAGTTAAGCTTGCCGAAAACAAATTAAATACACTTATTGTCCCTTACGGTAAACGTTCAGTTCTTACACTTTCAGACGGAACCAAAGTGTGGTTGAATTCCGGTTCGGTGCTTGAATTTCCAGCCAGTTTTACCGGAAACAAGCGTGAGATCACACTCTCTTTCGGGGAAATATATATTGAAGTAGCTCCAGACAAAGGCAAACCGTTTCATGTACATACTTCCGATTTTAATGTAATTGTTTACGGCACCAAATTCAACCTTGCCTCCTATGTCAATTCCCCAAAATCAATAGTTTTGGTCGAGGGAAGCATTGGTGTACAATCTTCACAGGGGAGTGAAATCAAGTTGATGCCAAATGAACAAGCCATTTATTCTGAAAGCGGAACATTCAACAGACAAAAAGTAGATGCCACTCAATTCATCAGTTGGAAAGATGGCTAT
>DFOK01000098.1 GCA_002376715.1 Bacteroidales bacterium UBA3543 | reverse complement strand
AAGCGTTTTCTATTGTGGTCCGTCGCTGCGTTCACACTCGCACCCCGCACCACTACTACACACCACACACTCAGAACTATTTAATTATCTTTGCAGTATGAAAAGAATTTTTATTATTGCGGCATTGGCCGCCATGGCGCTGTGCTGCGGTTGCGGCGGTGCAAAGAGTGAAAATGATATCATAGCGATGTCATTCAATATACGTCTGAGTCTCAGCGATGACTTTGACGGGGAAAACAGCTGGGTATTGCGAAGAGAGGCGGTTGTTGAGATGATAAACGAAGTCAACCCCGATCTTTTCGGTATTCAGGAGGGTCTATTGGGACAGGTCAACTATATGGGGGAACATCTGCCGGAATATGGTTTCTACGGAGTGGCTCGCAATGATGGTCCAAACACGGGCGAGTCCAATGCCGTCTTTTATAAAAAGAGTCGTTTCGAACTTTTGAAAAGCACTACTTTCTGGTTGAGTGAAACTCCGGATGAGGTTTCAGTGGGCTGGGATGCGGCCTTTCATCGGATTGTTACAATGGTTCGTCTGCTGGACAAAAATAGTGGCCAAGAGTTCTATTTCTACAATACTCATTTTGATCATGTAGGTAAAATTGCCCGAAAAGAGTCCGGTAAACTCATTGTGGAGCGTATGAAAAGTATAATACCGGATGATGCGGCAGTGGTGCTTACCGGAGACTTCAATGCAGGACACAATGATCCTATATTGGACCCTATTGAGGAATATATGACTTCAGCGCGCAGAGCGGCTCCTGTTACCGACTCACTCAATACATTTAATAGTTGGGGCAAAATAGCTCCCGAAGAAGGCGGGAAAATAATCGACCATATCTATTTCAGAAATCTGATTCCGTCACTATTTAAAACTCTTACCTGCTCCTATGCGGGTGTAGATTACATCTCCGATCATTATCCCGTAATTGCAGTTTTTACTCTTAAGGATGCTCAAAGTCAAGAGGTTCGACATGAATTGTCGAAGTGATGTTGAAGCGCTTCTGAATCATTTTCTCAATTGCAGTAGCGATGGAGTGTCCTTCCTCCAGCGAGAGTTCTCCTGAAAGTCGGATGTGAAATGTCATTTCCTGATGAGTGACGTAGTTGTGGATATGAAAATGATGTAGCTGTAATTCCTCCGGATACATTTCTGATACTGCATCGTTAATCTTATCTATAAGCTCATCAGAAGGTTCTTCTCCAAGTATTTTGGTAATAGCTTCCCTTATTATTGTATAAGTGGCATAAAAGAGCATCATAGCTATAATAATGCCCAGTACGCTATCCATCCACCAGAAGTATTTGGCGAGCAGGATGCCTATTAGCACCACTACTGAAGAGAGTGCATCGCTCCTGTGATGCCATCCGTCAGCCTTGATGGCGATATTGCCTGTTTTTCTGGCAAGGTGGAAAGCATATTGTGCCAACCCCTCCTTGACTATGATTGAGATGCAGGTCACTACGATAGCAAGGGTGCCGAATGTAACTGATGAGTGCTCTTTGAGTTGCAGGATGGAGTTCTTGAGAAAGTCGTAGGCTACGATTGCCAAAATAATGCCGATGAAGATGGCAGCTATCTGTTCCCAACGACCATGGCCAAAAGGATGTTTTTTATCGGGTTTTTTATTGGAGAGTCCGGTAGCAGCAATCAATACAATGGAACTGAGGGAGTCTGACATTGTGTGCCAGGCATCAGCTACAATAGCGAGAGATCCCGTTACAATACCTGCCCAGTATTTGAGTACGAACAGCAGAATATTGATTATAACTGAAACAATGCCTTGGGTGATACCGGCATTTTTATTAGATTTTAAGTTCATTTGTTCTGAGTTACGGTGAACTTATTTCACATTTTGGTTTTTGAGTTCAATGACCTTCATCGAAGAGTTGGTCTCACCGTTCCAGTTTAGGAATACTGCTATCCTTGAGTGCCTGACCGTATCTTTCGGACCGGAGTGGTATGTAATGCCGAAGAAGGAATCATAATAAAATCTCTGTACTCCTTCTATATTAACGGTATAGACATCAAATTTGGCTAAATCAGGTGCTATGTTTTTGATATACCCATTATCAACCGCAAATGCGGTAATCGAGAGACCCGATTCATTTTTATACAGATCATATTTTAAAAACGCATCTGAGTGATTGTATAGAGTATCCCTTACCTTGATTTCAAAGAAATAATCTTCATTCTCCACTATTCCCGGTATATAATAACCGTTTGCAACATCGAATGTCATAAGAGCAGAGTCAGGGTGATTTTTCCTCGGAGCTATTGAGAGACTCATTGAGGGAGTACCGCGTCTGACCTTTACCAAAGTGACCTTATCTCCCTTTGCCATAGTGATGACCACTGTGTATTCCAATATCTCGATACTTTTGAAAGGCGAGATCATTATATTGATGTTGGCACGCACGGGATGGCCTAGGTCATCCAGTATCCACTGAGGCTCGTTATTTCCATACTTGATGGTAAAGTAATAAACACCGGAGGAGTCCCTGATACCAATTGAGGGTTTTAAATCTTCCGGCTGTGCAGTGAGCACCTTGCCACCACTCATGAGCCAGTTTTCAGTACCTGTTTCTCCTACCTTTATTGTCCAGCAATTGGCGGAAACATCAGGATTGTATTTAATGCCGAGAAGAATTTTTTCCGTGCAATTACGGCCACTGTAGAGTTTATATACTTTGCCGCTCTTAAGTTTGATGGAATAGCCTACAAGCTCTCCGTTTTCGGTTAATTCACTTACGGATTCTACCATGAGAGTGGTATCTATAGTATTGAAGATATCCATGCAAGCGTCAATGTTGGTATTAATGTTCTCACAGTAAGCGGTCAACTCTTCAAAACCTCTTTGTGTCGGAATCCGAAAAGAAGTACCGTCAAAAAGGGTGAATTTGACGAAATAGGGGTCGGAATAATCAATATCCTTGAAAACTGAGCTGCCTTCTTCGCCGGTAGCTTCACTGAGTCTTTGCCAAGAACCGCCCTCATCATATGAGACCCACCAGTAGCCGCCTTCTATCTTAAGTTTGGGAATGGTTCCGGTTGCCCTTATTCTTTGTCCGAAGGAGTTTGTCATCCAGGTAGGGCTGGATGTGCCCTTTTGAATTGTCCAGTAGTAAAAGCCGTTTGACGTGTTTTGCTGAATACCTACAATCGGGGTTGTACCATCTTGCCCATTATAAACATTGACATAGTATCCACTCGTAAAACTTATGACATAACCAACAACTACTCCATTTTCCTTAATCTCGTCAATACCGTTGATGTGGTCATTTTGCTCAAGAGCTTTAATGGTGGTATATAGGGCATTGATGGTGGTATTGGTAGCATGGACCAGACCTTCGGCCTCAGTAACACGATTCAGAAGTGCCAGAATTTTGTCTGAAAGGTCAACACAACTACTGCATATAAGCGGTGCTACAGCAAGTAATATATATATGAAAATTTTGTGAATACTCTTTTTCATCGTTAACTTCCGTATTTGATAGTGATTGTGAAGTTTTTCAGAGAGCCGAGGCCATCTGAAATCAGAAGAACAAGTTCGCTCTCCATACCGGCGGCAAATGTCGCGGGCGAATAAATTTTCAGGGTACCGGTTTTAGCCGTTGTTTTTATTACTCTGGCGTAAAATCCATCCTGTGTGACCGGAAGAAGATCCAAATTGTCGCTGCCACCGGTAATTGTGTATCCAATACTGAGAGTGCTTGAAGCAAGCATATTACAGCTAGTCGGGATATTGATTGTCAAAGGAGCATATCTGGGTATGAGCACTTTTTGGTCGCCCATTGTCAGCTCTATGTAGTTTACGCCGATATTAGTTATGGCTGTGATTATCAAGTTGATTTCAGGTATCGCTGCGGGCACCTTATCGCCGTCGTCTGTCAGTAGCCAGGTGTAGTTTTTACCTGAGTCGTATGAGATAGTCCAGTAGTATACTCCATCAATATGCTTTTTAAGTCCAACCATCGGCATTGTACCGGCTTGAGGAGTAACCCTCACTTTTTTCCCTCCAACCAGGATCCAGCGAGCTTCTTGGTCATTTTCATGTTTGATGGTCCAGTAATAATTGGTATCCAGCGGATTAGCAAGGTCTTGTGCGGCCCCGATAGTTGGTAGAGTCGTGGCTACCCCGTTGTAGAATGTCATTACTGTGTTATCGGAGAGATAAAGGTTGTAACCTATGGTATCTTTTTTCTCAATTATAGGCTTGATTTCTTTGGCATATACTCCCTGACTCACAAGATTCACCAATTCTTCAAGAGATGCCAAATTGGAGTTGGTCTTATTGACAATGTCATTTAATTTGTCATAAGCCTCTAGCGTAGGTATTGAAATGTGTGTGCCATCAAGGAAATTAAATCTCACATAACCATCATTTTCGGTGATATTTTTGATGAAAGATGTGCCGGCACTTCCCGTTGCCTTTCCGAGGTTGTGCCAAACAATGCCACCGTCATAAGTCACCATCCAGTAGCCGTTTTCGATTTTAATTTTCGGTGTAACCGCTACAGCCGGTATTCTCTGTCCGACATTATTGGTGATAAATTCCTCATGGCCCACCGAATATGAGACCACCCAATAAAAAATTCCGTCTTCGGCTTTCTTAACGCTTATAATGGGGGTCTGTGCGTCTTTGCCGTTGTAGATCGTAATGCTTGGACTATTGGAGAAGGATATGGTGTAACCTATCACTTCATAATTGTCATAGATACGCGTAATTTTTGTAACAAAGTCGTAACTATTGAGTTTGTTTACGAGGTTATGCAGGGTGCTTATATTCTCGTTCATCAGGACGAGATTATCCTCCATAGCCTTGATGCGTCTGCTGAGGTGGCCAAGTTCATTCTCGAGCTGGTTAAAACATCCTGTTAGAGATAAAACCAGCACGATTGCGGTCAAAATTGATGATAGTCTGCGTTTCATACTCTACAATTTGTTTACAGTGATGGTTTTGACAGAGCTCCTCTGACTGTTTTTAATGGTAAAAACAGCCATTATCTTGCCTTGTCCCGTAGTGAAATCAGCAGGAGATTCAATTGTAACAACTCCCGGTATTGGTGAAAGGTAGGCCTTGAATCCTCCCTGAGTGATAAATGCAGCCTTAACGTTGGAATAGTCTGCGCCATAAACCGTATAGGAGAGCTCCTTGACAGAGCTGACAGCCATTGAGATGTTGGTCTCGATTGATATGGTAAATTGTTTGGGCATACGGTATTGAGTACCATCCCATGTCACGAAAACCACAAAGTCAGGGTCGGTAACGTCCACTCTCCTGAAAATGGAAGAAGTACGGTTGACAAAAAGTTCGGGAGCCTTTATAGTGGAAATGGTTCCACCTTCGTATTCAATGGTCCAGTAAAAGTTGCCGCCATCATCCACTTTAAGGTTTACTTTCGGGGGAGGTATCGTATCTCCCACACTGCGAATCTTATTGCCGTCGGCATCTCTAAGCCATTCCATTTCCTCTCCACTTTGTTGAAAAGTCCAGTAATATAGTCCGGTAATGGTGTCGAGTACGGACATTATTTTAGGGGCATTGCTGCTCTGCCAATCATAGACTTTGAAACTCTCTCCGTTGGAAAGTTCACAATAAGTACCCACGCGTTTCCCATTCTCCACGATGTCACCGGCGTTCTTGATATAGACATAACGGGAGGCTAATGCAGTGAGTATCGTTTTCTGTGCATTTGCGTTGCTGTTGATTTTTTCAGCCTCAGTCTTTAGAGCTAAATACTTTTCATAAAGAGGGATTTTGAATACCGTGCCATTAGTTAGCGTGATTGTCACATGATCGGAACCGATGACAATGCTTTTGAACATTGAGTCCCCTGCCTCTCCGGTTGCCTGTCCCAGGTCGGTCCAGGTAGAGCCTCCGTCGTATGAGATCATCCATCTTTCGTCCTTGACTTTTATAAAAGGGGCGACACCCATTGCAAGCACTTTCTGACCGTAGTCGTCTTTAACCCAACCAACGGTGCCATTGTCATATTGGATAGTCCAATAATAATTGCCATCCGTATCCTTAGCTGTTCCGATGAGAGGTGTCTTGCCGTTTGTGCCGTGGTAGATGGTTATAGGGGCTGTTTTGACAAAATTGATCTTGTAGCCGATCTCTATGCCGCCTTGTGTGATGGATGTCACACCGGATATCATGTCGTTGTCCTGGATGGAGGAGACAATCACCCGTAGAGAATTGAGGTTGGTATTCATTTCCTCACACAACTGCTCTATCAAATCAAGCCTGCTTTCAAGTTCCGCTATGTCCTCCAAGTACTTGTCTATGCACCCCGATGCAAACAGGAGTGACACCGTCAGTGCGAAGGCGATTGTTAATCGTTTCATATTCTTTTTTTTAAAAGTCAAACTAAAAGAGGAAGCCTGTATTTATATAGAAGGCACCTTTACTATTATCTTGTGCATCAAATGCCTTGCCATACTCGAAAGCTACGATGAAATTTCTGTTCATTATGAACCTAATTCCGCCACCGGCGCTCAGGTGAAACTTCTCTTCTCCTCCGTAAAGCGTATATGGAAGGTTGCCTTGAGGAGGGTAATATGATGACACCGGCGTAAAAGGTGAAATTCCGGTAATGTCAAAATCATTCTTAAATCCCTTGAAAACTCTTGCTCCATCAAAGAATCCGCTCAATGTAAAGGCTATATTTTGTTTCCAGAGATGGAAACTGACGAATCTCCAGCGCAGTTCGGTGTTGAAATAACAGGTATGCGCTCCCTGGATGCGCCCCCTCATCAGGCCTCGCACAGTACGGTAACCGCCAAATCCCTCCCTGTCATATCCTGTGCCGAGGTACATATCGTACGGGAGCACATAGAATGCCGGTGATTCCTTACCGAGGAAGCCCTGTAAGTTCAGCCTGTATGCAAAAACAAGTTTATCTTTTGCTATGGGCAGATAGTTCCTGAAAGTGATATTATATTTGGTGTAACCTACCGAAGTACCCAAAAATTTGGGGGCGTAAGCGAGGTTGGCTTCTGCCCAGATACCCCTGGAGGGTGCTGCCTCAAAGTCACGCGAGTCATACATCAATCCCACTCTTATGGCACTTGAAATGCCGCCGTCAGCCTGCTCTTCGGGAATGATGTTGAAATCTTTATAAATCTCGAAAAGCGTAGTCGAAAGGGTGTAGTTTTCATTCTTGAAATTTCCTGTCCTGAAATGGCTGAAATGATATCCGGCCTTCCAGTAGAAATTGCCCTTGATCTTTCCGGTAAAGTCAACCTTGAAAGTATGCACCATACGATCCATACGGTAGAATCCTCTCTCCAGGGAGCTGTCGTAAAAGGACTCATAACCGTTGAAACCGTAAAAGTCGAGCGCTTTGTCCCTTGTTACCTGTATAGCGGTGGAAAGACGTACCCCGGGAATCAAAGTGCGGTTGTCATAAGAGATCACATAGAGTTGAGACCCCTTAGTAAATCTTGAAAGTTCAAAATACCACTGCGATTTGGGTATGGGATACCAAGATCCGTCGCCGAAATTGTAGATATTGAGCAGAGCTCCGTATTGGAATCCCTTATCGTTGTCAAAGGCAACTACCGGTAGTGGTCCGAAGGAAAGTCCGGTTTTGACTATATCGCCTTTAGCCAGTTCGCCGGCCTCGGAACTCTTTGCGATAGTATCCGGTGGTGCCACCAGCACTTCAGGTTCCGGTTTTTTCTTGCCGTAAGGATCCATACGCAAAGTGTCTTGAATCTGACCGGTACGCAGGGTATCAACATTCTGACCGTAGGATAAAGTGGGAAAAAGGATTCCCGCCATTATCAGAATTATGCTGAGTCGTTTCATAATATTTCAGTATCAGATATTTTTCAATTCATTTTTGATTTCTTTATAATCATTTCTCAACCTTCGGTTGAAAACAATTCTCCAGAGGGAGGCCAGTACACGCACAAACTCAAAAAAGTCATACACGAAATATGGTGCGGGCAGCAGAATAATGGCGCCCACTAAAGCCCATTCCCAAGGAGCGAAGCAGAAGAGAAGTATCACTTCTGTCAGATACAACAGGGTCCAGACAACCCAAAAGAATACCATACGTACCGAATTGTGGAATGCGCGGTCCTTAAATAGGGTACAGAGCACTTCAGATACGACCCATACAGGCAGAGATGCGGCTCCCATCACTAAAAAGAGGGGAATACCGGGTATAAGAGCCAGAGTGCCCAGGATCGCAGCAAGCAGAGGACGCTTGCGGTGTATGGCGTGAATGCTTACTTTGGATTTCAGACGGCGCTCCCTGAGTTTGTCTGCCTTCTTAAAAAGCACGGACGCTCTCTTCGGGTCTCTTTCTCTTAACTGCTTGATGCGACTTATGATATCCTTATTGGCATCGAAGCGCTCTTTAACGCGATATTTGCATATTTGGCCACTGTGGAGCTTTGCCAGTTCCCAGACGGCCTCATACTGCTCATCATCGTCAATATAAACTATCAGCTCCTGGATACGCTCTTTGACTTGCTGCCGAATGGCCTCCATTATGTCGCGCTCCGACATACCCTCCCGGCGTTGCGAAGAGATAAATTCCGATACGTTGAAGGGCTCTCCTATGTTGGCTATGGCCGTGGACCTGAACCTGTAATAGTCGCCGTATTCCACTCCCACCGGCATAATATATATCGGGTGGTCATCACCCAGAGCATCGTAGGCACCGCACGCAATCCTGGCGATGCCTTTACCTATGGGTAACAGGCTGTGCATTGGACGGTGAGTACCTTCAGGGAGGATACATATACCCACATTGTTCTCCAGTACCTCGATGGAGACCCTGATGGTTTCCTCGACTGCCGTCACCGATCTGATGCCGTCTCTGATGCGGTTGATGGGGATCATCTTGAAAAAGGTGAGGATTTTACGGAGCATCGGTTTTTTGAAAATGTCCGCTCTCGCAATGAATACTTTTCTATCCCTGTTGGAAGCCAGTACCAGGAGAGGGTCCATAAGCGCATCGCAATGATTGGGAGTAAAAATAACCGCAGCATCTCTCGGGATTCTATCCGTATTGAGGAAAAGAATCTTTTGATAGGAAGCTTTGATAAACGCATCGACAGAGGGTCTGAGGAAGGCGTATAAGCGATCCACATCGTAAATCTTTCTATGTTTTTTTGATTTACACATTGACTTTTTGCGCCCTGGCAAGACGTCTTTTGGTGGAATAATTAAACAATGCAGAGACTGCCAGTCCTGATATTATGTGCCATATACCCCACCAGGCGGTGATAAAGAGCATTCCTCCGTTCATCAGATCGGGAGGGAATATCTTGGGATTGAATAGCAGTACCAGTCCTAGTCCGGAATTTTGTATGCCGGTTTCGATGGTGATGGTACGACGATCTTCGCGCGGTATCCTGAAAACAGTGCCGGTACCGTATCCGATGGCCAGTGCCAGTCCGTTATGAATCAATACTATGAAGAAAATGTACCAGATGTACTGGAGAAAAAGCTGTAAATTGTTGCCAAATGCGAGGACCACCATCAAAATGAAAAAGAGAATGGAGAATACCTGCATGGGTTTTTTTAGCTTCTCTGAAACCTTTGGGAGATACTTATTGGTCAATAAACCAAGTATCAATGGTATACCGAGCAGAATGAAGACTGTAATCATGACTTCCGAGATGGGAATCTCGAGAGGCTGTAGAGCTCCTGCGGCTTGTTTGTTGAGATATCTGACATAAAGTCCGCCCCAAAGGGCGAAGTTGCCGGGAGTGGTAAGCGGTGCAAGAGAGGTGCTGAGGGCTGTCAGAGTTACGGAAAGCTCAATATTGGCTTTGGAAAGTGAAGACATGAAGTTGGAGATGTTGCCCCCCGGGCAGGCTGCCACCAGTATCATACCCATAGCCACCATTGGTGTGATACGATCGTTAAGTATGATTACAAGAAGAAATGTGAGTGCAGGCAGAAGCACCATCTGACATATGGCGCCCAGAATCGCCGATTTGGGCTTTTTGAAAACCTCCTTGAACAATGAGGGTTTAATTCCTAGTGCAACACCGTACATCACAAATGCGAGCACGATATTGATCATATCCATTCCCGCTTTGGAGAAATTAATCTTAATTGGATCAAGATTCAATAGTTGTTCATACATAGTCTTCGCAGTTAAATAAAACGCAAGTTAGTAAAAAATGGATAATTATCACTATTTTTGCTCATCAATACCCATATTCGGATGTCTTACACCATAATGTTTTACAACCTCGAGAACCTGTATGACACTTCGGACGACCCAAATACTGAGGATGAGGAATTCACTCCTTCCGGCCCTAAAAGATGGACGACGCAGAAGTATCAAAAGAAACTTGAGAATCTGGCTGAGGTCATTTCCACCGTATCCAACGCACATGGAGGGTTTCCCGTGGTGATAGGTGTTTCCGAGGTGGAGAATCTGGCAGTGATGCAGGATCTGGCCGATCAAAGACGCATCCGCGGTGCCAGGTACAGATGTATCCATTATGAGTCAAATGACGTCAGGGGTGTCGATGTGGGATTGTTTTACCGTCCGGACAAGTTTAAGCTCGAAGAGAGTTGCCCCGTGAAGCTGGAATTGCGCAGCGGTCGTGAATATATAGGCCGCGACATACTTTTCGCTCGAGGCAAGATTGATGGAGAAATGTTCTGTTTTTATGTCTGCCATCTCCTTTCAAGGAGGACAGGTGTTAAAAACTCTGCCGGATTTCGCCGTGCCGGTACTGAGACAATCTATAATCACGCACTGACGATGCGCGAAAAATATCCCGATATCAAAATTGTGGTGATGGGGGATATGAACGATTCGCCTTCCGACGAATCCCTTTCTGTTTTGCTAAGGGCAAGGAAAAAGATTTCCTTAGTAGAAAAGGACGATTATTTCAATCCCTTTTGGGTGCTTCATGACGAAGGATTCGGTACCAGCATCCACAATCATCGGTGGAATCTCTTCGACAATATCATCGTCAGTCCGAGCCTGCTCGAGACATTTCCCGAAATACCTGGTTTGAAACTTGTTAAGATGAATCAAAAGCACTATTGTGAAATCTTCAAACGCAACTTCATGCTGCAGAAAGGGTGGCCAAAACGCAGCTACAACGGCAACAGCTTTCAGAATGGTTACAGTGACCATCTTCCCGTTCTGATCAAAATAGACAAAATGAAATCAAACAATAAAAAAAACAATGAGCGAAATCAGGGATATCAATCTTTGGGAGAGCGGTAAACGCAAGATTGACTGGGTGAAGCGGAATATGCCCGTACTCAGCTCCATTGAAAAAGAATTTATCGAAGAAAAGCCCTTCAAGGGGATTAAGATAGCACTTTCGGTCCATCTCGAGGCAAAGACGGCATACCTCTGTCTGGTGTTTGCTGGCGGCGGAGCCGAAATGTATGTAACCGGCAGCAATACGCTCTCGACACAGGATGATGTAGCGGCGGCCCTTGTAAAAGAGGGTCTAAATGTCTTCGGATGGCATAATGCCTCGGCAGAAGAATATGACCGTCATCTTTGCAGCGTGCTGGAGTGCGGCCCCAATATCATCATCGATGACGGAGGTGACCTGACTCACCTGATGCATACTCGATACGCACATTTGATTGATAAGGTTATCGGAGGTTGCGAGGAGACCACTACAGGTATCAACCGCCTGATAAGGATGGCCCAGACCAATACCCTTAAATATCCGATGGTAATGGTCAATAACGCCCATTGCAAGTATCTTTTTGACAATCGGTATGGCACAGGCCAATCCGTTTGGGACGGCATCAATCGTACTACTAATCTCATAGTTTCCGGCAAAAATGTAGTGGTGGCGGGCTATGGTTGGTGCGGTAAAGGCGTTGCAATGAGAGCAAAAGGGCTGGGAGCATCGGTCATCGTGACCGAGGTGGAGCCGATAAAGGCTCTGGAGGCGGTTATGGATGGTTTTAAGGTAATGACGATGGAGGATGCAGCTCCCATTGGTGATATCTTCGTGACAGTTACAGGATGTAAAGACGTCATTACTGCCTCAAGTTTTAAAAAGATGAAGGCTGGCGCCATCTGCTGCAATGCAGGCCATTTTGATTGCGAAGTATCGGTGGAACAACTCTCGCAAATAGCTGTCGAGAGTTTTGAAGCGCGTACTAACCTCACCGGCTACAGAATGGTTGATGGTCGCTGCATCTATGTCATCGCGGAGGGCAAGTTGGTCAATTTGGCAGCCGGGGATGGGCATCCCGCCGAAATTATGGATATGAGTTTTGCCATACAGGCACTCAGCGCAAGATATTTGGTAAAGAGTCGCGGCAAACTGCCTCCTTCGATAGTTATTGTTCCTGAGCAAATAGACAATTATGTGGCTGTAAAGAAGTTGGAGAGTCTGGGAGTGACCATTGATGTGCTTACCGAAGAACAAAAGGCATATCTGGGCTTATGATGGAGAGGGAGGATATGAAGCAGAGGAAATACAAGCATTTGATTTTTGACATAGACGGCACATTGCTCGATACCGAGAAGACCGGTGTACTCTCTTTGCAAAAGAGCGTTAAGGAGCTTATGGGCAAAGATATGACCTACGATGAGCTCTATCCCTATTTTGGAATTCCGACTATGGTCGTGGCTCAAAAAATGGGTTTTAAAGATGTTGAGGCGGCAGCACACAGTTGGGAGAAGAATTTCCGGGAACTGATGTATCTCATTGTTCCTTTTGAGGGTGTTTCCGAAATGCTTCCCAGCCTTCGCGAAATGGGGTTCAAATTGGGTGTGGTGACCTCACGCAGCCGTTTTGAATTCAATTACGACCCGCGTCTGTCACAATGGAAAGATCTTTTCGAGACAGTCATCACAAGTGATGATTCGGAGCGTCACAAACCCTGGCCCGATCCGCTTTTGGCCTATTTGTCCCATTCCGGTGCTGTGGCTGAGGAGTGTATCTATTTCGGAGATACGGAATATGACTTCGAATGTGCCAAGGGGGCGGGGATTGATTTTGCCCTTGCCGATTGGCGTAACCGTGGTTTTCAGGGAATCCCGGCCCAGTATCTCTTTTCAAGCGTGGAAGATATAATTAAAATCTCGGAAATGCTGCGCTAAAATCGCATAATCCGAGCAGATAAAACTTTTTCAGAACTCCATCGTTTTCTCGACTACATGAAATTGTGCGACAATTTGTTGCACAATTAAGACGAGTTATTGACGAAAACTTCAACAAAACACCAAGGCAATTGAGTTCTTTGATTATATTTGCAAGGTAACAATCAAAAATATTGCGCGATGAAACGATTATCAACAATTTTTTCTATTACTCTTTTGTTTTCCGTATTGATTTTTTCGAGTTGTAACTTTGGATCTGATGTGGGGAAAAATTATAAACCAAATGGTGACACGCCCTGTCCAGCAACATTAACTATAGAGGCTTTTAATAGAATGATTGATGGAGCTAAAAGATCAGATAATTCCAACACTTTGAATATGATGTTTTCTGGTGAAATACTAACACTTGACGTGACGAGATCATATACAATAGTCGAGCAAGGAAAAGGGTGGTATAGAATCGCTGTTGATAACATGGAGTTATATGTCGTTCCGCATATGGGGAAAGTATATTAAGGCTATTTTATCCAACTAAATCAATTAGCTTAACCGGTTGCACTAATTGGATCCATCCATAAGAACTTCAAATCCATACTCGGAACTCAGAACTCTAAACTCCGAACTCCCTTTCGCATCCGGCACCCCGCAACACTTATTTACATACCATTATTTCCAGAATCATCTCGTCCGTGATCTGCATGCCTATAGATCCGATTCTGCCGAGATTGGCAATAGTTTTTTCGATATCCTCCTCTATGATGCCGTCGTTGGATGATATGCAGATACCATCGAGCGCCAGCACTGCGGATTGCAGAGCACTAGCTACTCCTGAGGCCACTTTTAGGGCACATCCTACCTTGGCTCCGTCGCATACCATACCGGTGATGTTGCCTATCATGTTTTTTATGGCAGCACACATCTGCTCGTAGCCTCCCTTGCGCAGGTAAACAATGCCGCAGGCTGAGCCGGTAGAAGCAACCACACATCCGCAGAGAGCTGAGAGTTTTCCCAGATGTCCTTTGATGTGAATAGCCACCAGATGACTTATTACCAGTGCTCTTGCCAATTCTTCACGACTGGCACCGATTTTTTCTGCTATGGCAATAACCGGGACTGTGGCCGTAATACCCTGATTACCACTACCGGAGTTACTCATGGCAGGAAGAGCACAGCCCGCCATCCTCGCATCAGAGGCTGCTGCTGTATAAGCCATCGCATAGGTGAGATGATTGTCTCCAAAAACACAACGGTTTTCCGGTACCAGAAGTCTCCTGCCTACCTGAAGTCCATACTCCTTGCGAAGCCCTTCGTCCACGAGAGCCTTATTGAGAGTGACGGAATCCATAATAAACTCCAACTCCTCAAATGGAGTATGGGTGGCAAAATCGAGTATTTGTTCAATAGTGATTTTTCTTGCAAAATCAGGTTCAATCAAGCTGCCTGTGGAGTTATCATTATCGTTTTTCTCGATAGAACTGATGATTTTACCGTCTATTTCTTCGCACACGATAGAGTCGTGACTGCCGCTTATGATAGCAAGTGCTCTGTGACTCTCTTTGCCACTGGAAGAACGGGCTTCTGCGGAGACATAGAGCTTCTCCCCGGTCTCTGCAAGTGAAATTGTTACGTATCCTGCAGATACCATTTCCTGTGCCCGGGCAAGGCTTTCTTCATCCACCTCTTTTAGTACTTCGAGGCAGTATGCTGAATTGCCGCAAGTGCATCCCAATGCTGCTGCTATGTGAAGTCCTACCATACCATTGGTTCCGGGGATTCCCACGCCCATGCCATTTTTAAGGATATTTCCGCTTACTTTGACATCAATATGGTCAGGTTCCTGAGAAATACTCCTCAGGAGTTCGCAACTGCGGGCCACTGCGAGAGCCACTGCTATGGGTTCGGTGCATCCCAGAGCCGGTTTAACTTCCTGTTTTAACAGTGCTATAAATTTGTTCTTCATATTGATTAAGAGGGGGCGACTTTGCGGCCACCCCCTGATATTTTGTAGTGTAAAATTAAAGACCTCTTACTCTCCTCTTGTACTCGGTAATACAGGCATCCAGACGCTCTTGGGCCGTGGTATCCCCGGGCACATTATGAGAGGGGTGGATAAAGAGTTTTTCTCCGCGATCCGCCAGAATCTCGGCAACGGTACAGATGGTCATCCATACTGTAGTTACGAATGCTACTGTGGATACGGGACCGATCTTGTCCCGGTGGTTTTTGAGGTCAACTGATGCATCGACGAGGGGACAACAGGTATCCACCACGTAGTCGGCTATCTGGAAGAGGTTTTTACCGCCTGAGTGACGGGGGATCTTGTTGCCCGTCTGCTCTGCCGAGCCAAATACTATGACCTTCATACCGCGCTTTTTTGCTTCAAGGGCAACGTCAATGTTGACGGCGTTGATGCCGGTATGTGAGAAGAGCCAGAGCACGTCTTTTTCGTCGAAATTCCAACCCTTCATAATGGCTTTGCCATAACCTTCGGCTCTTTCGAGGAACAGGAACTGGTCAATACCCATTTCACCGGTAATATGGGTGAAAAAAGTAAGGGGAAGTTCGCACAGGGGGTGAAATCCTATGAAACCGCCGATGCGGGGATACATCTCCTCTATGGGGAGAGTGGCGTGGCCACAACCAAAAGTGTGGACCCAACGGCCTGATTGGATAGTGTCTGCCATTACTTCCGCAACCTTGCGGATATTCTCCATCTGAGTTGCCTCAATCTTGTTCATAACGCCCTGAGCGTTCTTTAACCATTCTTTTGCTAACATTTGCTGCTTTTTAATTAATTATTCTCTCTATTTCTAATTGTTATTACTTAACTCTTAATTGCTAATTCCTCATTGCTACCAACTTCACACTATACACTTCTCACTACATACTACATACTTTCCCTCTCGGCCATACGTTTATCACGTTTGCGTTTCTCTCTGCCGCGAGCCGACTTGAGGTATCGTTTCCACTGCTCTTCGTTGAATATTTTCTCGTATTCCTTGTCAATGGCGTCGAGCCATTTGTCATATGTGATCATAAAGATTTCGCGATTGGTGGCACCTGAGCGCTGAATGGCAGTCATCTCCTCATTCATTTTCGGCATCATATCCTGCAAAAGGGAATCTATGAGAAAGACCTGTCGGAAATCCAGATCGAATTCTTTCATCAGATTGTCTGCCTCTTTGGCGGCCATCTCTACAAAATTAGTCGGACCCTGCTCACCTTGAGGATTTTGCGCATACAAAAGACTACCGCAAAGCAGTATCAGCATAATCGTCAACAAAAACTTGGAGTATCTCATGATGTGAAAGTTATTACAGGTTGCAAAGATAATAAA
>DFOK01000065.1 GCA_002376715.1 Bacteroidales bacterium UBA3543 | reverse complement strand
AAAGAATTATCCACCGGGACAGCACGGACAGGCCAAGAAACGTAAAAAAACCTCAGAGTACGGTACTCAGCTCGCCGAGAAGCAGAAAGTTAAATACACTTATGGGCTTCTCGAGAGACAGTTCCGTAACCTTTATGGCAAAGCACACAGGATGAAAGGCCAAACAGGCGAGAACCTCATTTTGCTCCTCGAGTCCCGTCTCGACAATCTCGTTTATCGTCTGGGTATAGCTCCTACGAGGGCTGCGGCAAGACAGCTTGTGACACACTGCCACATCACCCGCAACGGTGAAGTCTGCAACATCCCTTCCACCATCGTCAGACCCGGTGAAACCATAGGAGTACGCGAGCGTTCAAAGAGTCTGGAAGTTATTCAGGATAGCCTTTCACACTCTTCCGCCAACTTCTCCTGGCTTGAGTGGGATGCCGCAAAATTCCAGGGTAAGTATACAAACGTTCCTTTAAGAAGCGAAGTTCCTGAGAATATCAATGAGCAACTTATAGTAGAGTTGTACTCCAAGTAATCCTTGCTTATAGCGTAAACACTAATAAAATTTAAACAGTATGGCAATTTTAGCATTTCAAAAACCGGATAAGGTAATAATGCTCGACGCAACGGATACCTTCGGTCGTTTCGAATTCCGTCCCTTGGAACCGGGATATGGCATAACCGTAGGTAATGCTCTCCGTCGTATACTGCTCTCCTCTTTGGAAGGCTTTGCCATCACCTCAATAAGGATCGACGGTGTAAGTCACGAATTTGACACTATACCCGGCGTTATTGAGAGTGTTGTCGACATCATTCTCAACCTCAAGCAGGTTCGCCTCAGGAGGATGATAGAAGATGTTGACGGCGAGGTGGTGAACGTGACTGTTAGTGGTAAGCAAGAATTTACTGCTGAAGATATTTCCAAGAGTTTATCCTCTTTTAAAGTATTGAATCCCGATCTCCACATCTGCTCAATGGAGCCTTCAGTTAAGCTCAACATAGAGATGAGGATCGGCAAGGGAAGAGGTTATGTTCCTTCAGAAGAAAATAAAGTTGATAATGCTCCCCTCGGAACGATTGCGATTGACTCGATTTTCACTCCTATAAAGAATGTGAAATACTCGGTTGAAGACTGGCGTGTTGAGCAGAAGACCGACTACGAGAAACTCAACATCGAGATCACTACAGATGGCTCAATCCATCCGAAGGAGGCCTTGAAAGAGGCAGCTACCATCCTGATTCAGCACTTCTGGCTTTTCTCTGATGAAAAGATTACTCTTGAGACCGCAGTAGAACAAGACAGCAAGCAACTTGACGAGGAGTCTATGCGTATGCGTCATATCCTTCTCACCAAGCTCTCAGATATGGAGCTTTCAGTAAGGGCACTCAACTGCCTTAAAGCTGCAAATATCGAGACATTTGCCGACCTTGTTTGCCATCAGAGGACAGATTTGATGAAATTCAGAAACTTCGGCAAGAAATCTCTCAACGAGATTGATATGCTCATGGACAGATTGAAACTGAACTTCGGAATGGACATTACCAAGTATAATATTGAAATAAAAGCACAAGAAAATGAGGCACAATAGATCAATAAATAGTTTAGGACGCAAGAGCGGACATCGCAAGGCGATGCTGGCCAACATGGCATCATCTCTGATCCTTCACAAGAGGATTGAGACTACTCTGGAAAAGGCCAAAGCCCTGAGAATGTATGTTGAACCGCTTATTACCAAGTCAAAAGAGGACACAACACACTCACGCCGCATAGTATTCAGCTACTTAAAGCAGAAGGAGGCGGTAGCCGAGCTTTTCCGCGTTGTTGCTCCAAAGGTTGCTGATCGTCCGGGCGGATATACACGCATTATCAAAAACGGTTTCCGTCTTGGTGATGGGGCCAATATGGCATATATCGAGTTGGTAGATTTCAACAAGGCAGTACTTGAGGCTGATGCACCCGCAAAAGAGAGTGTAAAGAAACCTGCTACCCGTCGTAGTCGCTCCAGGAAGAGTGCTGATAAGAGTGTAGAGACAAGCGTGGAGGCAAGCACAGAAGCAAGTGCTGAGGTTGGCACAGAGGAAACAGAAGCCAAAGCTCCCAAAGCTCCCAAAGCTCCCAAGGCAACCAAACCGGCAGCCAAAAAAGCAGCTCCCAAAACAGCTTCTAAAGTTGCCCCCAAGGCAGCTCCAAAAAGCACCGGTAAGGTAGCGGCAAAAGCTCCTGTCAAGAAAGTTTTCGCTCCCCGAAAGACCGGTAACGCATAGCTTGAGTAGTGACGTAAAAACAGAGATGGCCGATTTTTTTCGGCCATCTTTGTTTTTACTGAGTATGTAGTGTGTAGTATGTAGTGTGGTGTGTATAGTGGTGCGTGTTGCAGGTTACGTGGAACGGGGTTTACCGTATAACTTGTGAGTCTGAAATAACCTGCAACCTGTACCTCACACCACTCAAAGTTCCTTACTAAATATTTTGTCAGAACTACACACTACTTACTTCTGACTCGAAACTATACTGTAGTTACCAGATTGCGGTCACCGTAACCATTGTCTACGCGTGCAACGTGTGGCCAGAATTTGTTGTCGCGGATCCACTCGAGAGGATAAGCGGCTTGCTCACGGCTGTAAGGATGTGTCCAGTTGTCTGAACAAACCTCACAAGCAGTATGAGGTGCCATTTTAATGGGGTTGTCATCCTTATCGAGTCGTCCGGCCTTAATATCTTCACACTCAGCCACGATGTACTTCAATGCTTCCACAAATCTGTCAAGTTCAGGGAGAGATTCGCTTTCCGTAGGCTCTACCATTAAGGTCTCATGCACGGGGAATGAAAGAGTGGGGGCGTGGAATCCGAAGTCCATAAGACGTTTTGCGATATCGGTTGCATCCACTCCATATTCTGAACGGAAATGTCGGAAGTCTACGATGCATTCGTGAGCAACACGGCCTTTGTCACCGGTATAAAGAGTTTTAAGTTCCGGTTCCAGTTGTACCGCCAGGTAATTGGCGTTGAGGATAGCTATCTCAGTAGCCTTGCGGAGTCCATCAGCACCAAGCAATTTGATGTAAGCGTGAGTAATGGGGAGTAGCAGAGGACTGCCGTAGGGAGCTGCAGCAACTGCTGTCATGTTGACTCCACCGCACTCAGGTAGTATCGGGTGCCCCGGGAGATAGGGAGTGAGATGTTTTGCTACGCAAATTGGACCTACACCGGGACCGCCGCCGCCATGAGGCATTGCGAAGGTCTTGTGAAGGTTTAGGTGGCATACGTCGGCACCGATGTGGCCGGGGTTGGTAAGACCTACCTGGGCATTCATATTGGCACCGTCCATATAGACCTGACCGCCGTTTTCATGAATTATTTTGCAGATTTCCCGGATTTTTACCTCAAATACACCGTGGGTGGAAGGATAGGTGATCATTATTCCGGCCAGATTGTCGCGGTTGGCAACTGCCTTTTCACGAAGTTCTTCAACATTAATGTTGCCATTGTCATCACAGCCCACAAGTACTATATTGTAACCGGCCATAGCTGCAGAGGCGGGGTTAGTGCCGTGTGCAGAGGTAGGAATAATGATTATATTACGGTGTGCATCACCGTTTGCCCGGTGATATGCACGGATGGCCATAAGGCCTGCGTATTCGCCTGCAGCGCCGCTATTGGGCTGCAGTGAGCAACCGTCCAGTCCGGTAATGACGGCAAGATCATGCTCCAATTCTTTGATTACCTGTAGTGAGCCTTCCACCTGATCGGTTGGTGCGAATGGGTGTACATTACCAAATTCACTCCAACTCATAGGCATTACTTCTACTGCCGCATTAAGCTTCATTGTGCAGCTGCCGAGAGGTATCATGGAATGGGTGAGGGAGATATCGCGGCGCTCGAGTTTCTTGATGTAGCGCATCATATCCGTCTCAGAATGGTATTTGCTGAATATTTCGGAGGTGAGAATTGGTGTCTCTCTCTTCATATACTTGGGCTCTGCCGGAATGCCGGGGCATATGTCCACACAGCCGAAAATGCGCCCGATAAGAGAGGCCTCTTCATGGGTTGAGAGCTCGTCAAAGCTGATGATTATGGTATTGTCAGAGGTGTAGCAGAAGTTAATACCAGCCTCTTCAGTTCTGAAGTTGATTTGTGCTGGATCAAACTCAATGCCCTCTGCTCCGATTATTTCGATGGTATCGAAGAAGTTTTCTGCAGCCAGTTTGTAGCCGTTCTTGCGGAGCACGTCAGCTACGGCATGAGCATAGCCGTACGCATTCATGGCTATCTCACGGATACCTTTCGGCCCATGATATAGTGCAAACATTCCCGACATTGTAGCCATCAATGCCGTGGCAGTGCAAATGTTGGATGTAGCCCTCTCTCTTTTGATATGCTGTTCGCGTGTCTGAAGTGCAAGGCGTACTGCAGGGTTACCGTGACGGTCTACGGAGATTCCCACTATACGACCGGGAATATTGCGTTTAAATGCATCTGAAGTAGCTATATAGCCGGCTGTAGGGCCGCCGAAGCCCATCGGGAGTCCGAATCTCTGGGCTGTGCCTACTGCGATGTCGGCGCCCCAGGCAGCAGGTTCCTTGAGCAGCGCAAGTGCAAGGAGGTCGCAATAGGCTGTTACGAGAATGCCCTTTTCATGAGCTTTGGCGCAGAATGAGCTGTAATCTCTTACTTCGCCGTTTGCTGCCGGATACTGGAGAATGGCTCCGTAGCATTTTTCGTCAAATTGACAATCAGCGTAGTCACCGAGTACTATTTCAATGTCTAGGGCGTCTGCCCGTGTTTCAAGTACCGAGAGTACCTGTGGGAAGATGTTTTTGTCCACAAAGAATACATTTTTGCCTGCCTTTACCGCATCACGGCTACGCAGTTCATACATCATCCTCATAGCTTCAGCAGCGGCAGTAGCATCATCCAGCATTGAACAGTTGGAGAGGTTGAATCCCGTCAGGGATGAAATCATTGTCTGAAAATTAATCAGAGCCTCGAGACGACCTTGTGAAATTTCTGCCTGGTAGGGAGTGTAAGAGGTATACCAGGAGGGATTCTCGAGAATGTTGCGAATGATTACTGCAGGTGAGGCTGTGCCATAATAACCCATTCCTATCATGGAGCGGAAAGGCTTGTTGCGGGCTGCAGTCTCTTTGAGACGAGCTGTGTATTCGTGCTCGGAGAGTGCCGGCTCCAGAGCCAGAGGCTCTTTTAGGAGAATATCTTCGGGTACGGTTTGTTTTATCAGTTCATCAATTGATGATACTCCGAGTCTTTCCAACATCTGTTTTTCCTGGAAATCCCTCGGACCATTATGTCTGTCAACGAATTTGAGTGGCATGTTTTATATATTTAAAATAGTTATCATTCTGACAAAGATACTTAGTTAATATTTTATTTACAATTGGCTGTCACCTCCATCTCTCCAGGTCGAGGCGTACGTAGATGAAGAGCAAAATCGTAAACCCCCAAAGGCTGCTGCCTCCATAACTCACAAACGGCAATGGAATGCCTATAACGGGCATTAAACCTATCGTCATTCCAACATTGATGAGAATATGCATCAGTAGAATGGAGGCAACACAGTAGCCGTAGATTCGTATAAAACGGTCCCGCTGTTTTTCAGCGGAGTTGATCAGCCTTATCAATAACACCAGAAATACCGCCAACACCGCCAAAGAGCCCGCAAATCCCCATTCCTCACCTATGGTACAGAAAATGAAGTCCGTGGTTTGTTCAGGCACAAAATCAAAGCGGGTCTGCGTGCCGCGCAGAAAGCCTTTGCCGAAGAATCCTCCCGAACCGATTGCAATCATCGATTGATGGACATTGTAACCATCTCCCATAGGGTCTTCCTTTATGCCGAGAAGCACCTCTATGCGCCCTTTTTGGTAATCTTTTAGAATATTGTCAAAGAGAAAATCCACCGAAAAGACCAGACAGATGCCCAGTATCATGCTTAGCATCGCGTTGCGCAAGACTTTTTGCCGCTTTACCAGTGATTTGGTGAGAAACCCAAGTATAAGGGGCGCCAAGGCGAACACCAGCCAGATTTCCGCAGGAAACCTGCTGAAAAATTTTCTAAGGACAACTGCAGATTTGCTCGGACTCTCGCTTTCAGCGGAAACCATATTGCTATCCGCAATTGAAGCTAGCTCGTCCACAGCATCATCCGTATCAATTTCCATGGAGACAATTTCCGTGGCGGGCTTCTCCACACTACCGATATCACTGACGAGTGAAGGAATAAATCCCAGCAGTACGACTATAGGAATAATCACTGCTACGACCCATTTTTTCCGAGTCACCAGTGAGACGAAAACAGATACCAGTCCCACCACTATTAAAATTGAAATATAGGGCGAGAAAACGAGGGTCATTATAAAGATGCCGATCACCGACAATCCGAAAATCAGAATCCAGCCCGACATTCCCTCGCGGTAAAACATCAACAGAAATCCCAGATAAACCAACGCCGTGCCGGTTTCTTTCTCAAGGACTATGGTTAACATCGGTAGCAGGAGCACCAGGAATGCCTTGAGAGCATCCGACCTGTTTTTGAAACTGAAGTCAAATTTGCTGCTCATAAGATGGGCCAGCGCCAGAGAGGTCGTAATTTTGGAAAACTCTGCCGGTTGAACTCTCATGCTGCCTATCTGAAGCCAGCTATTGGAGCCTTTTATATTGGCTCCGATAAATATAACCGCAATCAGCAACACTCCCATCAATGCGTAGAGCCACCAGGCAAAAGCAGCGTATATTTTCGGTGGTAAGGCAAATAGTATCAGCAATGCCAAAACTACTGAACTTCCGATCCAGACGATCTGCTTGCCGTATTCCATAGAGAAGTCGAATATGAACGCGCCCTCTTGATAGAGCGACGAATAGATATTCACCCATCCGAAGAGCACCAGCACTATGTAGCAGGTGATTATCGTCCAGTCGAGTTTTCTATAGATTGATCTTCCCACGGCCTATCTCCTACTTACCGTTACCCTGTCGAGCAGGTATCCGTTCATCATATTTGTTTCAAGCCATTTCCTCTCTTTGGAGATTTCACCGTTGAGGTATTTTTCTACAAGGAGGGCCGAAATGGGACAGGCCCAAGTGCTTCCGAAACCGGCGTTTTCTATATATGCTGCCACTGCAATCTTCGGATCATCTTTAGGCGCAAAGCAGATGAATACCGAGTGGTCGTTGCCATGCGGATTCTGTGCCGTACCCGTCTTTCCGCAGATTTCGAGCCCGGACACACTGGCAAGTCGTCCGGTGGCACCGGGACCTCCGTTGACGGCAAGGTACATACCTTCCACCACACACTCAAACCACGAGGTGTCCACCATTGTGTAATGACGCTCTTTGAAACGAGGGTCGATGGGATTATCAGGCATTTCTTTCTGCAGATGCGGAGTGTAACACCAGCCGCGGTTGGCAATCGTAGCTGCCAGATTGGCCAGATGCAGAGGTGTGGAACCAATCTCACCCTGTCCGATGGCCAGGGAGATGATCGAGAGTGATCTCCAGCGGTTTTTGCCGTGAAGTCTGTCGTACCATTCGGCAGTGGGCATAGTTCCGGCTTGCTCGGAGGGGATGTCGGTATTCAGTTTCATACCAAATCCGAAACTCTCCACATATTCTTTCCACTTTGTAAAAGAATCGCGAATGATTTCATATTTAGGGTTGTCGAGGATTGCGCGGAACACATAACAGTAGTATGTGTTGCACGACATCATTATTGAGCGTCTGAAATCGAGGGGAGAAGGATGTCCGTGGCATCCTACCCTCAGGTTGCCGACCGTATAAGCTCCATGGCAAGAATAAGCGGTGGCAGGAGTGATAACCCCTTCTTGAAGCCCTATCAGTCCGTTTACCAGTTTGAAAACGGATCCGGGGGGCTGCGGTGACATTACCGCCCTATTAAACATGGGCTTGTAGGGATCGGTAACTATTTCCTGATAATATTTGTTGATTTCAGCCAGTTTTGAGGTCTCGAGGCCGGGGCTGGAGACCATCGTAAGAATCTCGCCGGTAGAGGGCTCTATGGCTACCAGAGAACCTACTTTGTTTTGCATCAGCTCTTCGCCGTATGCCTGTAGTATTGCATCGATGGTACTGGTCACGTCCTTTCCGGCCACGGCTGCCTTGTCATATTCACCTTCTTCATAACGCTCTTTTATGCGGTTGTGTGCATCGCGCAGATAGATATTATATCCCTTTTCTCCTCTAAGTTGTTCTTCGTAGGCCATCTCCATGCCGGTCCTGCCGGCATAGTCTCCTTGCTTGTAGTCGGGGTTGTTTTTAATGTAGGCGGCATCCACTTCGGAGATATATCCGTATAGATTGCCTCCGGCGTTGATAGGGTAGGTACGTATAGTTCTCGGTGTCCCGGAAAAACCCGGAAACTTATATTGTTGTTCGATGAAAATATTGTAATGTTCACCGGAGACCTGTTTGATGAAAGGCAGTGTCTGAAATCCTATCCTGCTGCGATATTTGCGATATTCACGAAATTTGGAGTGGACGAATGAAGTGTCAATGCCGAATATCGAGCAAAATTCCAATGTGTCGAACTCTGCCACCTCGACGGGTGTCACCATAATGTCATAGGTGATTTTGTTTGAAACAAGAATCTGCCCGTTGCGATCCAGGATAAGTCCTCTGGCCGGATAGAGGGTTTCATATTTGAGGGCGTTATTCTCGGCGTTGATGCGATAATACTTGCTTATTATCTGGATATTGAAGAGTCTGGCCACAATCAGCGTGAAGACGATGATAATGGAGAATAAAAGGACGTTTTTTCTTTGCCGGGAGGGTGCCATCAGTAACGCTTGTTAAGTAGTGTAACACTGACAAAGAGAATCATTATGATATTTGCAACATAGCTCAGTGCTATACGCATCAATATGAATGACGCCGGCCTGAAGCCTGCGCAGTCAAGCAGGATGTATGTGATAAGAAATATCAATGTCAGATATGTCGAGTACCTGAAATATCTGAAAAAACCGACATCACTGAGGGTAGGTCGCTCAAGTTTGTCGCTTCGTTCGCGATTGATGGTTATATAACTTATCGGCCTGACGAAAGTGGCCGTCATTACTGCAGCTGCAGAGTTGAGGCCAAGTATTCCATCTGAGACTAGATCGATTAAGAAACCGACGGCAAATGATATCAGGGCGAGTCTTGGATAGCTATGTTCTGCAGAAATTGAGAGAATTATCAGCGGCAGAAGAGTCAGATGGATATAGGGTCCCGTATAAATATAATCACAGATGATAATCTGTATGATAATCATTACGGCAATCAGCACCAAAATAGATATGTTTTTACTCCATCTCATTCTCAATCATATTTATCTCTTTGCCGTAATTGTTGATTACAACATCTACGAGGCGCAGTGCTCTGAAATTCTGGAACATTTCCACGCCAAGCTCCAAAGCCACTCCATTTACCTCATCGACGGAGGTGACGATACCGAGCGGGATATCCGGAGGAAATATGGCGGAATAGCCACTGGTGGAAATAGTGTCTCCGATATACACTTCCGTATGTATGGGAATTTCCCTTACAACCGCTCTGTTCCCGACTCCGGTCCAGACCATGGGACCGAAAACATCATTAGATACAATCTTGGCACTGACACTCTGAGAGGTGTTGAGAAAAGAGGAGACATAACTGAAGCGTGGCGACACCGCATCTACGATACCAACGATGCCCCATGAAGTTATCACTCCCATTCCCTCTTCTACACCGTTGTTGGATCCAACATTCAGTATGATATAGTTGTGTTGCTTGTTAATGGAATTTTTGATAATGGTGGCAGGTATGAAAGTGTAGTCACCGGTACCTGAAGCATGGGCGATAGCCTCTTCTGCGCTCACATCTTCAAGATATTTCTTAAGGATGGAGATACGCTCTTTTAACAGCCTGTTCTCGGCCTCAAGCAACCGGTTTTCCTTTTTGTAGTTGAGGAAATAACGAACGCTCTCTCCCTGTTTCCAGAAAAAAGACTGTACCGAGCGTGTGAACCCCATAATCCTGTATTTTTGAATTATGCTGTTGTTGGTAATCAGAATGACTGAAATACCCTCCAGAAGCAGAAATAATGCAATGGACAGGAATATCTTTATGAGGCGGGAGTTTCTCCTCATCGCATAAGGAAGTTGAACGAGGTGCAGTTCTTAAGTGCAATGCAAGTACCTCTTGCCACGGCTCTGAGGGGGTCCTCGGCCACGTGGAAGGGAATGTTGATTTTCTTGAACAGACGTTTGTCAAGACCTCTGAGCAAGGCTCCGCCACCTGTAAGATAGATGCCCTTATGTACGATATCGCTATAAAGCTCCGGGGGAGTCTGCTCGAGTACCGACATTATTGCAGATTCTATCCTCACCAGTGATTTGTCGAGACAGTGAGCGATCTCCTGCGGAGTTACCGTGGTCTCAATGGGAAGTACTGTCATCAGGTTTGGACCGCTAACCTTGTAAGGCTCGATAGGTTCGTCAAGATCGGAAATGGCGGCTCCGATATTGATTTTGATCTCTTCTGCGGTCTTTTCTCCAATCTTTATATTGTGCTGTTGGCGCATATACTGCTGGATTTCGTAGGTAAATTGGTCACCTGCCACCTTGATGCTGGAGTCGGCTACTATGCCTCCCAGTGAAATAACGGCAATCTCCGTAGTACCGCCTCCGATATCTACAATCATATTTCCCGAAGGGGCCGTAACATCTATGCCTACTCCGAGAGCAGCTGCCATCGGTTCGAATATAAGATATACGTCGCGTCCGCCCGAATGTTCGGCAGCATCCCTTACAGCACGCGTTTCCACGGGAGTACTGCCGGAAGGAATGCAGACCACCATCTTCAGACTCGGTGAAAAGAAAGATCTGCGGGTGTTGATCATCTTGATGAACGCCCTTATCATCTGTTCCGAACTGTCAAAGTCTGCAATCACACCCTCCTTGAGCGGCCTGATAGTCCTTACACCCTTGCTCTCCTTGCCCTGCATCTGTTTTGCCTTCGTGCCTACGGCAAGAACTTTCCCCGTAAGATTGTCGACAGCGACAATGGAGGGCTCGTCGATGATTTTCTTGTCGTTCATAAATATGACCGTATTGGCGGTGCCAAGGTCGATAGCGAGTTCCTGTGTTAAAAATGAAAATACCATCTTACAAAACTATATCGTTATCAATGCTTAAAATGTCTGAATCCTGTAGTGACCATAGCCATTCCGTTGGCGTTACACCGGTCTATGCTCTCCTGATCCCTTATGGAGCCTCCCGGATGGATTACGGCGGCAATACCGGCTTGCCGTGCTATTTCGACGCAGTCCGGGAAAGGGAAGAAAGCATCGGAAGCCATTACCGCACCGTTGAGGTCGAATCCGAAGGATCCGGCCTTGGCGATGGCCTGTCTGAGTGCATCCACTCTGGAGGTCTGTCCGATCCCGCTGGCCAGAAGCATGGAATCTTTGGCGAGTACTATGGCGTTGGACTTGGAGTGTTTGACCAGTTTATTGGCAAAAAGCAGATCCTCCACCTGTTGTGCAGTAGGGGCGATAATGGTCACGGTCTTGAGCTCTTCCGGAGTTTCGACTTTTTCGTCCCTATCCTGGACGAGAATGCCACCCAGCAGCGAACGGAACTTTTTGGCCGAAGGCCTTACGCCGTTATCTAGAAGGATAATCCTGTTTTTCTTAGTCTTCAATATTTCGAGCGCTTCGGAAGAGTACTCGGGAGCTATGATTACTTCAAAAAATATCTTGTTGATCTCCTGCGCACATTCCTCGTCAATAGCCCTGTTGGCAATGATAATGCCGCCAAAAGCAGATACGGGGTCACCCGCAAGAGCATCTTTCCAGGCTTCCAATATAGTTCTACGCGTAGCGCATCCGCAGGCATTGTTGTGCTTTATTATGGCCACCGTTGGCTCCGAAAAGTCATACATAAGTTCCAACGCAGCCTCGATGTCGAGCAGATTGTTGTAGGAAATCTCCTTACCGTGCAGCTGTTTTGGAAGGGACTCAACAGATCCGGTATATTTTGCCTGCTGGTGAGGGTTTTCTCCATAACGCAGCGCCATTGAATGGGCATTGTCCCTATTGAACCAGTTGAATATCCGGGTATCATAGTAGGAGGAGGTATGGAATGCCTGTCTGGCAAATGACCTGCGCTCTTCAATATCACTTTCACCGTGCTTGGTCTTGAGCAGGTGGAGCAGCGGACCGTAAGCCTCCTTGCTGGAGGCGATGATTACATCCCGATAATTTTTAGCAGCTGCTCTGATAAGCGAAATGCCTCCGATATCGATTTTTTCAATAATCTCTTCGGGAGTTGCGCCCATCTGCACATATTTCTCAAAAGGATAGAGGTCTACAATCACCAGGTCGATAGGTTCTATTTCGTATTGCTCAATTTCTCCCAGGTCCTGAAGATGTTCTCTGCGATAGAGAATTCCTCCGAAAACCTTGGGGTGAAGTGTCTTCACCCTGCCTCCCAGGATAGAGGGATAGGAGGTAATCTCTTCCACTGCGGTAACCTCCAGCCCCAACTCTTTGAGAAATGTAAATGTTCCTCCGGTAGAAACCAGTTCAACACCACAGGCAACAAGTTCACGGGCTATCTCCTCAATGCCATCTTTGCTGTAGACTGAAATCAGCGCTCTTCTAATCTTTCTGGTGCAATTTTCGGTATGCATTCACGGGAATATGATAAAGTTGAGAAATATCAAGCAAATTTAGTAATAATAACGGGATTTTCGGCTATTTTTGCAGTATAATTTTGAAAGTAATGAATAGACGCTATTATGCCGTTATACTAGCCGGAGGCCAAGGGCTGAGAATGGGATATGATATTCCTAAACAATTCATTGAGATTGAGGGAAAACCGATTCTCAGACACACAATCGAGCGCTTCATGGAGAGCTTTGATGACATCGATATCATCGTGGTATTGCCTTCCGGAGAAAAGGAGTACTGGAAGGAATATTGCAATCGTACCGGTTTTTTAAAGCGTTATATCATGCCCTCCGGTGGCATAACAAGGTTTCATTCCGTTCAGAATGCTCTTAAATATGTGCCCAATGGGGCCATAGTGGCCATTCATGATGGAGTCCGTCCTTTTGTAACGTCGGATTTTATCAGGTCAATGTTTGAAAAGATGGAGGAGTGTAATGCTCTGGTGCCGGTAATTCCGCCTGTTGAGTCGTTGCGCGAAATCGGACCTGACGGAACATCGACAGCGGTAGACCGCTCCCGTTATCGTCTTGTACAGACTCCTCAGATATTTTATTCGGAATTGGTTAAAGAGGCATACTCTCAACCCTATAATCCTCTTTTCACCGATGACGCCTCAGTAGTGGAGTATCTGGGGCATAAAGTTTCAATTTGTGAGGGTCTCAGCAGCAATATAAAGATTACTACTCCGGAAGATCTGGCAGTTGCCAAGGCTATTTTCCGTGGGGAGAAGCGTTAGGATAATCCTTTACCCATACCTGGCGTTCAATTGCCTGGTCGAGGGAAACCCAGGTCTCCGTCTTCATGACACTGGGAATATTCTGAATGGTATTAACCAGAATTTCCATCAGATGGTCGTGGTCGAAACAGTAGATTTTTAGTAGAAGTGCATGGTTACCTGTTATGAAATGGCACTCTACAACTTCCGACATCTCCTTGAGAGCTTCTACAACCTGCGGATAACTGTTGGCCTGAGCGAGTGAGACTCCGACGAAGGCACATACATTGAGTCCGAGAGCCTTGGGTTTTACCAGTAAAGTGGAACCGGTGATGATACCCATGCTTTCCATTTTTTTGACTCTTTGATGTATGGCCGCTCCCGATACTCCGCACTCACGCGCTATCTCAAGAAAGGGCATTCTCGCATTTTTGACGAGAAATGAGAGGATTTTCTGATCAATCTGATCAATCTGATAAGTAGTCATAACAGCAATTTTAATTGCAAATATACGAAAAAATCGATATGTTGGTTATAATTTGTAACCTATTTCGACTTTTTTAAATTCTCTTTCTCTACAATCGCCAGACAATCAGCTATATTGAGAGTAGATGGATCGGTACCGCGAGGAATTTTGTAGTTATTTTTACCCTGTTTTATATAGGGTCCGTAACGGCCGTTGAGGATCTGGATTTTGTGCTCAGGAAATTCAGCTATCAGTTTTTGACTCTCCTTGCGTTCATTCTCTGCAATCAATTGTACCGCATCGTCCATGGTAACGGTATAGGGGTCAAGTTCCTTGGGCAGAGAGATGAAGGTAGAATCTATTCTGATGTAAGGTCCGAAACGGCCGATAGCTGTTGTGATGGTTTTCCCTTCATGCACGCCGATAGTGCGAGGAAGTTTGAGGAGTTGAAGAGCATCCTCGAGAGTAATTTCCTCTATTAATTGACCCTTCTTTAGGCTGACGAATTGTTTGTCCGGGTCCTCGTTGCTGCCTCTCTGTACCAGCGGGCCGAAGCGTCCCATTCGGGCGATAATCGGTTTTCCGGTAACAGGATCGGTGCCAAGGTGTTTTTCCACATTGGTATAAGTTCTGTCCTCAAGAGCATTGGTCACTTTTTCGTGGAAGGGTTCATAAAAGTCGCTTATTACCTCATTCCAAACCAGAAGACCTTTGGCTATATTGTCAAAATCTGCTTCTACCTTGGCAGTGAAGCCGTAATCGAGAATGTCCGGGAAGTTGGCTGAAAGGAAGTCCGTCACCAACATTCCGATGTTTTCGGGACAAAGTCTGTTCTTTTCGCGACCGACAATTTCGTTTTTGACCGTGGAGGTTATGGTGCCTTTGCTGAGGGTGATCTCAAGGTAATCCCTGGGAGTGCCTGGCTTGTCTCCTTTGATGACATAACCTCTTTTGAGGATGGTGGAGATGGTTGGTGCATAGGTGGAAGGACGGCCTATGCCGAGTTCTTCAAGTTTTCTGACCAGGCTCGCCTCGCTGTAGCGCTGAGGCCTCTGGGTGAATTTTTCGGTAGCGGTGATGCTCTCATCGGTCATCATCTGTCCGACGTTAAGATGGGGCAGTAAAGTGGCTTTTTCGCTCTCATCCTCATCGTCACGTCCTTCGATATAGACTTTTAGGAATCCGTCAAAAAGTATTTGTTCGCCCTGTACTAGAAACTTTTCTCTTATACGGTCTCCGGAGATGGTGATGTCGGTCTTTTCGAGACGCGCGTCAGCCATTTGTGAGGCTATTGTCCTCTTCCAAATCAGCGAGTAGAGCCTCTTTTCGTTGGCGTTGCCTTCTATGGAGGTGTTGGATATGTAAGTGGGGCGGATGGCCTCGTGTGCCTCCTGTGCTCCTTTGGTTTTTGTCTTGTAGTTGCGTGGTTGGGAGTATTCCGAACCATACATCGAGGTGATGGTCTCTTTCGCAGTGCCAAGCGCCAAAGATGAGAGGTTGGTTGAGTCGGTACGCATATAGGTGATGAGTCCGCTCTCGTAAAGTCTCTGTGCAATGACCATTGTCTGGCTTACCGATAATCCCAGTTTTCTGGAGGCCTCCTGCTGGAGAGCCGATGTGGTAAAGGGAGGCGCCGGAGTGCGTGTTATCTCCTTTTTTTCTATTGAGGAAATGTCAAAAGAGCATCCTTTGCAGTGCTCAAGGAAGGCTTTGGCCTCTTCCATGGTGGAGAATTTTTTATCAAGAACACCTTTTACGCGTGCATTGGACCCCTCCGGGATAAATATACCCTCTACCCTGAAGTAACGTTGAGCCTCGAATGAGGAAATTTCTCTTTCCCTATCCACAATCAACCTCACTGCCACAGATTGAACACGTCCGGCTGAGAGTTTGGGTTGGATCTTTTTCCAGAGAATTGGCGAGAGTTCAAATCCTACCAGACGATCGAGTACCCTGCGCGCCTGTTGGGCCATGACAAGGTTGGAGTCAATGTCACGAGGATTATCTATGGCATCCAGTATGGCATTTTTTGTAATTTCGTGAAAGACGATGCGCCGGCTTTTTTCTGCCGGGATCTTCAACGTCTGCTGCAAATGCCAGGCAATAGCCTCTCCTTCGCGGTCTTCATCCGATGCGAGCCATACCCTATCGGCTTTTTTTGCGGCAGCGGTCAGATCGGAAACAACTTTTTTCTTATCCTTGGGTACTTCGTATTGAGGTTCAAAGCCATTTTCGATGTCAATTCCCAGATCTTTTTTCTTAAGATCCAGTATGTGCCCGAAACTAGACTTTACAGTAAAACCTTTTCCCAAAAATTTCTCAATGGTCTTGGCCTTGGCAGGCGACTCTACAATTACCAGATTCTCTCCCATATTCCTAATTCTTTTCAAACTGAAATGCAAAGTAAGGGATAAAGAAATTAATTATCCAAATTTTAATTGCTATTTTTGCACGGTCGAAACATTTATATCTATGACGAAAAATAAAAAATCGGTCAACCGGAAGAGGTTTTTGAAGTGGTTTTGGTGGATAATAATGACACCCTTCGCACTTTTTTTCCTCTTTGTCGTCGGAGTGGCCTTTTTCGCCCATATTCCCTCATTTGAGGAGCTTGAAGACCCCAAGAGCAATCTGGCAACGGAACTTATTTCCGAAGATGGTAAGGTTATCAATACCTATCATGTGGAAAATCGCTCATATGTTTCTTTTGAGGAATTCCCGCCTCATCTGGTCAATGCGGCTATCTCTACTGAAGATGCTCGTTTCCGTCGCCATTCGGGCATAGATTTCAGGGGTCTTGCCCGAGTTGTGGTCAAAACACTGATCATGGGAGACTCGAGTCAGGGCGGAGGCAGCACGATTACCCAGCAGCTGGCCAAGACCCTTTATCCCCGCCAGGATGTGTCAAGTCGCATCCCGGGTGGTAAATTCATCAAACTTGTCACCATAAAAATCAAAGAGTGGATTACCGCAGTCAAGCTCGAGCGCAACTATACAAAGAATGAGATCGTGACGATGTACCTCAATGCCATATTCTTCGGCAGCAACGCTTATGGGGTCAAATCGGCAGCTGCAACATTCTTCGATAAGGATGTGAGCGATCTTACGGTCGAAGAGAGTGCCTGTCTGGTCGGAATGGTTAACAAACCTACCAGATACAATCCTGCCATTAATCCTGAGAATTCTCTCAAACGCCGCAATCACGTACTCAGGCAGATGGAAAAGTACGACTATATTTCTTCCGCACAATATGATTCCATAGTACAGATACCCATTGTGCTTTCCTACAGGCAACAGGACCACAATGCGGGTCTTGGTTCATATTATCGGGATATGCTCCGCCGTTATATGAACGCAAACGAGCCTCAACGCTCTTCCTATAGGCAGAAGGAGGATTATGTGGCTGATTCTACTCTTTGGATTGAGGATCCGCTCTATGGTTGGCTCAACAAAAACCTCAAACCCGACGGTACACAGTACAACCTTGACAAGGAGGGACTCCGCATATATACTACAATCGATTCCCGAATGCAGCAATATGCGGAAGATGCCATAAAGGAGCATCTGGGTCAAGATCTACAAAAGGTTTTCTTTAATGAACTCAGACGTAAACGCAATGCCCCATTCTCGGACGATGTGACTCCAGAAATTCGTGAAATGTTGATGAATCAGGCAATTAAGTGGAGTGATCGCTACCGTCAGCTGAAAAGGGAAGAGGTCAGTGAGGAGGAAATCCTCAGATCATTTAAACAGAAGGTCCAAATGCGTCTGTTCTCCTGGAATGAGCAGGGTTACATCGACACATTGATGACCCCATACGATTCCATCAAATATTACAAATCATTCCTTCGAGCTGCATTTATTGCATTGGAACCGCATACCGGTAAGGTCAAGGCCTATGTTGGCGGTCCGGACTACCGTTATTTCAAATATGACAATGCCAGACAGGGCAAACGTCAGGTAGGCTCTACCATCAAACCTTTCCTCTACACTCTTGCCATGCAGGAGGGTTTTACACCTTGCGATAAGGTAGTCAACATTCCTTATTCATTTCCTGTCGGAGATGAAGTCTGGACCCCCAAGAGTACCGACAGGGCAGAGCACATAGGCAAGACAGTTACACTCAAATGGGGTTTGACACACAGTTCCAACAATATTTCCGCCTATCTTATGAAACAGTTCGGTCCGCAGGCGATGGTGGAAATGTGCCGCAAGATGGGTATCAGTTCCTATTTGGACCCTGTTTATTCGCTTTGTGTGGGCTCTTGCGATATTTCCGTTTACGAAATGGTTGCTGCTTTCAATACTTTCCCCAGTCGTGGAGTTTACGTCTCTCCGATGCTGGTCAATCGTATTGAAGATAAGTCCGGCAATGTGCTGGCAAATTTTTCCTCCCGCAAAAAAGAGGCATTGAGTGATCCTACCGCCTATCTGATGGTCAATCTTATGCAGGGTGTGGTCAATGAGGGTACGGCAGGCCGTCTCCGCTGGAAATATGGTCTGACCAACAATATTGCCGGTAAAACCGGTACTACCAATGATCAGTCGGATGGATGGTTTATCGGTTTTACACCGAAACTGACTGCCGGAGTATGGGTGGGTGCAGAAGATCGTCAGGTGCACTTTGAAAGTTTGACATATGGTGCCGGATCCAATATGGCGTTGCCGATATGGGGAATATTCATGCAGAAAGTCTATGGCGATGAAAGCATCAGCATGGGTCCTGAGGACCTCTTTGTTCCCCCTTTGGGCTGGAGCATGGATTTGTCCTGCACAGGAGATGATAGCGATCTGTCCAACGAAAAAGTATCCACTTCCGGTGATGATCAAGGTTTTTTCAACTGATAACTCACACATGTTATGACAAAGCGCAATCTTGCACTTATATATGGCGGTGACTCTGCTGAGGTGGGAATTTCCATTCTCAGCGGCCGCAATGTTTCCCGTTATATCGACCGTTCAAAATACAATGTCTATCATGTGCTCCTTAAAGGTGCTTCGTGGCAGGTGGTAGAAGCCTCCGGAGAGGCTACCGAATCGAACCCCGAGGCAGGTATGACAGTATTGGCTCAAGTGGATAAAAATGATTTCTCCTTTACCTTTCAGGGGAAAAAGAGAAAGTTTGATTTGGCGATGATAATGATTCACGGGACACCGGGAGAAAACGGAGTGCTTCAGGGCTATCTTGAGATGATGGGCGTGCCCTTTACTACCTCTTCTTCGGCCGTTTCGGCTTCGGCTTTCGACAAGCAAATATGTAAAGTATTGCTGCGAGATTGCGGATTCAAATTAGCTCCTGATGTCTGTCTGAGAAAGGGTAAAGGGTTTTCCGTGAAAAAGATTGTGGAGAAGTTGGGTTTGCCTCTTTTTGTCAAACCCTGTTCCGGGGGCAGCAGTTTCGGTGTCAGCAAGGTTATGAAGGCGGAAGAGTTGGAAGATGCGGTAAATCTGGCATTCCGACATAGCGATACGGTATTGGTGGAGACCTACATTAGAGGGCGTGAGATAACACAGGGTGCATTTATGGATGGAGAGAATATAGTGGCGTTGCCTGTGACGGAGATTATTCCCCACAACACGTTTTTTGATTACGATGCCAAATATAATGGCTTGAGCGATGAAATTTGTCCTGCGGATATTGCTCCTGAGAAGGTGGAGGAGATTTCCGCCATTACACGCAGTATATATGATTGCTTGGGCTGTAGAGGTATCGTCAGGGTTGATTATTTCCTCTGTGATGACGGCAGTATAGTCTTTCTTGAGCTCAACACGGTACCCGGAATGACGGCGATGAGTTTGGTGCCCCAGCAGATACGTGCCGCCGGTTTGGATATGATGCAGGTCATTACCGGTATCGCAGATATTACCTGATCATTTTTCTTTCGGATATGACTTTCAAAAGATTTGTTGACCAAGCCACACGGGATCTTGCCGAACTATATCCTGAGGCTGAGGCTAAGTCGATGGCTATAAGGCTGCTGTCTCATCAACTTGAGGTACCTGAGTACTGCTATCTGTCGGAACCGGAGAGGAATATTCCTGCTGCAAAACAGCAGATGTTGGATGATGCATTGGCTGAATTGCTTAAATGGCGTCCGCTACAGTATGTACTTGGTTTCGCCGAATTCGGCGGAAGAAAATTCAAGGTACGTGAAGGAGTGCTGATTCCTCGCCCTGAAACTGAGGAACTTTTTGAAATAATTATTGATGACCTGTCGGAAAAAGAGCTTGATGAGGGGCAGCAGTTCAACATTCTTGATATTTGCACCGGTTCAGGATGCCTGGCCTGGTCGCTTGCAGCTGAATTGCCCGGGGCACAGTTGTTCGGTTGTGATATCTCCGACGAAGCCCTTAGAATTGCATGTAAACAGAAAGTGGTGAATACTGAAGGAACGGTATGCAGACCTGTTTTCTTTTGGGCTGATCTGCTTGGAGTGCCTCCTGCCGGCCTTCCGCAGTTTGATTTAATTGTCTCCAATCCTCCTTATGTGCTTGAGAGCGAGCGGTCACAGATGCGTCCAAATGTCCTTGACTATGAGCCTGCAATGGCACTTTTCGTTCCGGATGAAGATCCGCTGCGTTTCTTCAGGGCGCTGCACTCTTGGGCAGGAGCCCTTTTGCGAGAAGGAGGTATATGTTATTTTGAGATAAATGAACGTTTCGGCGGTGAGGTGGTTGCTCTTTTCGGCCCTGACTCCATAGTTCTAAAGGATATTAATGGTCGTGACCGTTTTGTTAAATATATTCGCAAAGCTTAACGCCATTTTTTATTAACTTTGTAAAATATTTTATTCAACAGATAACACAAAAAACAACATATTGTATCATACATAATCCCATACTCATAACTCAAAACTAACCTAACCCGCACCCCTCACCCCTTAAACACCAACCTACAACCTGTACCCCGTATCACTCAACACTAACCTACAACCCGCACTACACACTACACACTACA
>DFOK01000062.1 GCA_002376715.1 Bacteroidales bacterium UBA3543 | reverse complement strand
CAGTAAATATAATTCTGAGTATTGAGTTATGAGTAAGTTTTTAGTCTATAGTCCTGAGTTTAGAGTATCAAGTTTCGTATTTATTTATAGTTCTTAATTATGGGTAATTAGTTTCAGATAAGTGTCTTTATAGTTTTAAATTACTAACTCCATAAACACCCCGTACATCGTATTTCGCTACTTGCAATCCGTAACTCGAAACTATTTCAAAAAATTTTTCACCATATTAAAATAAATCCTACCTTTATACACTGAAACTTAATCGTTTAACGGGGATTCATTTACATGCTTGCACTACAACGAACAATATGGTATTATGATATGTCGTCCGATAGCAATAGCCGGCATAGGAAAATACCATGGAGAACGTATGGTAGGTGCTAATATCTTTTGGCGATTAGCAATTAATAAACGGCTTAACAAAAACAGGTATGAAATTCAAACTCATTATTCCCGCACTCCTTGCCCTGCTGGTAGTGGGCTGTACACGCAATATGGATATTCCCGAACCTGCGGAGCAAGAGGGAGAGATCGTTACCATTAGAGCCACGATCCCGGCGGAGACCCGCGTTGCATATACGGACTCTGACATCCCAGGCAGCGGTGGCTCACTCGCATGGCAGACGGGTGACCAGCTTCTGCTTGCCGGATATGACGGCACAACTTATATAGGAAGCTCTATCTTAACCTGGGACAGTGGCGACGCTTTTTCCGGATCTGCGATACCGGGTTCAACCCCCGCCACCACTTATAAAGTCTATTATCCCGGAAATGTCATCACGCTGGATGACAATGGCGAAGTACAACTTCCCGCCAACTTCTGGCAACAAACACAGGACGGAAACAATACGACGGCACATCTCAGAAATAAACTGTTCTTAAGTGACACGGAGGCCAATGCCCTCAATCAGATATTTAACTTAACCTTACAGAGCAGCATAATTAGATTTGTAGTCACCCTACCGGCGACAGGCAGCCTCAAAAAACTGATTTGGACGGTGGAAACCGTACCGGGAGAGAATACCCGATCGGCAATCCTCGATCTGACCGGCTTCGACTTGGTTATACCAGGCTCAGAAATGACCGTTTACCTCGCTTTTGACCCTGCCGTTATGAGAATAGTCGAAAATGGCGAAGTAAAAGTAACGCTGATCGGAAGCCAGTCATCATACGAGTGGAGTACCAATACAACCAAGGTTGGCGGCATGACCTACGAAGCCGGAAAACGCTACCATGCTACCGTGAACGGAGATTGGGTAGATGCCAAGGCTAAATTTCGCTTTACAATCCAAACAGCTGAGGCAAGCCAACTGTACGAGATATGGCAGAAGGATGCTTCTTCTACCAGCCCTGCCGAGCTGACGATCAGCTGGGGAGATGGGACAGCGAATACAACCATCGCGAAAAACGCTTCGCTTGCAAAGACCATTGCTAACCATACTTATGACAGCCCTGGCACTTATACCATTACCATAACTACCGATGAAGTTGATCCGACCGTCAAACAGATGCCGCAACTCATATTCTACAACGGGGATACCCAAACTTGGGACCATTTATTGACTTCCATATTAGACCCATTCCCCAATATGGGAGCAACAGATTTCGGCTCTTGCTTCTTTTATTGCAACGAATTAACTTCTATTCCCACGGAACTGTTCAAGTACAATACTCAGGCAGATAACTTTAATCGCTGCTTCACTAAATGTAGCGAATTAATCTCTATTCCGGCGGAGCTGTTCAGGTACAATAGACAAGCACGAAATTTCATGTTATGCTTTGCCGATTGCCCTGGGTTAACCTCTCTTCCTGCAGATCTGTTCAGGTATAATACGCAAGCAGAAACCTTCTCAGACTGCTTCTTCAAATGTAGTGGATTAACCTCTATTCCGGCTGATTTGTTCAGGTACAACACACAGGTTACAAATTTCAGACACTGCTTTGGAGCCTGCGGAGGCTTAACCTCTCTTCCGGCGGATTTGTTCAGGTACAATACGCAGGTAACAAATTTCGGTTTCTGCTTTACGAATTGCATCGGATTAACTTCTCTTCCGGCAGACCTCTTCAAATATAATACGATAGCAACGAATTTTGAAGTGTGTTTTCAGGGATGCACAAAATTACAATTACGGAGGGATATTTTTCCGGACCCGGAGACAAACCCCGGCTTTTTTGAAGGTAGAGCGATGGACTTCGAAAGATGTTTTAAAAATGTAGGTTCGTATTACCACCCAACGCCAACCGGCACTGCTCCTAAATTATGGGGGTTTACCGGAGGTGGAGAGGGAACAACATGGACTATTACCGATTGTTTTACCGGTGCCAACGTGGTCAATAGAAATTTCATTCCGATAAGTTGGGGAGGTGATGCTGCAGAAAGTGGAAAAGTAACTGATGTTGACGGTGAATATTGGTAACATGTGACCAAATCTATTCTAAAAGATCATGCACCTATTAAAGAACAGATATATGAAAAATAAATACTTTATTTGGATAGCAGCGGCGCTCCTTTTAATTGCAGGATGTGCTAAAGATGAGATTGTAAATGAGCAACCCACACAGGAGGTGGAGGGGCGCAAACTCTTGATAACGGCATCCGTACCGAGTGAATCTCCAAAAACCCGACTCAGCTTGGAATGGGAGGATGGTACGTTGAACATTATCACTAAATGGCATGCAGGATACGTTTCCGACGTGATAAAATTCTTCTTCAAGCAAAATACCGTCATTAAAGAGGGAACCCCTGTAACTTTAACCCAGGACGCCATTTCCGCTGACGGGAAGAGTGCCTGCTTTACCGTGAATATTCCTGAGGGGATTGATACTCAGAATGCATACACCATTTACGCAGTTCACGGAGCATTGGATGTTTATTTAGACACGGAAAACAGTAAGATAAATGTAATGATTTTCCCTTTAGGCTTTGCTCCTTTACATGCTCTTATTCATACACCAATAGTGGGTGAGGTGGAAATTGCTGCTGGAGCCACAATCGGCACTATTAACTTCGAGCATTTGGGAGCATATCAATGTCTCACTATTAAGAATAGTTCAGAATCTGACTTTAAGTTTATTTCCACCTACTCCTTCTTGGTAAATGATGGTGGGATTAGTTGGTATTACGACTACTCGGTTGGAGCAGAAATTAAAGCTCCTGTTTATGACCTTATCGGTAAGCAGGTCACAAACGAGTATACGATGGAAGGACTACCTAACATGAGCATAACACTTCATCCCGGTTTAGACATTGGTTATCAAGTGGTACAATGGGTAATGCCTAAAGATATACCTACTCCTGAAGCAAGGTTGAAAATCGTAACTGAGGATATGGGTTTGGGGGACATTTATTCCGATAACATTAAGCCTGCCCGTGCTTCCGCCTTGCAGAAAGGTAAGGCGTATCACCTATTTGCCGTGTGGGATGGTACTTTTCTATTCTTTACTGACCAGACGCTGACCCCAACGGCCAATCCGCTCAGTTATGTTGCCGAGTATAACATAAATACCGCAGGTGATAGCTTTGTGGGCGATTTGACCGCCTGTAATATAAGCGGATACTTTAACTATAACAATGCCGTGACTCAATTCGGCAATATTACAATAGGCGGGCAGCGTTACCACTTGCCCAGCTTTGAAGAGTGGTGCTCCATAGCGCCACCAACTATGTGGGTTAATTACGGCACCAATAATTCTTATGATAATCAATCTGAGACTGTAACTGTAGCGGGGAATATTTACACAATGACGAGTGATTTCCGCAATGATTCCGCTGCTACAACCACCTATGCCCTACGTTACAAGGGCACTCACCTGATATCGGCCTGGAAGTACCAATGTATTGGCTATGGCACTAATAACTGCCATTTAAAAATTACAAGCCGCAGCGTGTACGGGCAAACCATAACCGTTGATCAAATCGCTGATGCATCATTCTGGAGCACCAACACGGAGAATGATATTGTTCGTTGCTTCCCGGCAAGCGGAAATAGTGAAGATCCCGGCGATGTGGGAAAAGGCGGTGCTTTCTGGTCCTCGACATCCAAAAGAATCATGGGTTTCAGAAATACCTATGCACAATCGAAGAGTGGAAATAATTCTTACGGGTTTTCTATACGCCTGTTTTCTTCAGGTAATTGAGGATGATGTTGAATGCCCCGATAATACTGGTTAGCCACACCTTCTGTCGGTATCTATAGTTTGTTAATCTCGCCGGGAAGGCAACTTTTGGAGTTTAGTGCTTTAGTCCTTCAGACACCCTAGCGGAATGATTTTTGTTTAAAAATAGGTTATTATTTTCTATTCACCAAATGCGTTGTGTGTTTTTGAGGTGTTTTGCTATGTGTTTTTGAGGCAATTCGTTGAGGTTTTTTGTGGCAATCCGTTTATAGTAATGTACTGCTTGGAAAAAGTAGAAATTTTTGATGTTTTTACTCGTTTTTCTTTTATAAAAGTGGACAGAACTATTTAAGGGCCTGATTGTCACTGTTTTCACGCCTTTTTCTAACAAACTTCGATTCCGGTGACAGTTTTCTCGAATCGAAAGAATTTTTACGGGGCAAATCGCCTTTGTAATAACGCTTCCTACAGTTTTCGGGGTGTCTGTGGGTTTTCCGTGCGCCTGTTTACTTCAGGTAATTGAGAGTGTACTGAATGACCTGATAATGCTGATTGGCAATAACGCTCTCCAGCATTAACCAACAACCCTATTAGTGGAGGCAGCAAACCCTGAAAGCTTTCAACTTTCAGGGTTTATTGTAATGTGGGGTTATGAGTATAAATTTATTAGTAAGTTTATACTCTACAATCTTGATTAAGAGCATCTGGTGTTGAGTATTTCGTTCCAACAAATTGTGTTTATAGTTTTGAATTACTAACTAAACAAACACCCCGTACATCGTTCTTCGCAACTTCCTGCCGGTCGCTCAAGGCTTTTCACTAAACGTATTGCCATATTAAAAAATTTTCTAACTTCGCCTGTTGAAATTTAATCGTTTTACGAAGACTATTATATTCATTGCAACCGAACCGTACGACTGTGACGATCATAATTAAGAGTACTACTTGAAGGGAACGTGTTGAATTTCAAAAAACCAACATCTAAAACAACAAGAATTATGAAATTCAAACTATGTTTTTTTGCACTTCTCGCTATATTGGCAGCGAGCTGCGAACGCAACATTGATATTCCCGAACCTGGAGAGCATGAGGGAGAGATTGTAACTATCAGGGCATCCATTCCACCTGAAACCCGCGTGACGTATACTGACTCTAACACCCAGGGCAGTGGCGGCACTCTCGCTTGGAAGACCGGCGATCAACTCCTGCTGGCCGGATATGATGCTACCGGAGCCTATGTCAACAAATCCACCTTTACCTGGAAAGGAAATGGCGACGAATTTGAAGGAACAGCGGTGACAGGCGCTACTACTTACAAAGCCTACTACAAGGTGGAGGGTCTCTCATTAGATGAGAATGGCAATGTGCAGTTGACTAATGAATTCTGGGAGCAGACTCAGCGATATGGCGACAAAACAGGTCATCTTAGTGGCAAACTGCTATTAAGCGACACGGATGCCAATGCTCTCAACCAGACCTTTAACTTAACCTTACAGAGCAGTATAATTAAATTTGCACTCGATCATGTTCCGATGGCGATCGGAGACATCACAAAGCTGATTTGGAAGGTTGAGACAACTACGGGAACCCGATCAGCCATCCTTGATTATGTCGACTCAGGGCTTCACTTTGGCTTATATAGAACCGTAACCCTTTACCTTGCTTTTGACCCTACTGTGATTGATATTGCGTCAAATGGGGAGGTGAAAATAACAGTGATTGGTACCGGTGCAGCGTATGAATGGGGTACTACGGTAGCCGACGGGAAGACATACGACCCGGGCAAGCGTTACACCGCTACTGTAAACGGAGGTTGGGGAACCATTCAAAAGCCTCAATTCCGCTATCAAGTCAAAACACCTCAAGATAATAAGTTGTACGAAATTTGGCAAAGGGATAATTCTTCAATAAGTCCAACCAGCCTGACGATTGATTGGGGAGATGAGAACAAATCATACATAAAGAAAAATGCTACGCTTTCGAAGACCATTGCTTCTCATACTTACGCCAAAAAGGGCACTTATACTATTACCATTTCATCCGACCAGCTTGATTACTCACAGAAACAGATGCTACAACTCGAATTCTTTAATACAAAAACCTTTATGCCGGACACATTATTGACATCTATACTTGATCCCCTGCTCAATATGGGAACAACAGATATCTATGGTTGTTTCGCCTTCTGCGAATTCTTAACCACTATTCCGGCAGATATGTTCAAGTATAATAGAGAAGTATCAAACTTTAACCAATGCTTTTTTAGTTGCCATAATCTTAAATTAAGATCGGATATTTTCCCCGATCCGGTTACCAACCCTGACTTATTTGCCGGAAAATGGATGCAATTTTCAACGTGTTTTTACGAAGTAGGCACTAACTACACTATGCCACAAGGTGAAGCCCCAAAGTTATGGTTATTTAACGGAGGTGGAGGCACAGCAGGTCCGACAACATGGCCAATTAGTAGTTGTTTTAAAGACACAAATGTCACCAATTACAACTCTATTCCGAACCATTGGAAGGGACTATAACACCCTCCTTCCATAGGAATCCCCCTCGCCAATGGCGTAACAACAAACCCCTGAAAGTTTTACGACATTCAGGGGTTTGTTATGTGGACTGACTCTAGAACCATTTCTTCTTTTTAAAGTACCACAACATCACAAGCACTGCGACCAACATCACTCCCCATACGGCAAAGTAGCCATTTTCTGTTCGAAGCTCGGGCATATTGCTGAAATTCATTCCATAAACGCCTACGATAAAGGTAAGCGGAATGAAAATAACCGAAAAAATGGTGAGCAATTTCATCGTGTCGTTCAGCTTTGTGCTCATGGCAGAATGATACATACTGAGTTCGTCATAAAGCACTTCACGATAATAGTCCAGTAAATCCACCGCCTGATTGATATTGTCCTGCAATTCTTTATAGTGCTTCTGATTTTCCTCCTGTATCAATTCGGTATCCAGCTTTACCAGACTGCTCACCATCTCTTTGGCCGGCTTTATGTTTATGCGCAAATCATTTAGTTCGTGCTTAAATGAATTGATGATTTTCAAGGTATCTTTATTGATATTCAGGACAAGTTGCCCTTCCAGCTCTTCCACCTTTTCGCCGTAAACACCCAAAATGTAGATGTAATTGTCGATTACCACATCGAGCAGGGCAAAGGCCAGATAGTCGGCTCCGGAAGTGCGGATTTTGGTTGTGTGTTTGCGAATTCTGTCCCGAACCGGATTAAACACATCGCCCTCTTCTTCCTGAAATGTAATCAGTATTCTGTCCATAACAATCAAGCTCAGGTTATCCACGCCTACGGTATTCTTTTTATCCTCGGATTCCAACATTTTTATGGAGACGAAAAAACCGTTGTCGAATGCTTCGGTTTGCGGGCGGGAAGAGGGCTCCATCACATCCGAAAGGATATAGGCAGGAATGGAAAAAATGGTGGATATATCTCCAATAATCTGCTCGTTGTGCAATCCATCCACATTGATCCAGGTGATTGATGAAGAGTCGCGGTATTTGCGAAGTTCCTCTGCTGAGTGAATCTGAGTTTCGGTAACATTTTCCGGAGTTATATCGAAAACCGTCATGCGAACTTTGTCGGCTCGTTTCCGTCCGCGAAACTTCAGATCGTAAGGCGAAAGGCCTATGTTTTCTTTCTTTTTGGGTGATATGTAAGGCATTCAGATTTGAGATTTAAAAGAGGGTTGTTTCACAAAGTTAACTATTTAACTTCGCTCTTCACACCCTTGAAAATGGATTTGACAATCTTATTTCCGCTGAAATAATGGATCCCGTAGCCATTTAGCAAGCCATCGCCTTTAAGAGAAGAAGACCAAAAGGCTCCGCACACGGCAGGATGGACCAACTCGGGAAGCGGCAAATTGAGTCCATTGAGCATATAGTGAAGGTGACCTGAAAAGACAATGACATTTTCAAAAGAGGTGAGCGCCGACCTTACCGAATCAATATTTGCACCGATATCTCTAAGTAGCGGTATGTGAACACAAAGTACCACCATCTTATCTTTAGGGACATGCATCAAGTCCTGCTTGAGCCACTCCACCTGCGAGGTCGTAAAACCATTTGCATAGGAGCTAAAGTCACTTTTGTCCTTGAAGATAATATTCCTCATGTGGATAAAATGCACCTCACCTCTATTCCATGAGTAGTTTATAGGGCCAAAAAACTTCTCGAAATCGCGCTGAAATCCCAAATTGAAGTCTAAATCCTCGATGGGCTGCGTCGTACTGGCGAAGACATCATGATTCCCCATTGTCTGAAAGATAGGAAATCCGATATGGCTCTTGGACATAATACGGCGCATCTCTTTCATAAGCGGAATGCAATTGCGCACGCCTTTGGAATAGACTATATCTCCAAGAGTAATACCGTAAGGGGGCAGCTCTTCACTCTTTTGCGTCTCTTTAATATCCGCAACTGTCTCCGACTCAAAACGGGCAATATGCTTCTCATTGGCGCACTGCGGATCGGCAAGAGCATAGAGCACAAAGTCGTTCTCTATTTCGATGCGCTCAAAGTTGAAGTCATAGATGCTGCGCTCCACCGTGTATTTGTGGTAAAAATCGGGATTTCCATCGGGATTTTCTTCGATCTTGCAGTCTGCGGGGATGGATGCATAGATATAGAAGGTGTTGGATGAGGGTGATTCAATGGAGTAATGACCCTCTTTATCAGTAATGACGCAGCTAAAGCCGTCGCTTACGACCATTCCGACGATGGGAGTGCCATCCGTATAAGTGGCATAACCGGAAATTCTTTCATTACCTTTATCCTCTATATCTATGTGAGAATTACTCCCATTGCATGAGAATGCCAGCAGCGCAACTATGAGTATAGGGAATATCTTTTTAAAATTCATTGGGCTGCGCTTTCTCATTTTTGGCCGTTTTCAGCCGTTTTGACTTGCGGAGGGCTTCGGTGATGATATATTCCAGCTGGCCATTGACACTGCGGAATTCATCGGCCGCCCACTTTTCGAGGGAGGCCAATGTTTCCGAATCTATCCTGAGGACAAATGGTTTTTTCTCTTTGGCCATAACATTGTCCTTTATTAGTAAAGTGAGCCGGCATTGACTATAGGAGTCGCGGCTCTATCCGAAGTAAGAACTACCATCAGATTGCTCACCATTGCAGCCTTTTTCTCCTCATCCAGCTCGATGATTTCTTTATCGGAGAGTTGCTGGAGTGCCATCTGAACCATACTCACTGCACCTTCCACGATTTTGTGGCGTGCTGCAACAATGGCTGTTGCCTGCTGACGCTGAAGCATTGCGCTGGCAATTTCCGGAGCATACGCAAGATAACTGATGCGCGCCTCCATGACTTCGATGCCTGCAATGTTCAGGCGATCCTGAAGAGATTTTTCGAGCAGATCGTTAACTTCTTCGCCCCCGCTGCGTAAAGTGATGGCGGCTTCTTCATCCTCGAGATTGTCGTAAGGATAGGAACCTGCAAGATTACGGATTGCGGCCTCGCTCTGTACATCCACAAATTTCACATAATTGTCAACCTCGAAAGAGGCCTTAAATGTGTCCTTGACTCTCCATACCAGTACGATGCCGATCATGATCGGGTTGCCCATCTTATCATTGACCTTAATGGGATCGGCATTGAGATTGCGTGCCCTGAGGGAAACGGTAGTCCTTTTTGTAAAAGGATTGACAAAAAAGAATCCGTTGTCCACGATTGTCCCGACATATTTGCCGAAAAAGAGTACCACTTTGCTCTCATTCGGATTTACAATGGTCAAACCCGATAGAAGAAAGAAAAAGATCGTGGAAACAACGAAAAGCAATCCCCACCAATCACTTCCACCTTTGCTGAGGAATATAGCAGGCACCACTATGCAGACGGCCATGCCAATAATAGAGACGAACAACATCATCCAGCCATTCGAAGGAGAGATGAATTTTTCCTGAACTTGTTTCATTTCTTTAAAAATTTAATATCATTTTGATATCACAAAGATATCTATATTTTTAAAACTCCAATTAAAAACCACACACATTCATTACTCCCCTAAATCTGAATAATCGAAGTCGGGTGTGAAATGTGTACAGACATATTTGTTGCCATATCCATCAGTGGCTTCGATACGGACATCGGCTTCAGGATTTTTAAGAGTATATTTCCAGGTACCGTAACTTGAAGTCATATAGTTGGAGCGGGTGCCGGAAACATGACCACGACCGACTACGCCTACATTGTATCCGATTGCCCACCAATCCTGACTTGAGTCGGCACCTATGACATCACCTGTATAGCGTTTGGCAGGTATCCTTTGCATATCCCCGCTGTAAACGCCATCTTCAAAAACCTTCACATGCCAGGCGGAGGAACTGTTGAAAATAGAGGCTACAACATCTCCGGGTGTAAGTGGAAACTGAAACTTTTCATATTTCCCGCCTGTTTTGGCATTACCGCGATACATGCGTATCTGATACTCCCTGGAGGCCATTTTACCATTTACACCTTTGTAAATGGAATTGACAATTTTGTTTCCGCTAAAATAATGGATCCCGTAGCCGTTGGGCGAACCGTCCCCATTGAGAACGGAGTGCCACCAGGCTCCGCTGACGGCTGCATGAACCTTTTCAGGAAGTGGCAAATCAGGCTCATTACGCATATAATGAGTATGCCCGGAGAAAACAATGGCATTGTCGAAATCAGAGAGTGCAAACCTCACCAGGTGGATATTGCCATCACTGTTTTTGAGTAGCGGAATATGAACACAAAGCACCACCAGTTTGTCTTTTGGAACATACTTCAAATCCTGTCTTAGCCACTCCACCTGAGCCATCGTAAAACCATCTTCATACGAATCATAGACGGTATTGCTCCGGAATATGACATTTCTCATATGGACGAAATGCACTGAACCTCTATTCCAGGAAAAATTGACGGGACCGAAGATTGACTCGAAATCTCGTTGATAGCCCAAATTGAAATCCTGAGCCACTATGGGTTCGGTTGCGCTTGCGAAGACATCGTGGTTGCCCATAGTCTGAAACACCGGAAAACCAATATTTCGCGATGACATCACTTTGCGCATTTCGGCCATATAGGGAGCACAATTGCGTTTTCCCTCAGAATAGACAATATCTCCCAGAGTGACCCCGTAAATAGGCAGGCTCTCACTCTTCTGTGTCTTCAAAATATCCGCAATTGTCTCCGACTCGAAGCGCGCAATGTGAACATTGTCCTTGCATTGCGGATCGGCAAGCGCATAAACCACAAAGTCGTTCTCCACTGCCATGCGCTCGAATTTGAAATCATATCTGCTCCGATCTGCCGTGTATTTGTGATAAAAATCGGGATTGCCTTCGGAATTTTCAACTATCTTACAATCTGACGGAATTGATGCAAATATGTAAAAAGCGTGGGGTGATGGTGACTCAATGCTATAAAAGCCATCTTTATCGGTGATTACTGCACTGAAGCCATCGCTAACGACCATTCCTGCGATAGGGCGGCCATCTGTGTATGTGGCGTAGCCGTAAACTCCCTCATCGTCGGCAATATCGTCAATATTGGAGTTGTTGGTGTTACAGGAAAAGGTCAGCAGTACGACTGCAAGTATCGGAAATAGCTTTTTAAACTTCATTTGGGTTGTTAATGAAAATTGTGATACCATTTTGATATCACAAAGATATCAAAAATTGCAAAATTCCAAAAAAAATAAAAAAAATAAAGATGCCCAAACAAAAGTCGGGCATCTTTAGTATCTAAAATATGAAATAAGACTACGCTGTAATCTTTTCCAGCCATTTGACCATACCTGCCATAACTGCCATCGAGATTAGACAGAAGGCGGCAAACACGGCCCAAGTCTCCCACTGGCGAGGGAAAGTGTTGAGCATAGTAACACCGAGGGCAATAAAGAGATTGCCCACAGCCGTAGCGGAAAGCCACAGACCCTGGCAAATACCCTGGAGATGACGCGGAGCCACTTTTGTCACAAATGAAATTCCCAGAGGCGAGATAAAGAGCTCAGCCACCGTGAGGAAGAAATAGGTCACGATAAGTACCCAAGGACTTGCCTTCATCGATGCCTTCACAGCCTCACTAAGAGCTGCAAACTCGTATCCTGAAGGATAGTGCTTATACATGGCAACAATCATAAGAAAAATATACGAGCAAGCAGCGATGAACATACCGATTGCAATCTTCCTCGGTGTTGATACCGGCTTACCACGGCGTGCAAATGAAGCAAATAGCAACATTAAGATCGGAGTAAGGGTAATCACAAAGAAAGGATTGATACACTGCCATATCTCGGGCGGAATGGCAGCCGTCGAGACAAAGTCACGTGCAAATACTGAAAGTGACTGACCGTTTTGGTGGAACGCGAACCAGAAGAAAACTGCAACACCAAGAACTGCAAAAAGTGCATAGAGACGCTGTCTGATCTCTTTTGCGTTGGCTGCTCTCTCTTCGGGAGTATAGTCCTGAACCTCTTTCTTGTCCTTTTTTACAGGTGTAGGAAGTTTTTTCTTCACTATTAAGAAAATAGTCAGAGAGAGAAGCATTGCAAACACGGAAGCCAAGAATGAATAGTGTACACCTGTGTTGAAGATATTGAGGTACTGGTCACAGAATGCAGCATCAACTACGCCTGTATGGCCTACGCTCTCGGCAAGTGTGGCAATGTTTGCGCTGTCAATCTCCGACAGTGCACCGTTGGTATCAAGAAACTTGTGGCAGAGACGCGGAAGGTCCGCATTGTAGGTATAGCCCTGGAGCTTTAGCCAGGCACTACGCAGCAGCGGAGCAACAAAAGGGGCAACTACACCTCCGATGTTGATGAACACATAGAAAATCTGGAAACCGCTGTCGCGTTTCGATTTGGCCAACGCAAGAGCTTCAGGGCCCTTCTTGGCGGCTTCTTCCTCAAAGTTGTCATACATCTGGCCCACGATAGCCTGAAGGTTTCCTTTGAAAAGTCCGTTACCGAATGCAATCAAAAGCAACGCAAAGCAAGTGAACACGAGAATGGCGTTGACACCTCTGGTCTCTCCGAAAATCGGAATGGAAAGGAGCAAGTAACCTACTGCCATCACTATAAGTCCCGAGATAATGGTGCCTTTGTAGTTCTGTAACCTGTCCGCAATCCTACCGCCGGGAAGACTGAAGATGTAGATGATAAAATAGAATACGGCATAAATCCAGCCTGCTACGGAATCATCTATTCCAAACTTGGAACAGAGGAAGAGCAGTAGTACCGCGTTCATAATGTAATAACCAAACCTTTCGCCCATATTACTCAACGCAGCAGCTATGAGACCCTTGGGGTGCTCTTTTTTAGCCTTGGCGAGGTAAAACAAGAGGAACGGAATGACAACAATAAGAATGGCTATGAGGATAACCATAGTGCGGTTATGCAGCCATAGATTTGTGAAGAATTGTCCCATAAATAGTTTTTTCGTTATTATTGGTTTGTATTAGTTTAATCAAACAATGCGGCAAAAATATAAAAAAAATCGTATATTTACTTTTTGTTAACTCGAAAAGTCAATTCTTATGAAGAAAATTGTGATTACCGCATTGGCGACCCTGTTTTTCTGCAGCAGTTACACTATGGCACAAACACCCAAAAGTGCGACTCCTGACGGATTAGTGATATATTCTCTTCCAGGCACTTCGATCAATCTTGTAGTTGAGGCCAAAAAAGAAATATTCATTGCAGGGCCCTATGCGCAATATGCTCAGAAATATCTCGGAACGGCCGCAAGAACGGAGAATGCAGTTACTTATAGTATGGGGTCCATACATTTTCATCCCTATATAGAAGCGGACGCTACCAGCCGCATTGCAATTAATCTGGCAGGCAAAAACATTGCGGCAGCGAACTTCCTGCAGTTCTGTTCGCAGGGGTTGATTATCGCATCTGACAGCTATACCGGTAAGCCTGAGGCCTGGAGATTCCCCTCCATCGCTGCCAATGACCAATTTGCCGGAAAAGGCGTAGGGGGCAATCTCACCAGTACCACTACAACCCTTTACAAGAGCGTGATGACTGAAAGCGGCTTCCAGAGAGTGGCCGTCGAACAAAAACAGGTAGTGGAAAAATCCATCGAAAAAAAGGCAGAAGAGATTGCTAACAGTATCTTCAATTTACGCCGCAAACGTGTGGAAATCATAACCGGTGACACTGACGCCATATTCAACGGCGAAGCCCTCGGAGCTGCAATCGAAGAGATAAACCGTCTCGAACAAGAGTATCTGACTCTCTTTTTCGGTATTACCGAGACCTCATTTCAAAAGATGAGTTTCGACGTAGTGCCTAAGGCCGGCAACGAGAAGCATATCTATGTCGCTTTCCGCATCTCAGAGACTCAAGGACTTCTCCCCGCCTCCAATATGTCCGGAAGGCCGATTATCCTGGAGCTCATCCTCGACGAGGGGACAAAGAGCACCACTGTCCAGCAGGCTGCTGCCGCTGCTGCCGGCAGAAGCAGAAGCCAGATGATCTATTACAGAGTACCCGCTACGGTTACTGCACGTATTCTTGACGGTCAACAGGTGCTGCTCCAGACCAGGGTACCCATTTACCAGCTCGGTACGGTACACTCTTTCCCCATAGAGACACTAATCAGTAAATAATCTATCAATTTATTAAATAATTAAATACAAAACAGTATGACACTTTCTCATCTAAAACCCCAGAGAGTGTGGAAACACTTCTACTCCCTCACACAAATTCCCCGCCCTTCGAAGCACGAGGGCAAAGCAGTTCAATTCCTTGAGAAATTTGGCAAGGATCTCGGTCTTGAAACCATCAAGGATGAAATTGGTAATGTAATAATTCGCAAGCCTGCTACTCCCGGTATGGAAAACAGGATGGGTATCATTCTGCAGGCACATATAGATATGGTGCCCCAGAAAAACAACGATAAGGTACACGACTTCAAAAAGGACCCTATCCAGCCCCGAATCGTGAACAAAAAGGATGGCGATTGGTTATATGCCACCGGCACCACTCTCGGCGCTGACAACGGACTCGGTTGCGCTGTGGCAATGGCAGTAATGGAGGCTGACGACCTGGTGCATGGACCTGTAGAGGCGCTCTTCACAGTGGATGAAGAGACCGGAATGACCGGCGCCAGAGGACTCAAGCCGGGTATATTGAAAGGTGATATCCTTATAAACCTCGACTCGGAGACTGAGGGCGAACTTTATGTTGGATGTGCCGGAGGACTCGATGCCACTGCGGTATTCAAATATAGGGAGAAACCTCTTCCCAAGGGACACGAAGTATTGGCAATCCATGTCAAAGGACTTCGCGGAGGCCACTCAGGTATGGAAATACACGAAGGTCGCGGCAATGCAAACAAAGTGATGATGCGAGTACTGCTTCCCGCATTGAGGGATCTGAAGGCCAAGCTCGTCTCAATAGAGGGCGGTAACCTACGCAACGCTATCCCACGCGAGGCCGTAGCAGTAGTGGCTCTACCTCCTTCAAAAGTAAAAGCACTTCAAGCGATAGTGGATTCGGTTTTAGCTAAGGTTAAGAATGAGTACGCCAACATAGACCCCAATATTGAGATTTTCCTGGAAAAAACTAAGGGAAAGAATATGATGTGCGGTCAAGTGGCTCTCAAGATGGCCAAAGCTGTCTATGCCTGCCCTAACGGAGTTGACAGAATGAGCCTCGAGATGGCTGATCTTGTGGAAACTTCCAACAACCTTGCTATCGTAAAATCAGAAGATGGTCAAATAGTTGTAAAATGTCTGATGCGTGGCTCCATCGACAGCGCAAAAGAGGATCTGAGTGAGGCAATTCGCGCCACATTCGAACTGGCGGGAGCCGAGGTTACACTGTCGGGAGGTTATTCCGGCTGGCAACCCAATATGAAGTCTCCTATTCTTAAAACCATGAAGGAGACCTATTTCAATCTCTTCGGCAAAGCGGCCGAGGTAACGGCTGTTCATGCAGGTCTGGAATGTGGCATCCTCGGAAGTAAATATCCCAACTGGGATATGATTTCCTGCGGTCCCACTATCCTATCTCCCCATTCTCCCGATGAGAGGGTATTCATCCCTTCTGTGGATAAATGGTGGAAATTCATGGTTGCGGCACTTGCTGACGCTCCGAAAAAGTAAGATTTGGGGCAAATTTTTGCCAATTCGATAATAATAACTATATTTGCAGCCCTTTCGGAAAATCCGGAAGGGCTTATTTATCTTAAATTCAATTAATTAAAATGTTAAAACAGTACGAAACCGTTTTCATTGCAACTCCCGTTTTATCTGATGCCCAGATGAAGGAAGCGGTTGCCAAGTACGTGACCTTCATCAAGGACAATGGTGGAGAGATTGTGCACCAGGAGGATTGGGGCCTTAGAAAATTGGCTTATCCTATCCAGAAAAAGACTACAGGATTCTATCATCTGATCGAATTCAAGGCAGATCCCGAGTTTATCGGCAATTTAGAGACTCAGTACAAACGTGATGAGCGTATCATCCGTTTCCATACCGTCTCTATGGACAAGCACGCTATCGCATACGCAGAGCGTCGTCGTAATAAAATCAGCGAAGCAACAGCTCCCAAGGCAGAAAAGGTAGAGAAGGTAGAGCATAAGGCAGAGCCTAAAGCAGAGATCAAGGCAGAGGTTGCAGAGGAAGAAACCACAGTTAAAGAATAAGGAGATTACACAATGGCACAACAAGATGACATCCGCTATCTCAATCCACCGACAGTAGATATCAAGAAGAAGAAATATTGCCGTTTCAAAAAAGCCGGCATAAAGTATATCGACTACAAGGACGCTGAGTTCTTGAAGAAATTTCTCAACGAGCAGGGTAAGATTCTTCCCCGCCGCATCACCGGTACTTCTCTGAAATACCAGAAGAAAGTAGCACAGGCAATAAAGAGAGCAAGACACATTGCATTGCTCCCGTATGTAACCGATTTATTGAAATAGGAGGAGATTATGGAAATTATTTTGAAGCAGGACGTCCCTAACCTCGGACATAAGGACGATATCGTTACGGTAAAAAACGGATACGCTGCCAATTACCTCATCCCTCAGGGAATGGCTATCATGGCTACACCTTCCGCCAAGAAAGTTCTCGCTGAGAAACTTCGCCAGCGCGCACACAAAGAGGCCAAGATTCGTGAGGATGCTACACTTCTTGCAAATGCTCTCGAAGGAATTACCGTAAAGGTAACCACAAAGGTGAGCTCAAAGGGCAAAGTGTTCGGAAGTGTCAACAATATCCAGATTGCCGAAGCCCTCGTTGCTCTTGGCCACGATGTTGACCGCAAGAACGTTATCATAACCGGTACCGACACCATTAAAGAGATGGGCACATATGAAGCAGTGGTAAAATGCTACCGCGACATCAAAGCCACCATCTCAGTTGAAGTTGTAGGCGAAGAGGTATAATCTTAATCGCATGACATTTATAAACAAACGGGATGACCATTCGGCCATCCCGTTTTGTTTTTGGGCCTAGTCAGGCAGTAGTTTCTACTTTTTGTAGATATACCATAACAGATATGCAGCAAGGGCCAGGAGTGCAAAGTAGGTCGCCTTGGGAATGAATGCACTCAGGAGCATTACCACGAATAAGAGCCATAAAAGTGTGTAGGCCAACTTTTTCTGTGCAGGGAGATATTGCCATGTGTAAGTAAGACGTTCGCGAAATATCTTGAAACGCTGTTTTAAATTGGGCTTATCCATACGGGTGTAACTGTCATAAACGGTGTTGTCGCTCTTTACTTTTGACGACCTTGATTTTCTGACTATTACAAATATTTCTCGGTGTACGGGCGTACCGTGGCAATTGGCAAAAAGTGTAATACGCGTCCTGCCTTTGGATCGGTTGAGTTTGTATTTTTTTGAACCGCTGGGAGGAACAACCGCACTTGCCGACCTGTAGCCATTGTCGATGGTAATCCTTGCAGATTCTGCTTCGGGGCATTCCCATGTTACCTCAACAATATCTCCTTCTCTGACAATTCTTCTGCTAACTTTAAATTTCATATCTGATATACGTTTTATTAATCATGCAGCAAAAAGAGTTCCATAAATGGCCGTATTTTTGCATTTTTAAACTTTAAAATAGTATTTTTAGGGCATGAAACAGTTTTTACGCATCATCATTATTGCAGCAATATTGCTGCCGGTCGGACTTCAAGCCGGGGCACAAACCGTTTACTCCGTTGATTATAAGTCCGATGCAGACGTCAAGGTCTTTGTGTCCGAATATAAGTCTGATGCCGATTTGATCGTTTATAAGACGGAGTACAAATCTGACGCTTCAGGCAACGACGGCATCTGGCATTTTGTCAAATATAAGTCAGACGCCAAAAAGAAAATCTATTTTGTCCAATACAAGTCGGATGCCGACCTCATCATCTATTTCTCCCAATGGAAATCCGATGCCGGCTGGCGCAACAATTCTAAAAAACATCTGATGCAATAGTCATATCATCGGAGAGAGAGCTTCATGGGCCTCTTTTACGACCAACTGCATTTCCGCCTTATATGTTTCGTAGTGCCATTTGATATGGCCGATTTCATATTTATTAGTATCTTTACGCGCTTTAAAACAATATTCAGAAATCAAAGTAAAAATTATCAATAATATCAATTAAAAAATGAAGAAAATCAATTGCTTTATTCCTTTCCAAAATGAAACACAGGTCAAGCTGACGGTTGAAAATCTCAAAGCCCAACAACTGGTGGACAATATATATCTCCTTTATGCGGGTGAGACTGCATACCACTCTGCAGAGGCGTTGGGATGCAAGGTAATCAATGTCCCCTCCATCAACAGCACAGCAGCAGTAAAGGCCATAGCAGCTAAGTCAGACAACAAATATTCCCTGATCTATACCAAATACACCTCTTTGAGTTTCGTACTATTTTCGCTCGAGAGAATGGTAAACATCATTGAAGATACAGGTGCAGCCATGGTATATGCGGATCACTTCAAACAGGTGGGTGACTTGCGCTCCAATGCCCCCGTAATCGATTATCAGTTCGGTTCGTTGAGAGATGATTTTGACTTCGGTTCTGTTCTATTCTACAGGAGCGATGCAGTTAAAGAGGCAGTTTCCAGGATGAATATCGACTATAAGTTTGCTGCAATGTACGATCTGCGCCTCAAAGTTTCGCAGAAAGGCGACCTTGAGCATATAAATGAATATCTCTATTACGATGTCGAAACAGACACCCGCAAATCGGGCGAGAAATTGTTTGACTATGTTGACCCCAAGAACAGGGCTGTACAAATTGAGATGGAACAGGCCTGTACGGAACATCTGAAGGTTATAGGCGGATACCTCAAGCCCAAATTCAGGGATGTGGAATTTGCTGAAGGCAAATTCGAATATGAGGCTTCCGTTGTTATTCCCTGCAAAAACAGGGTGCGCACCATCAAGGACGCCATCACTTCAGCTCTCAGCCAGAAAACCAACTTCAAATACAATGTTATAGTTGTGGATGACAACTCAGACGATGGTACAGTAGAGATCATCAAGTCATTCAAAGACAATGAAAAACTCATCTACATTGCTCAGGATAAGTCTTATCACGCCATAGGCGGCAACTGGAATGTGGCAATCCACCATCCCAAATGCGGAAAATTTGCCATCCAACTCGACTCCGACGATGTCTATTCGGATGAAAACAGTATTCAGAAGATTGTTGACGCATTTTACGAGCAGAACTGTGCAATGGTTGTAGGCACATATCGTATGACCAACTTCCATATGGAAACCATTCCTCCCGGAATCATCGACCATAGAGAGTGGACCCCCGATAACGGCCGCAACAATGCACTTCGCATCAACGGCTTGGGAGCACCGAGAGCTTTCTACACACCGATGCTTCGCACCATCAATTTTCCTACGACCAAATATGGCGAGGACTATGCGGTGGGTCTGCGCGTAAGCCGCGAATATCAGATCGGCCGTATCTATGACGTACTATATGTATGCCGTAGATGGGATGACAATTCGGACGCGTCCCTTGATATCGAGAAGGTAAATGCCAATAACCTCTATAAGGACCGACTCCGCACCTGGGAACTTAAAGCCCGCGTTGCAATGAACCGCAAGTAGCGATATGGCCTCCCTAAAAGAGAGTATAGAACAGATGTTCTCCCGTGAACTTTCGCTCCACGGGAGGGCATTTGTCAATCATCAGGCTCTCTCGGGTATGGAGGTCAAAGAGTTTGACATTGACGGTTATCCTGCCAGACTCCTCTTCAATCCTGCCAGGGAAGCCTCGGTAATGGCAGATATAAGCGAGGAGACCATTCGCAACCGACAATGCTTCCTATGCGAAGAAGGACTCTCTCCTGAGCAACTCGGCACTGCGTGGCGCAGCCCTGCAACTCAGGAAGAATACATTTTCAGGGTAAATCCCTTCCCAATCTTCGACCTTCATTTCACCATTTCCCTTTCATACCACAAGAAACAGCAAATAGAGGGACATTTCGCCGATATGGCTGCCATCGCCCGTGAATTGCCGGATTATACCATCTTTTACAACGGTCCGATGTGCGGTGCCTCTGCGCCCGATCATCTCCACTTCCAGGCCGTTCCGGCCGGAAATATGCCTTCGGAGGTTGTTGCACGCAAGGGAGAGCACCTGGAACCGGTTTACAGCTGCATCTCCGGCAGCATAAGTCGTTTTTCCATCTGGTCGGGCGGTACCTATCTGCTCCAAAGTAAGAGTAGGAGCGGTATTGATACTCTTTTTTCACGCCTGATGAGCAGCGCACAAATCGTCGATAGCACAGAGTGGGAACCCCGTGTAAACATTCTCTCCTGGTGGGAGGCAGGTACTTATTCCACTTTGGTCTTTTTCCGCAGGGAATCCAGACCCGCCTGCTTTTCAGCGGAAGACCCTAAAGAGCGTATTCTAATCAGTCCGGCTTCAGTGGAGATGGGTGGAGTAGCAATAGTATCATCGCGAGAGAGCTTTAATTTGCTGACTGCCGACAAACTAACAAGTATCATAGAAGAAGTATCATTGGACAAAATATCATCACAAATTATGGAACAGAGACTCAAAAGGGCTCAAGAGGAGCTTGCTGTAGGCATTTTCTCTGAAGAAGAAATAGAATTCAGCTTCATCACGCCCTATAATGCCGGCGGTAAGATCTATAAGGGCGACTATCGGGCTTCGGTTAAAAATGGTAAAGTGCTCTTCGACGGAGAGCTCCACGACCGGATAATCTTCTCCTCGAGTGAGGACAATGCCGCTTTCAAACTAAAGGAGGTCACAATCGGTGTCAATTTCCACTGGGAAAGAAAAGAAGATCAGGTCTTCGCCGGCAACCTCAAACTTATAGTGGAAAAAGGCAAGGTGACCGCTATCAATCTCATCGGCATCGAAGACTACCTTATCAGCGTGATCTCCTCCGAAATGAGCGCCACCTCTTCAAAACAGCTGCTTAAGGCCCATGCAGTAATATCCCGCTCCTGGACACTTGCACAGATAGTCAAGAACAAGGAAATAACTGCTTCAGCGCAAGAATATTCCGCATGTACCGAAACGGAAGAGGAGCTAATCAAGTGGTATGATCGTGAGGATCACACCAATTTTGATGTTTGTGCGGATGACCATTGCCAGCGCTATCAAGGACTCACCCGCGCCTCCACACAGGCCGTAAGGGAGGTCATCGAAGAGACCTGGGGCGAGGTATTAACCTATGAGGGTAAAATCTGCGATGCACGCTTTTCTAAGTCCTGTGGAGGAATTTTTGAAGAATTCCCCTACTGCTGGGAAGATAAAGAGATGCCATATCTTCGCAAGCAACTTGACAACAAGAGCGGAAATCCCATTCCCGACCTCACCATTGAGGAGAATGCCCGCGAGTGGATTTACAGTTCTCCGGAAGCTTTCTGCAATACTACCGACATGCGTATCCTCTCCCAGGTGCTAAATACCTACGACCAGGAGACACTCAATTTTTACCGATGGAAGGAGAAGTACTCTCAGAAAGAGCTCTCTGATCTGATTAAAAGTCGTTCGGGAGTGGACTACGGTGAGATCCTCGACCTAATCCCCGTTGCCAGAGGTACTTCAGGTCGCATTTGGAAACTTAGAATAGTAGGTTCCAGGCGCTCTCGCACCATCGGCAAGGAACTGGAGATCCGCAGGACTCTCTCTCCTTCCCACCTCTACAGCTCAGCTTTCGTGGTGGAAAAAGAGGGTGTAACAGCATCCGGCGCTCCTGCATCATTCACACTCATTGGAGCGGGATGGGGACACGGCGTAGGACTCTGCCAGATTGGCGCAGCCGTAATGGGTGACCTTGGATATGACTACCGCGAAATCCTTCTTCACTATTTCCACGGAGCATCTATCGACAAACAATATTAAAACCATAAAACTTATGAAAAAACAATCCGGAAAAAGATCTCCGTGGGCTTGGGTCCCCACGCTGTACTTTGCGCAGGGTCTGCCCTACGTTGCGGTTATGACTCTCGCTGTTGTCATGTTCAAGGACCTGGGGCTCGACAATGATAAAATTGCTCTGTACACCAGTTGGCTCTACCTGCCGTGGGTAATAAAGCCTATCTGGAGCCCAATCATTGACTTGATCAAAACCAAACGAATGTGGGTTATCCTTATGCAGACCTTCGTTTCGGTAGCCTTTGCAGGTATCGCCTTTTCAATCCCCACCACTTTCTTCCTGCAAACCTGTCTGGCATTTTTCTGGCTGATGGCATTCAGCAGTGCAACCCACGACATCGCAGCTGACGGATTTTATATGCTCGGCCTATCGGAAGGCGACCAGGCCCTGTTTGTCGGCATTCGTAACACCGCATACAGACTCGCCACTATTTTTGTGGAGGGCGGACTCGTGGTCCTTGTCGGTTTTTTGGCAAAAGGAGCGATCGTTCCAGGATGGGAAGGAAACTATGTTGTATCCTGGAGTGCCTGCTTCTTCCTGTTGGCAGCCATCTTTCTCGGACTCACCATATGGCACTCGATTGCTCTACCCAAACCTGCAAGTGATGTTTCAAGAGAAAACATCACCTTCAAGCAATTAATGAAGGATTTTATAATGACCTTTGTCGATTTCTTTAAGAAAAATGACATCGGTCTCGCCCTGTTTTTTATCCTGACCTATCGACTTGGAGAGAGTCAACTGTTGAAGCTTGCCATTCCATTTCTGAAGGATCCCATCGACGCAGGCGGCCTCGGACTTGGTAATGAACATATCGGTATGATTAAGGGTACCGTAGGTGTTATTGCACTGCTTGTTGGTGGTATCATAGGCGGCATTTGTATCTCCAAAGGAGGTCTCAAGAAGTGGATAATCCCCATGGCACTGGCAATAAACATCCCCGACGCTTTTTATGTCTATCTTGCCTATGCTCAACCAGAAAACATCTGGGCGATAATCGGATGCGTTGCAGGAGAGCAACTAGGTTACGGATTTGGATTCACTGCATTCACCCTCTATCTGGTATATATTGCTCGGGGTGCATTCAAAACAGCTCACTATTCCATCGGAACGGGTCTTATGGCACTCGGTATGATGATCCCCGGTATGTTTGCAGGTAAAATCCAAATGGCAATGGGCTATCCCATGTTCTTTATCTTTGTCTGTATCTGTACTCTTCCGGGCATCCTGGCTTCTTTCCTTGTAATGAGGCGTTTACCTGCCAGTTTCGGAATAAAGACCAAGGAAGTTGCAGAATAACTCACTTTAGCAGAACTTTAAAAAATACAATCATGAAAAAAAACATCATACTATTTGCTGTGGCTCTTGTAACATTTTGCTCTTGCAGCAGCACCGGTAATGCCGGCAATCCCAAAAATCCCGCGACGGATGATGCGATTGTTAAAAGCGGACTGGAAGTGCTCGTCGACAATGATTTTGAGCCTCTCAAGGGCAAAAAAATCGGTCTTTTGACCAATCCCAGCGGTGTTGACCGCAACCTAAACTCCACAATCGACATCCTTTTCAACGCAGAAGGTGTAGAACTGGTAAAGCTTTTCGCTCCCGAACACGGCGTACGTGGTGACATCTATGCAGGCGGACATGCTGACGATGAAGTTGATGGGAAAACAGGTCTGCCTGTATTATCCATCTACGGTAAAACCCTGAAACCTACTCCCGAAATGCTCGAGGGTCTCGATGCCGTGGTATATGATATCCAGGATGTTGGCGCACGTTCATATACCTTCATAAGCGCTCTCGGCCTTATGATGCGTTCCTGCGCAGAAAACGATGTAGAAGTCATCGTTCTCGACAGACCCAATCCTCTCGGAGGTCTCAAGGTGGAGGGCAACTACGTTGAACCCGGATTTTTCTCCTATATAAGCGAATTCAAGATTCCCTATGTCTATGGACTTACAGTCGGCGAATTTGCCCGCCTTATAAATGAGGAAGGCCTCAACACCGGCCAAAGAGGTGAAGACGAGCATGTTACTTGCAAACTAACGGTCGTGCCCATGGAGGGTTGGAGCCGCGATATGACATACGATAAAACCGGACTTCCCTGGATTCTCCCTTCACCGCAGGTGCCTCAGGCACAGAATGCAATCGGTTATCCTTGTGCAGGCATTGTAGGAGACTTTTCAGGCCACTATCTCAATATCGGTGTAGGCTACACCCTTCCCTTCCTGACATTTGCTGCAGAATGGGTCGATGCCGATGACCTCAAAACAGAACTCGACAGTTACAACATCCCCGGAGTAGCCTGGCGCACCATCCACTACAAACCCTTCTTTGGCTCAAGTCAGGGGAAACTCCTCCACGGTGTACAATATTTCTTCACAGATTACGACATAGCCCCATTGACACTGATCAACTTTTATGTGATGCAGGCTATACACCAACTCTATCCCGATCACAATCCCTATGAGGGAGGAAAAAACAGGACCACCGACATCGTATGCGGTACAGACCATATCCGCCTAACATTCGGTAAAAATTTCCTCGTATCCGATATTATTGAATACTGGAATAAGGACGTGGAGCATTTTAGGGAGCTCTCAAAAAAATATTATCTCTACGAATAGGGGTAGTGCTGAAGGATTTTGAAAAAAGTAATTGCATTATATTTCAGCCCTACGGGCGGGACCGCAAAGGTGATCAGAAGTATGGCCCGATCATTTGCATCCGCAATGGGCTGTGATTTTGCTGAAATGGATGTTACACTGCCTGAAAAAAGGGAAAGTGCTCCCCTATTTGGAGTTGATGATGTGGTATTCTTCGGGGTTCCAACTTATATCGGCAGAGTTCCCAATCTGATTCGGCCCTTTTTCGTCTCTATCAAAGGTGGAGGAGCTCTTGGGATACCCGTCGTCACTTATGGCAACAGAGCGTATGATGATGCTTTGGTAGAATTGAGGGATATTATGGAAGAAAACGGTTTTAAAACCGTCGCTGCGGCAGCTTTTCCGGCAGAACACTCCTTTTCCACCACTCTCGCGGGAGGCCGTCCGAATGAAAAAGATCTGCAATTAGCAAAGGATTTTGCGAGAAAAATAGCAGAAATTATTACAAATAATCCCCACTCTATCTGTGGCGACCATACTCCAGTAGCCGTACCCGGCAATCCTGCTCCCTATTCCTATTACAAGGCCGTAATCAGCGACAACAAAAGCATAGACATACGCAAAGTCAAGCCCATGACAGATCCTGAGAAATGCACAAAATGCGGACTTTGTGCCCTACTCTGCCCTATGGGCTCGATAAACATTTCTGACCCATCCATAACTAATGGAATATGCATTAAATGCGGCGCCTGCATAAAAAAATGCCCCCGAGGTGCCAAATCAATCACCGACCCGGATTATCTGGAACACAAACGGCTCCTCGAAGAAGAATACGGAAATGTTATAAAAAAAGCGGAGCTTTTTTACACTACTTAATAATTACTTCATCGGTAAAGATGTAGGCGTTGCCGCCGGCGCCGAGATGCCATTTGGGTATTTTACCGTAATTCTTTGCAAACACCTTGATGTAGCGTGCTTCGACGCCCTCACTTTTGTCACCGTAATCATCCAGGAGGGTTATCTTTAGATCGTGAATCTGAGGCGTGTAGTCATCATCAGCCACATTGTGGCCTACTCTGCCGGCAAATCGGTATGTGACCCCATCCATTGATGTATAAAATTCCACATACCGGGGCATCCATATCCAGGATTTGATATCCTGTAGAAAACCTGCAGCGAGCTGTGTCACATTTCGTGGCTTTTTCAGGTCTATGATAGCTTCAAAATCCTTTCTCTGGTAGCCTTGCCAACCACCCAGACGGAAATTTACACTTCCGCGGATACCATCCACCAAACCAAGGTCTCCTCCGGCGAAATATTGTCTGCTGTATTTCTCTTTAATTGTGACATTGTAGGTAGAACTTATCTTTCTGACCACCGATTCGGTGATATGGCTGCGAAGCCAGGAGTCATTTTCACAATAACAGCGAATGCGCGAGGATTCCGACAGAGTAAAAGGTCCCGTATAGAGTTTGAAATCACCGCTTCCGGTGCTTGTCTTTTCCCCGTCAAGAGGCTCCACGCTATACCAGATGCGGTAATCGGGATACAATGCGCCGAGACTTACCTCAACACTCTTCAGAAACATCGGATTGGAAACATTCACCCAGGGATTTTCCACAAAGTCCCCTTCAATGGCCGAGATCGGTCTTACAGATGGGTCAAAGCCAAACTCTTCATCAGGTTCCTCACTCATTTCAAACTCGAATTCCACTCCTGAGAAAATATCATCGTAAATGATATATGAATATGGATAATCTAAACCATCTCTTTTCATTCCACTCACATAAAAATTCTCATAAGAGACATCGGGAGCCAAAAGGGTAAAGTCAGTACCATCTTCGAGATGTATGACGGCTCTCTCAAATAGAGGTGTTCCCAGCACATATTGGTCACTGCCGGGAAGCACGGGGTAAAATCCCAAAGCGCTGAAAACATACCAGGCTGACATTTGGCCGCAATCTTCGTTGCCGCAAAGTCCGTCGGGTTCCGCGGTAAAAAGTTCGGTCATTATCTTATGGGCTATTTCCTGAGTCTTCCAGGGCTTGCCTGCATAAGAGTAAAGATATGCTATATGGTGGCTGGGCTCATTTCCCTGGACATATTGCCCGATAAGTCCGGTCATATCTGCCGAATTCCATCCGGAAATCTCCGTCGAGGCACTAAAAAGGTCATCCAAACGTTTGTCAAAAGCCTCTTCACCGCCGAAAAGATTCATAAGCCCCGAAACATCCTGCGGCACATGGAATGTGTATTGCCAGGAATTGGCTTCGGTATAGTGAACATTTACCTCATTCGGATCGAATGGAGTGAGCCAGATACCGTTGATACGGGGACGCATAAATCCCGTTGAGGGATCGTAAATATTGCGGTAATACTTTGCGCGGCGGATATAGTCATTGTAAATGGTGTCACGCCCGAGAAGATATGCCATCTGCGCAATACACCAGTCGTCAACCGCATATTCGAGTGTCTTGGAGACAGATTCGTGCTCTTTTTCAGCCAGGACAAGACCATTGTTGATGTAAACGTCTATCCCGAATTCAGCTTTGCGCGAACTCTCCACCATGGCATCCAAAGCCGCATCTGCATCAAATCCCCCTATACCTTTGACGAAAGCATCTACAATCACCGGTACCGAATGGTATCCTATCATACAGTTGGTCTCATTGCCGGCCAGTTCCCATATCGGAAGTTTGCCGCACTCGTCGTATATGGAGAGAAAAGAACGGATGAAGTCCGTCGTGCGCTCCCTTTCAATGATGGTCAGCAAAGGATGCAGAGACCTGAATGTATCCCAGAGGGAGAATACCGTATAGCGGTCATAACCTTTGGCCTTATGTACCTTGCGATCCATTCCGCGATATTCGCCGTTTACATCGGAATAGAGATTCGGCGCAATGGCGGTATGATAAAGCGCCGTATAGAACACCTCCATCAGATCATGGTCACCTTCAACTTCAATCTTTGAAAGATATTCATTCCAGGCCTTATCTGCCTTGTACTTGACCTCCCCAAAATGCCACCTTTTTATTTCAGAACAGACATTTGCGCGAGCATTCTCTACCGAAACCGAGGAAATGCCCACCTTTACATAGAGGTCCCTGCTGAAAAACCATTTCTTGAAGGTAAGCAGTGCCTTTGCCCCATATCCCTCTCCCCCAACAATCTGCGCAAGCTTGATCGGACGATTGAATTCCATGTAAAAATAGAGGTCCTGATCCTTAGCCCAGGATTGGCTCCTGCGCCTGCCGCTGATGGCATTATATCCCTCCTGTTTTATATAGGAATCCAGTACCTTGTCCCTATGCTCGAGATCTATCACCAGCTGCGGTTCGACTCCCTTTGGAAACATATATTTGTGCATCGCAGAGCGCCTGCCGACACTCAGGTCGGCCTGTACTCCCCAGCGCTGCAGATAGACTCCGTAATAGCCCGGAGAGGCCTTTTCGTCCGAGTGGTCGAATGGAGACTCATAGTATTCGTTAAAGATATAATCCTGCGGAAAATCCTCCATCTCACGTCCTGCCTCCTCCTCCATCGCCGTCACGAAACCCAAATAATCGACTACCGGCATCACCAGCAGATCGCAATAATCAGCGCATCCCGTTCCGCTCAAGTGCGTATGGGAAAAACCCCAGATGGTGCTATCCGAATAGTGATAGCCCGAGCAACCATCCCAGTTGTCGGTACGCGTATCGGGGCTAAGCTGGATCATGCCGAAAGGGTATGCCGCACCGGGAAACGTATGCCCGTGGAAATCCGTCCCGACAAAGGGATTCACATATTTTGTATATGAAATCTTGCCAAGGTTAAATATCCCCGCGGTACTTCCCAGCGGTATCAATATCGACAACACTGCTATGAAAAATCTGCGCATAAATATTTATATTGATTACAAAACTTCTTCAAGTACGGAGAGCCGGATACTGTTGGAACCTTTTATAAAGATGGAAACTCCTTCGGGACGCTTCTTTTCAAAGTGCTCCTTGAGCTGCTCCACATTGTTAAACAACTGCACCCTATCGGGTTTGAGTTCGGCTGCAGCCTTGGCAAACTCCCTCCCCACCAGCACTATCTTCTCCAAAGACCTCTGACGCCGGAGTAGTTCCACTATCCGCTTGTGCTCTTCCAAGGAGTCATCACCCAGCTCCAGCATATCTCCGAGAATTACCCATTTGTGCTCCAAAGGCAGCTGCAGGAAATTATCCAGTGAGGCGCGCATGCTTGTGGGATTAGCATTGTAAGCATCCAGGATCAGGATGTTGTAGGGGGTTTGGAGCATCTGCGAACGATGGTTGGAGGGAGAGTAGCTCTCTATGGCCTTGCAGATATCGCTGAAGGGTACTTCAAAGTATTCTCCTATGGAGACTGCCGCCAACACATTATCCACATTGTAAGTACCGATCATATTGGTATCTATTATCCGGTCATACACCTTGAGGCTAAGATAGGGTGAATCCTCCTCTTTTCCTATCAGAGAGACCTCATAGCAGGTGATACCATATTTACGAGTCACTACTCCGGGACGATTCGCAAGCATTCCCTTGAGATCTTCATTTTCTTCATTGAAAAAGATGGTTCCGCCATTCTGCCTCAAATAGTCATAGAGTTCCCCTTTTGTCCTCTTGACTCCCTCAAATGAGCCGAATCCGAGCAGGTGTGCTTTACCCACATTGGTCACGATACCGCAAGTGGGCTCGGCAAGCTTTACAAGTGCGGCTATTTCACCCGGAGCGCTCGCTCCCATCTCGACTATGGCTATTTCCGTCTTCTCGTTGATGTTCAGCAGCGTCAAGGGTACGCCGATATGGTTGTTCAGATTGCCTTCGGTGGCCATAGTCCTGTATTTCTGCGAAAGTACCGCGTCAATGAGTTCCTTCGTAGTCGTCTTGCCATTGGTTCCGGTAATCGCCAGCACCGGAATATTGAAGTGAGTTCGATGATAGTGTGCCAGCTTCTGAAGGGTAACAAGCACGTTCTCCACCAGGATGCAATTTCCTTTGCCGACTCCCGGAGAGACGCCATCGAGTGTTGCTCTGTCCACTATCGCACATTTTGCCCCCTGTTCAAGCGCCTGAAGCGCGAAATCGTCACCGTCGAAACGATCGCCCTTTAGGGCAAAAAACATGGATCCGGGGGTTATTTTGCGACTATCCGTGGTAACGGAGCCGCATTTTTTATACAATTTATAGAGTTCATCAAGTGTAATCATAATAAATTCCCTCCTTAATTGTTATTTTCTGCCCGTGGAACCGAATCCGCCGGCACCTCGTCCGGTATCTCCCAAAACATCCACCTCCTCCCACTCCACTTTTTCATGACGGGAGATCACCATCTGTGCAATACGTTCTCCCGGGTTGATGGTAAAGGGGTCGGGAGAGAGATTTACCAGCAGCACATTGATTTCGCCACGATAGTCGGCATCTATGGTGCCGGGACTGTTTGTGACCGAAATACCATGTTTCGCGGCCAGGCCGCTGCGGGGTCTTATCTGTGCCTCATAGCCTTCCGGAAGCTCGATGAAGAGTCCCGTAGGAATCATTGCACGGCAAAGCGAGCCCAGTGTCACAGGCTCGGAGATATTTGCCCGCAAATCCATTCCTGCGGAATATGGGGTGGCATATTGGGGAACCTCGAATGCAGATTTATTGACTATTCTGACTTTCATATAGCGGGGGTGTTTTTCTTTTTTCTTTCAAAAATAACCATGGCGGCGATCAATGCCGGATAGAGCAATACAAGCAATGCGTGAACTATGAGTTTAGGCCAGAGAGACATTTCCGGCAGGAGTGTACTTAAAGCGTAAATTGCCAGGGCAATGGCTATCAAGAGGAAAATGCGACCCCACCTGTAAGGGATATAGTAATGTTTGCGGCCCAGCAGGGTGCTGATGAGCAGCATCACCGCATAACTTGCAAGGTGCCCCCATGCTGCAGCATGGTAGGAATATATCGGCATAAATATCACATTTACCGCAATGGTGACGGCAAGGCCGGCCAGGGCGACATAGATGGCATAGCGCGTCTTTCCGGCCAACTTATACCACATATCTACATTGAAAAGCATTCCAAGCACAACATATGCCATCAGCATGATAGGAGCAATCGAAAGCCCCACTCTGAAATCCTTGCCTAGTATGAGTCCTATTTCATCCATGAAGAGCATTATGGCCAGAAAACCGAACATACAAAAGGCTACGAACCATTTCATCACGGTTGCGTATACTCTCTTGCTGTCGCTTTCCTTTTGTTTCTGGAAGAAAAACGGTTCCGCCGCATACCTGAACATCTGGATAAAAAGCGACATTATCACTGCAATCTTGACTCCTGCCTGATAAACACCCAGATCCGCTCTCCATGTGAGGGGATCCGCGTTGAGGAAACGCATCAATATCCTGTCGAGGAAATCATTCATCACTCCGGGGAGACCGGCAATCATAAGCGGGATGGAATATGCCAGCAACGGCTTCCACAACTTGCGGTCGATACGCAATCTCAGATGCATCAAGTCCGGCAAAAGCATTACAACAGCAAATATACAACTGATGAAAATTGCGAATATCGCGTATGTAAAGTCAGGTGTGGAGCTCACAAAATTGAGCAGCCAATGATTGGGATTTGCTGCAAAACGAGCCGGCATCACCAGATAGAGGATGAGGTTGACACCAACCTCGGTAAATATCTTGAGAGTCTTGATGATGGCAAACCTCAATGCCTTGTGCTCATATCTGAGTTTGGCAAAGATAATCGCCGTGGAACAGTCGATGGCAAGGATGGCAGCCACATAGATTATGATATTGGAAAACCCTTCATATCCCAGTCCTGAGGCTATGTCGCCTGCAAAAATGGAAATACCTATGAAAAAGAGTAGAGAAAGAAGGCCGACAATGACAAATGCCGTGGAAAAGACAGAGCGCTTGTCAACCCCTTCCCTGCTGGCAAAACGGAAACACCCCGTCTCCAGACCAAGCACAAGCACCACCTGAAGAATGGCAATGTAGGCCATGAACTCGGTCACCACGCCATAATCCGACTGGACAAGAACCCTGGTGTAGAGTGGGACCAGCAAGAAATTGACTATTCTGGCCAATATCGTGCTCAGCCCATAAATCGCTGTTTCGCCCGCAAGCTGTTTCAATGGATTCGCCATCTGACAACAATAAATAATTAGCAAACTTACAAAAAAATCGCTAATTTTGGGATTCAAAAACCCATAAAGATCATGCAAAAGAGATTATTACTACTTTTCTGCGCAGTAGCGCTGATTATAGCCGGCTGTAAGGGCGGCAACAAATCCGGAAACGACGCTTCAGAGGAGATTCAATCTTTGACCACCCTCTCAGAAGCTGAAACGGACGACACAATTGACAATCAAGATGACATGAACAGAGAAGAAACCAAACTGCAGGAAGGCGACGATGCTGCAGCAATCAAAGTAAAGTTCCCCGAGGAACCGATCTACGCCATCAAAACCACAAAAGGCACAATAAAGGTAAAGCTCTATAAGGAGACGCCGATACACCGCGACAACTTTGTCAAACTGGTGAATAAACATTTCTACGACGACATCCTTTTCCACAGGGTCATCAATAATTTCATGATTCAGGTGGGCGACCCAAACACCAAGGATTCTACTAAGTTTGACAGAATCGGAATGGGCGGTCCGGGATATACCCTCCCCAATGAGATCGCCAAATGTGTGGATGCAGGCAAAAAGCATAAAAAGGGTGCACTGGCTGCTGCAAGACGCGGTGATGCCGTCAATCCGGGCAAAGAATCCAGCGGATCTCAGTTTTATATAGTACAAAGTGAAGAGGGCTGCAAGCACCTTGACGGTGAATATACCATCTTCGGAGAAACCATTGAAGGACTCAACGTCATTGACCAAATTGCCTCAGTGAAAACCGACCGTAACGGCCGTCCTGACACTGATATTGCCATCATCTCCATCACGCTCGTAAACAAATGATGGATTTCCTCGAACTTGTAAAAAAGAGCCGCAGTTACCGCCGTTTCCATCAGGAGAAGCCGGTAAAAAGAGCGCATCTGCTGAAAATGGTGGAGGCTGCACGCTTTTCACCCTCTGCACGCAATGTTCAGCCCCTCAAATATGCTCTTTACTCCGAGAAGGAACAATGTGAAGCCATCTTCCCCACTCTCGCCTGGGCGGGCTATCTGACCGACTGGGATGGTCCGTGCGAAGGGGAACGCCCCTCCGCCTACATCATCCAACTTCACGACACTACCATCTCTGACAGATATTCCTGCGACCACGGTATAACCGCACAGAGCATTTTGCTGCAAGCGGTGGAGCTGGGATACGGTGGCTGCATCATCGGCGCTGTAAAACGTGACGAACTTTCAGATCTGCTGCAGCTGCCCGATCATTTGAAGATCATCAATGTCCTCGCTCTCGGAGTACCTAAAGAAAAGGTTGTAGTAGAGGATATGAAAGAGGGAGATTACAAATATTGGAGAGAACCCGACGGCACGCACCACGTGCCCAAAAGGACCCTCGACGAACTTATTTTTACACCAAAGAAGAGAGATTAGACCCTATGAGATTCACTTTAAGACTTCTGCCGCTGATTTTGGCAGCCTTCATGGCATTTTCCTGCGCCCCCAAGCAGAAAGGACCCGATCCGCGCAACCCCTACGGACTTGAAATCATCAACACCTACGAGGGATACCTCGAGAGCGTGGCTGCCGATCCCGATATGGAATTGGTGGACCTGAGTACCTTCATTCCAGGCGTGGTACTGGATATCCGTTATGCCACTGAAAACAATTTCACCGGCACGCAGATTTATACCGGTCCGGAAGCATACGCACGCCGTCCGGTGGCTGAAGCGCTGCTTGCCATTCAGGAAGAACTTGCCACACGCGGACTCGGTTTGAAGATTTTTGATGCTTACCGCCCCTATGCGGCCACCCTCTATTTTTATGAAGTCTATCAAGACACCGTATTTGTGGCTTCACCAACTAAAGGTTCAAATCACAACCGCGGATTTGCCGTAGATCTGACCATCATAAACCTCGAGACCGGTGAAGAGCTGGAGATGCCAACCGAATTTGACGAATTTACGGAAGTTGCTGCCGCCGGCTATATGGACCTTCCCGATCTTGTCATCTACAACCGTACCCTACTCTTTGACATTATGGTAAGACATGGTTTTACGCCCTACGATGGCGAATGGTGGCATTTTAACTATAGCAAGGAGAGGGATAAATATCCGATAATGGATATTCCTTTCGAAGAACTTGACCTGAAGAAATAAAATTTTTACGATTTTTTGCGAAATTTTCGCGAATTTTTTGTTGTGGCACGCGGTTTGCTATTTATTAAATCGAATAGTTTTTTCATAGGTTAAGTTTTAGGTTAATAGAGACCGGCGGTGGCCATTCGGCTACCGCTTCTCTTTTTATAAAAAGCCTTCTTAGAGTAGTCCGGCGGGGATTTCAAGAGTAATATGATCTTCTCCCCACTCAATTATAAGATCGTCGTGCAGCGGGAGGAGCACCTCCTCTCCCTCATAAACAACCGCAATAAATTCGTTTCCTGCAGCGTTGGTGTAATCGGTAATTACTCCTATTAAAGCATTATTGCTATCATACACCTCCATGCCGATAATCGATAGAGCATCATCCTGATCTTCGTCAATATTTAAAAAGATCTCTTTGCCCACTATCTCTTCAGCCTCTTCAAAAGTGTCGATATTTTCAAACTTCACGATCCGACGTCCCCCTTTTGCCTGGCAGGATTCGATAAAAAAGGGAACCGGCAGTCCATCAAAATAGATGAACACCGGTCCTTCAAAATTGATATCTTTTGGGTCGGATGGGGACAAGTTGATAACAACATCCCCTTTGTCACCATAAGATTTCGCAACCTTCATCTGAAACTATGCTTCAGCAACAGGTTCTGCGGTTTCCTCAGCAGTAGCTTCGGTAGCGGCAGCCTCAACGGCAGCAGCTTCAGCGGCAATAGCCTCTTCTTCGGCAAGTGCGGCAGCTTCCTCAGCAGCCTTTGCAGCAGCCTCTTCGGCTTTCCTCTTGGCAATAGCTTCAGCTCTCTCGGTATTTACCTTAGCTTCAGCGCTGATAGCAGCCTTTCTTGCTTCAAGATCCTGATTGAAGAGATCCTGCTTTTTGGATTTAACTTTTTGCTCCTTCGTGGCCTTCCATGCATTCCACCTCTTGTCAGCCTCTTCCTGAGAGAAAGCACCCTTGGCAACACCACCCTGGAGATGTTTCCTGAGGAGAACACCTTCATAAGAGAGGATGCGGCGGGCAGTCTCAGTAGGCTGAGCACCCTTGTTAAGCCAATTTAGGGCCTTTTCTCCATCGAGGGAGATAGTGGCAGGATTTGTGTTGGGGTTGTAGTGACCGATCTGCTCGATTATGCGACCGTCACGCGGAGCGCGGGAATCTGCAACCACGATGTGGAAGAAAGCATAATTCTTCTTTCCGCGGCGCGATAGGCGAATTTTTACAGCCATTTCAATAAAAAATTAAAGTTAATAATTGTGTTAACTTCCTTATCTTCTCGAGAAAAGGTCTGCAAAGATAGGGATAATTAAGAGAAAACAAAAAAATCCTACGGAAATTTTCTCCGTAGGACTTTCAATCCGAAAAATCAAAATCGGCCGGTGCCTTTCAAAAAATGATAATGACAGCCGACCGGATTGATAAGACTACCACAAAATTTCGATGAATTTCTTGTAATTATACTCTCTTGTTCTATCTTGAACAGTAAACAAGTCAACCAGCCACCAAATACCACAGCCACCTGCGGTAATGAGCTTTAAAACTCCCAATCCAATATCACCGAGCATAAACCTATCAATTCCAAGTTGGCCTAAAAAGATGGAAATGAGCAACATTACCGTTGGATTTTTGTATTCGTAAAAACGAATGAGATCGCTCTTCGAGTCCGGAGTAGCAGCTAGTCTATCTCGAATAGTCTGGATATTAGCAGAAGGGAAATACTCCCCTTTAATAGAAAGAAATGAGTCAATTTTTTGATTTTCCATAACGTAGCAATTAAGTGTTAGGTATAATGTGTTAAATTCTTGTCCTTCAATGCATTGGCCTACCGGCCTCAGAATGTGCGAAGTTTTTCTATCAGGTTTAAATGCGAATTTGATGAAATTATTTGAAATTTCCAAATCTATTATCTCGTAACCCACTGACTTGCACTACAAAAAGAGCGGCCTGTAAAAGATCAATTTAGCTCTTTTCAGGCCGCCCATATATGTCTAACGATATAACTATAAATTTCCCGGTAAAAATGTGGTCAGAAATGCTCTCGATCAGGGATTCATCAAATCCGTATTCACAAATCGGATAATGTCGTATATGGATTCTATGGCGGCGTCGGCGGGGCCGTCAGGTTCGATGAGCTTTGCCTTGTTGTAGGCATTTATTGCATCACCCCAGAGCTGTTGGCGGCGATAAATTCCACCCAACAGATACCAGGCGTGTGCACAGCCGGGGTCTTTCTTCAAATAGTCGTTGAGGGAGTCGTAGGCCTTGTCTATCTTGCCGTCCCTCAGCATTGTTTCTATTTCCTTTAATCCTGCCATATCATACTATCCCTGAAAATCCCATGAATGCCATTGCCATGATGCCGGCAACTATCAGTGAGATCGGAACCCCTCTGAAAGCCTTGGGAACATCGTTGAGATCAAGTTGCTCTCTGATGCCTGCAAAGAGGGTTATCGCAAGACCGAAACCGAGAGCGCTGGCCACGGCATAAACTACCGACTGGCCGAGATTGAGCATATGGGGATCACTACCGAAGGTAAATTCATTGTTTACAACAAGCAGAGCTACTCCGAGTACGCAACAGTTGGTGGTAATCAGGGGCAGGAAAATACCCAAAGCCTGATAAAGCGCGGGACTTATCTTCTTTAGTATAATCTCCACCATCTGCACGAGACCGGCAATCACGAGTATGAAACTCACCGTCTGAAGAAAACCTATGCCGAGGGGAACGAGCACATAGTACTGGAGCAGGTAGGTTGCGAGGGTTGAGAGGGCCATTACGAAGGTCACCGCAGCCGACATGCCGAGAGCGGTATTAACCTTCTTGGATACACCGAGGAAAGGACACACGCCAAGAAATTGCGACAACAGGATGTTGTTGACAAATACGGCTGATATGATGATAATGATATATTCCATGGTTATGCCTTTTTAGCGGTTACTTTTCTGAACAATACTATGAGGTATGCGAGCACTATAAATGCGCCCGGAGCGAGTACGAATGCGAGTATTCCATCTCCATCGATGAATTTCCACCCGAAGATCGAACCGCTGCCGAGGAGTTCACGTACGAAGCCGAGAATGGTCAGGGCTATCGTAAAACCGAGTCCTACTCCAAGTCCGTCACAAGCTGAGTCAATCACGGAGTTTTTATTGGCATATGCTTCAGCACGACCGAGTACGATGCAGTTGACCACAATCAGCGGAATAAAGAGCCCCAGGGTCTCATAAAGTGAGGGAAGATATGCCTGCAGGAGCAGCTGCACTATAGTTACGAATGCCGCAATCACCACGATGTAAGAAGGAATTCGCACTTCTTCAGGGATAAGCTTCGCAATTGCAGAGATGGTCATATTGGAGAGCACGAGTACAAAAAGGGTAGCAAGGCCCATACCCATACCGTTGAGGGCCGACGTGGTAGTACCCAATGTAGGGCACATACCGAGGATAAGAACAAATGTGGGATTGTTCTTAATGATACCATCAATTATCAGTTTCAATTTTCCCATGGCTGCTGCTGTTTTTGAAGTTCAACAAATACCTTGTAGGCTGCTTCAACACCTTTGAGGAAAGCTCTTGAGGTGATGGTTGAAGCGGTAATGGCGTCTATTTCTCCACCATCCTTTGTAACGGTGAGGTTGGAAGAAGCAGGATTTTTGCCCACTATTTGAGTTCTGGTGGAGATTTCATCGGAAATCTTGGCACCAAGTCCGGGAGTTTCCGCGTGGGAAATCACCGATGTATTGTAGATTGTACCGTCTGCATTGAAGCCAACCATCATTTGGATTGGGCCTCCAAACCCGGATGCTTTTACTTTGATGGCGTAGCCGACGATATTACCGTTCACTTTTGCAGGATATACCACACTGCCCTCCACCTCCATCATCTCTTCCGAGGGGTTATTGTCACATTCGGGAACAACGGCTTTGATGGCGTTGTTGATTTTGGCCAGTTCCGCAGCCTCAATAGGAGCTTTTGTTACGGAATATACAACCCCGAGCAGTGCAGAGCAAATGAGGCAGATAACCGACAGAGTTATCACCATATTTTTGAAAGAGGATTCCTTAGCCATGATTCACCTCCTTTGCGTATCTCTTGGGTTTACAATATTTATTGAGAAGAGGAACGGCCATGTTCATAATGAGAATGGCAAATGAAACTCCCTCAGGATATGCTCCGAAATAACGGATAAGCACAGTAATGACACCAATGCCGAAAGCGTATATGACCATACCCTTGACGGACATCGGCGATGTCACGTAGTCGGTCGCCATGAAAATGGCGCCGAGTAACACACCTCCGGTGAAAATGTTGAACAGAGGACCTGTATAGATATCGGGATTGATCATATTAAAAATCCAGGTCATCAAAGCGATGGTTCCCACGATAACAAGCGTAATATGCGGCCTGATGACTCTCCTGATTAGGAGATAGACAAATCCGAGAATAAGTGCAAGTGCCGATACCTCACCAACCGAACCCCCGATCTTTACGAAAATCATCTCCTTGAATGTGAACTCATTTGCAGCAAAAATCTCGGGAAGTGTGAGTCCGGCCGCCAGGCCTTCCTTGGTAATCGCCAGAGGGGTTGCACCTGTGAAAGCATCAACGCCCGTCCTGAACCATGACTCCGGGATCGTCCAGTCGGTCATTAACGTCGGGAATGAAATCAACAAAAAGACACGTCCCACGAGGGCAGGATTGAATATATTTTGTCCCAGGCCGCCGAAAGTCATCTTAACGATACCGATTGCGACGATTGCACCTATTGCCACAAGCCACCAGGGTGAACTGGGCGGAAGGTTGAGTGCCAGAAGACAACCGGTAACCGCCGCAGACAAATCATTGATGGTAACTTTTGTCTTCAGTATGAATTTTTGGATTAAATATTCGACCAAAACACAGGAAATGACACCCACAAGCACCAATTTGATTGCCGAAAATCCGAAGAAATAGATGGAAACCAGCAATGAAGGCGCAAGGGCTATCAGCACATCCCTCATAAGAGAGTGTGTATTCTCCTTTACATGCAGGTGAGGGGCACCGGATACTAAAAGTCTTGCCATAGTTTAGTGTTTTACAGATCTGTTACGCATTATATTCATAACCTCCGCCTTGCTTACCCTGATAATGTCAAGCAAAGGAATATGTGCAGGACAGGAGTATAGACAGCATCCGCATTCGATGCAGTCATGGATTTTCTCTTTCTCGAGTTCATCATACATACCGCCGATGCGGGAAAGTTTATTAAGAAGATAGGGTTCCAGACCCATTGGGCAGGCATCGATGCATTTACCGCACCTGATGCAGTTGCTCTCCTCCTTTCTCTTGGTCTCTGCTTCGGTAAGAAACAATAACGCAGAGGTCGCCTTGAGGGTGGATGCCTCCAAGTTTGCCACGGCCTTGCCCATCATAGGACCTCCGCTGACGAATTTGGCTGCATCCTTTGGAAGACCTCCGATGGCATCGAGCATTTTAGAGAATGGAGTACCTATCCTCACGAGGAAATTCCTCTGATGAGGGACACAGCTGCCGGTGAGGGTAATTACATTGTCAATGAGAGGTTTATTCTTCTGAACAGCCTCATAGACCGCCAGTGAGGTGCCTACATTCTGCACTACCGCACCCACTTCGATAGGGAGTGCCAGCGAGGGTACCCTGCGACCGGTAAGTGCCTCAATGAGCTGTTTTTCTCCACCCTGCGGGTATTTTTTATCCAGAACGACTACCTTCATACCGGGATGAGAAGAGGCCGCCTTCATCATGGAAATGATGGCCTCTGGTTTGTTCTCCTCGATGCCTATGTAGCATTTCTCCACATTGAGTGCCTTCATCATAATTGCAGCGCCTATGGCGATCTCGTCGGGACGCTCCCTCATTATCCTGTCGTCGGATGTGATATAGGGCTCACATTCGGTACCGTTGATGATGAGCCACTCAGCCTTTTTATCCTTAGGGGGATTGAGTTTGATATGGGTGGGGAATGCGGCTCCGCCGAGTCCCACAACACCGGCATTTTTTATCTTTTCAAGAATATCTTCTGCAGAAAATGGTATCTCACTTACGATATCTTTGCTTCTGTCGATCTCTTCGCACCACTCATCGCCTTCTACGGCAATTACAACGTGCATTACGGGCATGCCCGCAAGGTCTTCTTTGGGCTCTACTGCAGTCACCGTACCCGATACGGATGAGTGTACGAAACTTGAAACAAATCCTGTCGGCTTACCGATAACCTGACCTACCTTGACCTTGTCACCTTTCTGTACTACCGGCTCGGCAGGAGCACCAAGATGTTGTGCCATCGATATATAGGCTACATCCGGGAGGGGAAATGTCTCGATTTGAGCATCGCGTGAGAGTTTGTTCTCTTTAGGGTGGATACCACCTATTGAAAATGTACGTTTCATATCTGTTCCTCCCTAATTTTCATTGTTTATAACGCTGCTCTGCCCCTCTTCTTGCTTAGGTGCAACAGGCACCTTTATGGGGAAATTGACAGCCCAAATGGCTTTGGTGGGACATTCATCAACACACTTGCGACACAACTTACATTTAGCCGGATCTATGTAGGCGAGATTGTTTTCAATGGTAATGGCGTCAAAAGCACACACCTTGGCACATTTACCACAGCCGATGCAGCTCACGGAGCAGGCCTTCCGGGCAATTGCGCCCTTATCCTTGCTCGAGCAGGAAACATAAACCCTGCGATTTTTCGGACCTCTGGGACGAAGTTCGATGATGGACTTTGGACAGGCACTGACACATAGACCGCAGGCTACGCACTTCTCCTCATCAACCTCCACTATGCCGCGTCTTTCATCAATGTGAATGGCATCAAATTTACAGACAGCCACGCAGTCGCCCTTACCCAGACAGCCATACTTACAGCCGGTGTCTCCGGAGTAAAGCGAAGCCATAACCTTGCAGGAGGCGTACCCATCAAAAAAGTTGGTCTTTGCGCGGTTGTCAAAAGTACCGTGGCACTTGATGACAGCCACCCTCGGCTCGGTTTTGACTGCTTCCTGACCAAGAGCAGCCGCAATTTTTTCCATAGCAGCATCACCTCCGACCGGACAGAAAAACGAACCGATCGATGGGGCTTTCACAACCTCTTCGGCGAATGCGCGGCATCCGGCCAGACCGCATCCGCCACAATTGGCTCCGGGAAGCAAGGACTCAATTATGTCTACCCTCGGATCCTCTTCAACCCTGAACTTTTGTGCCACCAGGTAGAGGACCACCGAAAAGAGCAGTCCAAGCGCCACCAGACAAACAATCGTGTAAATAATCGTTGTAATCATTTGGATAGTTTCTCAATAGAAAAAGTAAAGTCTCTCGATATTTTGTTTTTGAATAGATAGATGAATAAATAATAGACCGCAAGTATTGCGAGGACAGTTATGCCGGTAACCAGTTCGCTTACTCCGATCTTTGTAAAGATAAAAATGGTAGCCAGAAGCAGTATCAGAGGCACCACATAGCAAATCCAAATAGCTCTGGCACCGAGAGATGCCTTGAGAAGCACTTTAACCTCCTCCCCGACCTGATAATCACAGGCAAGAGTCGATATGGATTGGGGAATATCGATTGTTCTAATGGATTCATCAGATGCAATACAGACACCTTTGGCGTGACAGGCCGCACAAGCCGACTTGTTGAGTATTTCAACCGTAATGAACTCGCCGGTAACGGAGGTCACAACACCAGAGTGTTCTATATTATCTGTTTTTTTAGCCATTATTCCGTTTTGATGAGACTGGTCAAGGGATATTTGACGCCTTCATATTGGCCGATACGGCCGTTAATAGCACCTACTGCAACCGGTGCCGAGAAAAAAATGGGCAGTTTGTTGGCATCATCGGAAAGCCAGATAAACACCTTCTCCTCGCCGTAGAAAACGCTTTCTCCATCACCTTCTCCAAATGAGAAGACGGAAGTCTCTTCATCCTTGGTACGCCCTTTCTTGGGATTTACGGCAATGGCAAGCTTGATGGCATTGAAAGTACCCACTTTTGCCACTCTCTTCTTTTCACGGCCCACAAAACGTACGCGTATGTCGAGGACATCCTTATCAAGGGCAATGGTAAAAGGTGCCGGAGGTCCCTTTTCGAGTTTATCGAAATCAAGACATCTCACGGTGAAAAAGATATTGATGATGTCGCGTATTACAACGTCTTCGTAGAAAGTTGTATCCCTGCGGGGACGGCCTTTCTTATCCACGATGGCATTTAGAGTTTTGCCGCCATCTTTCCACTTATACCAGTTTTTGGCAAAGAAGTTCCCCTCGTTGACATCTCTGTGAAAATAGAGAGGCGAAAGATCCTCGACATAGAACTTTGATTCATAAATATCCCTCACCTTGAAGAATGAATCCCAAAATTTATAGGTGGAGGCATGAGCCAACAGATGATAATAGGGCTCTTTACCCTCCTCAGACTTTTCAATAAAAGTAAACTTTACGCTGGCAATGTCTGCACTGAAGCCCCATTTGTAATGTACAATCAGCTCCATGTTTTCACCGCTCCGGAAAGGATACTCCTTAGTCTGTGCGGCAGCGCCTACTGAAAATGAAAAGAGAAAAAGTGACAGTAGCGCAAAAAATATTTTTTTCATCAAATAATCGTTTTAATTAAAATCATCACTCGGGCCCAGTCCTGCATAATCCAACGGTTCCGCACTATTCATCTTGGAACCGTGATATTCGGTACGGATCATCGGGTCGCCCGGCAATACATCATCTATATCCACAAATCGTACCCTATCCGACTCAAACTTCATCGGAACATCCCCAACCGCACCATTTCTATGTTTCAGAATGATAATTTCGGTGCCGCCGGTAACTATATCATCAGAAGGAAGACCTACTTTTTCCGGACGGTGGATAAACATTACAATGTCCGCATCTTGCTCAATTGCTCCGGACTCGCGAAGGTCACTCAACTGAGGACGCTTGTTGCCGCCACGTGTCTCCACTGAACGGTTGAGCTGCGAAAGAGCTATGATGGGAACATTGAGTTCCTTTGCAATGGACTTAAGGGAGCGGGAAATTGCTGAAACTTCCTGCTCTCGCATACCGCGAAGATCAGGGGGTCCCGTCATCAACTGCAGATAATCTATTATAATGATTTTCACTTTGTTGTTATTGACAAGGCGGCGGGCCTTGGAGCGAAACTCATAAATAGAGAGTGACGGCGTATCATCAATCCACAATGGGGATTTGGAGAGTCTTGCCACTCCTTCGTTGAGCTGTATCCATTCGGCATTAGTCATTTTTTTGGCTCCGCGGATCTTTTCGGCCGGAAGACCGGTCTCCCCAATCATTACACGCTTTACAAGCTGTATGGCCGGCATCTCGAGTGAAAAAAATGCCACGGGGATATCGTGATCTATGGCCATATTGCGCGCCATAGTGAGTACAAATGCGGTTTTACCCACAGAAGGGCGAGCCGCTATGATGATGAGGTCGGATTTTTGCCAACCGAAAGTGATCTTGTCGATACCGGTAAAACCGGAAGGGATACCGCTTAGTCCATCCTCTCTTTGCTGGCTGGTTTCGATCTCAGTAATAGCCTGAAGCACGATATCCTTTATCGGAGAAGTCTCACGGCGCATATTGCGCTCCGCAAGCTCAAATACCTCTTTTTCCGCCGTATCCACCAGGTCATCAACTGTCATTGAATCGTCGAAAGCGCTCTTCTGAATCTTGTACGAGATGGAGATGAGTTCCCTTTGTATATATTTCTGGAGAAGGATTTTGGTATGATAATCAATATGAGAGGCAGCTCCGATTTTAAGAGTAAGCTGGCTCAGATAGGCCGTACCGCCGATATCATCCAGATCACCGCTTTTACGAAGTTCATCGGAGACCGTGAATATATCCACGGGATCTTTGCGCTTCGAAAGAGTGGTTATTGCATCGTAGATCTTACGGTGCGCATCTTTATAAAAACATTCGGAATAAAGCTGATCAAGGACATCTACCACCACATCCGGCTCCAGCAGGAGCGCACCGAGGACAGCCTCCTCAATATCAATAGCCTGTGGGGGAACCCGACCTCCCAGCTCCTCGCCGATAAGTGCCAGATCCACCTTCTTGTCCTTTTTCCTGTAATCGGTCTTTGCCATAGACTTATTCCTCTTGTTTGTCGGGAGATTTAACAAGGATACGACCGCAGTGCTCGCAAATGATCATTTTCTTGCTTTCAATGACATCGAGTTCTCTCTGGGGAGGAATATTGTTAAAACAACCTCCGCAGGCACCTCTTTCAACTGTTACAACAGCGAGTCTGTTTTTTGCGCCTCTGCGTACACGTTCATAAGCGTTGATGGCCCTCTCGTCAAGGGTAGCAACCAGGGAAGCACGCTTTTTAAGGAGTTCTTCCTCCTCTTTTGCCGTCTCTTCGGTAATCGATTTGAGTTCCTCTTCCTTATCGGCCAGGTCCACCTGTCGGCCTGCCAGAGCTGTTTTGGACTCTTCAAGGGAGAGTTTTTTCTCGGCAATAATGGCAGTACCCTCTTTTATGTTTTTCTCAGAAACACTAATCTCGAGTTCCTGATACTCGATTTCCTTTGAAAGAGATTCGAACTCGCGATTGTTCTTGACATCATTGCGCTGTTCTTCATACTTGGCTATCGCCTTTTTAGACTCCTCTATCTGGTGCTTGTATTCAGTATTGTATTTTTCTATCTCCTTAATTTCAGCCAGAGTGTTTGCTATGCGGGTCTTGAGCCCCTCGATCTCATCTTCAAGGTCCTCTACTTCGAGCGGAAGTTCACCTCTGAGCAGATAAATCTTGTCAATTTTGGTGTCAATGTTCTGGATGTGATACAAAATCTGAAGCTTCTGCTCCATCTCT
>DFOK01000093.1 GCA_002376715.1 Bacteroidales bacterium UBA3543 | reverse complement strand
GTTCCTTGGGGATCGATGATTATCTTTGGGGGAAAACCCTTAAGGAAAAAAATCTTTGGGTTATCCGGATTTTTTCCATAGACCACATTTATCCAAGGAAGCTCATTGTCAGCGACGGTTTTCCGCCATTTATCCGGTTGGTCTTTGCACGCTATGCCTACAAATTCAACATTCTTACCTTTGAGTTCTGCATAGGCCTCTTTCATTTCTGGAAAACCTTTAATGCACCATTTACACCAGCTACCCCAGAAATCGAGCACAACATATTTACCCTTTAGGGAAGAAAGTCTAAATTCATTTCCATGAACATCAGTCGCCGTAAAATCAGGTGCATCCCGGCCCACAGAAAGAGTTTCCTGCTTACCCTGAATGAGATTTGCTCGTGGAGCAACCTGTGCAAACATGGTTGTTACTGATACAACAATCAAAACAGAGAAAAGAAGTTTTTTCATACATTTAGATGGTTTCCTTAACATTATTACAATTTTCCAAGCTTATTCACTAAAAAAAGAGAGAAAATCTCAATTTTCTCTCTTTCAATCATCTATGAAGTCAGAATCAGAACAATCGACCAATTCTCTCCAGAAGGTCTTTGCCATGTAGGCCACGTTCTAGAATTGTACCGTCTTTATCAAGAAGAATGGTGTAAGGAATACTTGTCACGGCATAAATACCGGCCGCTTCGCAGTTCCAACCTTTGATGTCGGACATCTGCGGCCAAGGAATACCCAGTTCATCAATTGCCTTTACCCAGGATTCATATTTATTATCCAGAGAGACTCCCACAATATCGAAGTCCTCATCTTTGTACAAGTTATATATCTCTTTAATATTTGGTATTTCAGCCCTACAAGGACCACACCAGGAGGCCCAGAAGTCTATAAGAATATACTTCCCCTTTCCGGCATAATCGGAGAGTGACACTTTTTCACCATCAGGATTCTGCATCGAAAAATCATTAAACATCTTTCCTACCGTAGTTAACTCATATTTTTCGATACGATCCACTATTGTCTTATATGCAGTAGTCCCTTTTGTGTACTGATCCGCTCCGGCTATAAGTTCCTTTTGTTTATCAAATGAACTCGTCACTGCCACATTGTGGAGAAGCATCGTCCATACAGCGGGGTTGTTGATATTGGATTTCACAAAGTCATACTGCATAGCTGAGTATTCTTTTCTTAAATCACTTACAAGTTTATCTGCCTCCTTTTTCTCCTCCCGGGAGAGGTCGGGATTCTCCGCAGCACCTATAGCAGCCATCAGTTGATTACCTTTTGCTGACCTAAGAGTCTCGAATGCCTGAAACTCCTCGTTGTTCTTTGTCCCCGAAACTGTTACATCCTCAGAGGAGCGCACAACTATTGTAATTATGCCCTGGTCGAGTGAAAGAAATACATAAACACTCTCATTTATATTCTCCGCAGGAATGTATATCCAACCTTCACTGGGAGCCATGTATTCTTTTTTGAAGGAAAATAATCCCTTTGACACAACCGTGGAGTCCGGTTGCAAATCACCAGCACTAAATTCCTGTGTATACAGATATACTGTTTTACCCTCCAAAGCGGGGGCTTCTCCTTTAATGACTGTATAGCCATCGGAACAAGCAGCAATTAGTAGTGATGCTACAATAAAAAGTATTATTCTTTTCATATAATGTCAATTAGAGTTGCTCGTTAGTCTTGTATGCTTTCACTCCCTCTTCAAGCCATTGGATGAAGGATTCCACGTCAAGGTTGTATCCACGAGGCTCCACCAACTGTCTGCCGTTGTTGTCCTCCAGTACATAATAAGGCTGAGCATTGACTCCGTATCGTGTCAGTGCAAAATAGGAGTTTATCTTACCGAGTGTCTTGAGTACCTTGCCATTGTCATTTGTAACCCAATTCTCCTCGGGCACCTGTTTTTTGTCATCTGCATAAAGGGCACAGATGACATAATCCCTTTTGAGAATCTCAAGCACCCTAGGATCGCTCCACACTCTTGCCTCCATTTCGCGACAATTGACGCATCCGTGACCGGTGAAATCCACAAATACCGGTTTGCCTACCTTTTCGGCGTGAGCCTGAGCCTCCTCCAGGTCAAAAAAGCCGCTCAATCCATGAGGAAGTTTAAGAAAATCCCCATATTTGACAGTATATGCGCTTGCCGCTTCAGCCTGAGTGGTACGACTTCCGTCTGTTGGTATCACAAAATCTTGTGTGCTGATAGGAGGCAAATAACCGGAGAGGCCTTTTAAAGGAGCCCCCCACATACCAGGGATCATATATACCACAAAGCTGAATGATGCTATCGCGAGTACCAGGCGGAAAACCCCAATATGCTTGAGGTCACTGTCATGCTTGAATTTGAGTTTGCCGAGAAGATAAAATCCCAATAATGTAAAGCAGACAATCCATATTGCAAGATAAATCTCCCTGTCCAGGAGGCCCCAGTGATAGACCTGATCGGCAACGCTGAGGAACTTAAAACCAAGTGCCACCTCGATGAATCCAAGCACCACCTTGACGGAGTTGAGCCATCCTCCACTCTTAGGAATGTTACCCAGCAGAGCAGGGAAGAGAGCAAAGATCATAAAAGGAAGCGCAAAGGCCAAAGAGAAGGCCAGCATAGTGATGATCGGAGCCCAAAACTCACCTGCAGTGGATTTTATAAGCACCGTACCCACGATGGGACCGGTGCAAGAGAATGATACGAGCACAAGAGTAAGGGCGAGGAAAAATACTCCTCCCAATCCCTGACGCTGACTTGCCTGCTGATCGCTTTTGTTGACAAGTTTGCTCGGCATCACTATCTCGAAAGCACCAAAGAAGGAGGCGGCAAAGACCATAAATACCAGGAAGAAGAGGATATTGGGAATCCAGTGGGTAGCCAACCAGTTGAAGATGTCCGCAGTAACGGCATCTCCACCCACAATACGCGTTATTATGATTATAGCCGCAATAGGAACTGTATAGAGAAGCACAATAAACACACCGTACATTATAGCGCGAAACCTGCCTCTTGCCTTGTCCTCAGAACCCTTAATGAAGAATGATACGGTCATCGGCACCATGGGAAAAACACAAGGAGTCAGTAGTGCTGCAAATCCCCAAAGTATAGCCTCAATAATCATAGCCCAAAGCGAACCGCCCCTGGTGGCCTTTTCCGGAGCTGACATCCTAACATCACCATCCGATGACAAGACTGCAGTAACTTCGTCAGACTCTTCCTGAGTCAGTCCGGGAGCATCCAGAGCTGTAGCATCCTCCCCTTCAGAGGTAAGAGAGGGTGCTTGTAACTCTATTTTCATGGTATGATCATCCGGAGGAGTACAGCTGGTATCGTCGCAGGTCATCCACTCCACCATTACCTCAACGGTAGCTTTCGGGACTGTAAGATTTACCTTCTGAACAAAAGTGACACTCTTTTCGTAGTAGCCGATTAACATACCGAACATCGGATCATCCACCTTGATCGGCTTCTCAATGGAACTGATCTCTCCCACCTTGGTCACACCATTGGGAAGGGTAAAGATAAATGTTGTGGCATTAGGGCCGTTTTCATAAGGCCCCATATCGTACATATGCCATCCTGAGGCAATGGAGGCCGTTATTTTTATGTCGAAAGTGTTGTCACCATAAGCCTCCGAAGCAATTTTCCAGGAAACAAGATTCGACTGGGAATATGCTAAAATAGAAATTCCTGATAGGAATATCAGGATAAGAAACAGTTTTTTAATGAATCTCATTGCAATCTTTTATTGTTATTATCAATAGAGGGAAACACGATTGTCCTGTACGGACGATCTTACGCCACATGTCAAACGGAGCAGATTAAGCACCTGTCCGAGCGACTCAGAGCTAAAACTGGCAGTAAAAACATTGTCCATCACTTTAGTATTGTTGACAGTAATGACTACTCCATACCAACGCTCAATTCTTTTAATCACCTCCTCAATGGGAGTATTGTCAAATACTAGATATCCATCCTTCCATGAAGTGTTAAGTCTCATATCAGCAACCTTGCGCCCCGCAGATGAAATACCTTCAGGAGAGACAACTATCTCTTCTTTTTCCTTAAGTACGATTTCCTCTTCCTGGTCGTCAGTCATAAGCGAGACCTTACCCGATACCAGGGTAAGTTTGAGATTTTTATCATTACTATATGAGGAGAGATTGAATTCGGTACCGGTTACCTTAACTATAACACCCTTCTTCGTGCGGACAAACATAGGCCAGTCACGATTACTTTTCACCTTGAAGTATCCTTCTCCGTCGAGTTCAACTACACGCTTACCATCTTCGAATCTTGAAGGACAAGTGAGCCTGCTGTCACTATTAAGAATGACCTCACTACCATCAGGAAGGATGACATTGCCTTTAACGCCGGGATTTACATTATATTTGAGAATAGCGTCATTCTGTTCAAGATCTGGTACTACCATCATTAGTTTGTACTCCGCGGTCATATTATTGAGCTGTTTTTCAAGACTCCTGTTATGAAGAAGAAGAATACTGCTAACAACCAGCATCACGACAGCAGCAGCTGAAATCACCCATATTATACCACGTTTAAGCGGGGTGTTGACAAAACCCACAGCACGTCTAATGTCATGCAATGCCTTAGAGGAGGGAGCACTATCAGGTAGATTTAAAAAGACCCATTCAGCTTTTTCTTTATAATCCTGTATGTTTTTATCTTTCATTTCTTACTTTTTTTACAATTAATACAGAAACACTAAACAGTTCCCTAAATTATTGTTGGAAAACTATCAATTTTTTTCGAAATATCTTCAAGGCTTTAGAGATGTTAAACTCCACTTTTTTCACCGAAATCTCCAGTTTGCGGGCAATTTCCTCATAAGAAAGTCCCTCTTTCCTACTCATGACAAAAATCGTTCTGACGAGGTCCGGTAGTTCATTATAGGTAACCTCTATGATCCTTTTCATGTCCAGCGAATCAATTATTGAAGCCAGACTGTCGTCCGTCAATGCTCCGATCATATTGTCAAAACCCGAACGTTCAATAGAATCAGTCATTCTTGTACGAAGCATACTCAAATGGTTAAGAGCTTTGTTGCGAGCAATAGTGTATAAATATGAGCGCAAATTCTGCTTAGGATCAATGCGTTGTCTCGTATCCCATAATGTGAGGAATGTATCCTGCGCCAAATCCGCTGCTACATCCGAATCTCCCGTATAGTGGAAAATAAAGAAACGTATATTCTCAAATTCCGCTTTGAAAAGCACTTCAAACGCATCCTTACTCGACGACTTGATCGCAGTCGAAAGCGAGCGGATAACATCTTGTTCCCATTTACGATAAGTGCTCATTACTCCGTGATATTATGGCCCAAAGATAACCAAATTGTCAAAACGATGGAAAAATTATTACCTTTGTTATGAAATGTTAAAGCAGACATTACAACAGACACAGACCACAAAGCTCTCTCCGCTCCAGATTCAGACCATCAAACTTCTGGAGCTTCCCATGTTGGAACTGGAGCAAAAGATACAGAGGGAGATTGAAGAGAATCCTGTCCTGGATGAAGTGATACCTGAATCCGAGGAAGAGGAGGCAGCGAATGTTGCCCTAGACTCATACGATAGGGATGATCCTACACCCTCTTATAAACTTCATGTCAATAATCAGGGTAAAGATCTCAAGCCTCAATATAACACATTTTCCGTCCAGGAAAGCTTTCACCAGAATCTTATAAAACAACTAGGTTTCTGCTCGCTGGACGATAGAAAGAGGCAAATTGCTACCTTCATGATAGGAATGCTTGAGGACGACGGCTACCTCAGGCGCGATCTGGACTCTCTTACTGATGATATTGCTTTCCGTCTGGGCATTGAAACTACCGAAGATGAACTTGAGGAGATTCTCTTCATAATACAGGAGTTTGAGCCGGTAGGTGTTGGTGCAAGAGACCTTAGAGAGTGTCTCCTGCTGCAAATTGCCGCCAAAAACCAGACTCCCTCACAACAACTTGCCGAGACCATTCTTCAGGACTATTTCAATGAATTCTCCCGAAAACACTATCCCAAAATCATGTCGCGGCTGGGTATCACCAGTGATGAACTCAAGGAGGCCATCGAAGAGATACAGCGCCTTAATCCCCGTCCGGGCGGCCAGATTGACGATTCCTATTCGGAGCAAACCCAGCAGGTGATCCCGGATTTTATACTGGAACTCAGAGAAGGCGAACTGGTAATGTCAATGCCCCGATACTCCATACCGGAGCTTAGAGTAAACAAACGCTACGCGGATATGTTGATCAAGGGTTCTAACGCAAACACCAAAGCGGGCAAAGATGCAGTGGTATTTGTAAAAAAGAAACTCGACGATGCCAAATGGTTCATCGAAGCTATAAAGCAGCGTCAAAACACTTTGCAGAACACAATGAACGCCATAATAGATTTCCAGAGGGAATACTTTATGGATGGTGACGAGACCAAACTCAAGCCAATGGTACTCCGCAACATTGCTGAAAAGGCCAATCTCGATATTTCGACCATCTCCAGAGTGGTCAATTGCAAGTATATCCAAACACATTTCGGTATTTATCCGCTGAAATATTTCTTTTCCGAAGGCCTTCTCAATGAAGATGGAGAGGAAGTTTCCACACGCGAGATTAAAAATGTACTCGTTCAGATTATCGACAACGAGGACAAAACCTCTCCATTGACGGACGAGAGCATAGTTGAAGCCCTTTCGGAAAAGGGTTACAAGGTTGCCAGACGTACGGTTGCCAAATATCGCGACCAACTGGGCATACCCGTAGCCAAACAAAGAGTGGAATTATTATAATTATTCACGAAATCATGACATTCATCAAGACTATCTATCTGGGTAACCTGCGTACTGAGGCGGAACATCTTGACTCCGGCAGCAAACTCATCACCAGCGCCCCAAAAGACAACAACGGAGACGGACTTTTATTCTCCCCCACCGACCTTTTTGCCACCTCACTCGGCAGCTGTATGCTGACCATAATCGGAATGACTGCCCGTACCTACGGCTTCAATATTGACGGTACCACCATAACCACTGAAAAGATTATGGGTACAAATCCCCGCCGTGTTGTGGAACTACGTCTTGACATAAAATTCCCTGAGGGCATGGAGTACTCTCAAAAGGAGAAGACCCTCATAATCAATTCTGCAAAAACCTGCCCGGTGGCTAACAGTATCGATCCGGCTATTAAAAAAGTAGTGAATTTTATTTGGTAAGCTCCCACTCGGTACCCTCTTTGGTATCCTTGATTTGGATCCCGATCGCTTTGAGCTCATCCCTGATCCGGTCGCTTTCAGCCCAGTTCTTTGCAGCTTTTGCTGCATTGCGGCTCTCAATTATCATCTCCATGAGACCACCTATGACCGACTCTGCAGCTGAGTCCTGACGGTCATCAGTCAAACCCAACACATCCGATACAATCTCCGTAAAGAGTTTGGCCAGTGTATCGTAATCGGCATCATTGAGCACCTCGCCTCTGTCTTTTGCACCATTTACAATCTTCACTGCCTCGAAAAGAGAGGAGAGAGCCACAGGTGTATTAATATCGTCGAGCAATGCCTGATAGACCTCCTCTTTGATGGAAGCCACCTGCTTAAGTACGGGAGCGTCAGCCGAATGTTTAAGTGAAACGACATCCTTGGCCGCCTGCATAAGGCGTTTGAGCCCCTTTTCGGCAGCTTGCAAAGCCTCGTTGCTGAAATCCAGAGTACTCCTGTAATGTGCCTGAAGGATGAAAAACCTTATGGTCATAGGCGAGTATGGCTGATCCAGGGCTTCGTGTTTACCCGCAAACAACTCTTCGAGTGTGATGAAGTTGCCTTTGGACTTACCCATTTTCTGTCCATTGATGGTGATTAGATTGTTATGCACCCAGTAGTTGACACCGCCCTTGCCGCGTGAGGCGACATTCTGAGCCAATTCACATTCATGGTGGGGAAATATCAGGTCCATACCGCCGCCGTGAATATCAAACTCCTCTCCGAGATACTTTTCGCTCATTGCCGAGCACTCGAGATGCCAACCGGGAAAGCCTACACTCCATGGAGAAGGCCAGCGCATGATATGCTCGGGCGGGGCCTTTTTCCAAAGGGCGAAATCATTGGGCGAACGTTTGTCATCCTGACCGTCCAGTTCGCGGGAACCGGCCATCATATCATCGATGATACGACCTGAAAGTACTCCATACGTGTGTACACGATCATACTTTTCAACGTCAAAATAGACTGATCCATTGCTGATATAGGCGTATCCGGCATCGAGAATGGTTTTGACAAGCTCGATCTGTTCGATGATGTGGCCTGAAGCCCTGGGCTCAATTGAAGGACGCAGCACATTGAGTTGCTTCATTGCCTCATGGTATCTCAATGTATAGGTTTGTACCACCTCCATAGGCTCCAAAGCCTCAAGACGGGCTTTTTTTGCAATCTTGTCCTCACCTGTGTCGGCATCATTTTCCAGGTGGCCGACATCGGTTATATTGCTCACATATCTCACTTTGTAGCCCAGGTGTCTGAATAGCCGGAAAAGCAAATCGAAAGTAATGGCGGGTCTAGCATGGCCGAGATGTGGGTCACCATATACAGTGGGGCCGCAGACATACATTCCGACATAACCGGGATTTACAGGTTTAAAGATGCGTTTTTCCCTTTTGAGGGTATCGTAGAGAAATAAATCACGAGCCATAATCATCTGTTTTTTGCACTAAACTACAATGTTGGTTGCAGTAAACTACAAATTTAACAACTTTCGGCAATATTCGGCTCGCTATTGCCGAAAGTTGAGCCAAAATGTAAGACCGCACTACTCCGCCGGAGGCACTACGGTCACTTTGCTGGCCAAAATCTCCATAAACTGCCGTTCGTCACCGCTGCTGGATGTGTACCTGACATTGCGAATGCGCCCTATGACCGAGACCAGAAGGCCTTTGCGTATGAGCGAAAAATCAGCAATATTACGTCCGCTCCAGGCTGTAATGTTGTGCCAGGTGGTCTCCTCCTTAATTTCGCCTTTTTTGTCCTTGAATGTCTCATTGGTCGCAAGAGAGAATCTGGCAACCTGTGAGTCACCCACGTCATTGATTTTCGGGTCGTGGCCTACATGTCCTTTCAATTCTACCCGATTGATAAATGTACTTTTCATAATAATTGGTTTTTATTTCAAAGGCAAAGAAAAAGAGATCAGGAGCCACTATCAATACTCTAAACATTTATATCCGTTTTGATATGTTTTAATACGTTAAAATTGCTTTTTCAACAGCTACTTGTAAATATTTTCGAGTATTTTTGTCATTAAAAATAAACTAAATATCAATTTAAACAGAAGATCTTTATGGATACAAAAAGAAACTGTAAGAGATGTGGCGAAATATTCACGGGGAGGAGCGACAAGGTCTTCTGCTGCGACGGTTGCAGGAACGATTATCACAATTATCTCCGCAGGGAGCGTAACAAAGGGATGAATCGGGTAAACCGCATACTTTCGCGCAACCGCGAAATCATACGTTCTCTGCTTGCCGAAGGCATTGAGAGTATCGGCACCAGAGAGTTGAGCATGCTCACTTTCGATTTCACTCATTTTACTTCGATGGATAAACGAATTCTCGGACGCACGTGCTACCACATCTACGAATATTGTTATTATTATTCCGCCAACGGCGAAGTGCATTTCTCATCCAAGGAATGAGTTTTTTTGACTTAAATTCGCTAACTTTGAAATTCTGAAACAAATTATTACGCAAAATATGAAACTAACCAAAACACTGACTGCGGCATCACTTGCCGCTCTGATGCTTATTTCCTGCACAATGAAAGAAAATCCTTTGCTACAAACATCCAGACATCCCTATCAGGCTCCGGCCTTCGACAAAATCAAAATAGAGCACTACAAACCTGCATTCATTGCAGCCATCGAAGAGGCCAAAGCCGAGATTCAGCTCATTGCAGACAATACCGAAGAACCTACTTTTGCCAATACCATAGAGCCACTCAACACTTCCGGACGCACACTCAATACCGTTGCGGGCATATTCTTCAACCTCAATCAAGCCTGCACCAATGCGGAGATGCAGAAAATTGCCGAAGAGGTCGCCCCTATGATGACCGAATACAGCATGTCCATCATCCTCAACCCCGTGCTTTTCCAAAAGGTAAAGGCAGTCTATGAGATGAAAGATAGCCTTCAACTCAACCAGGAGCAGGCAAAACTGCTGGAAGAGAGCTACAAATCCTTCACCCGTAACGGAGCCAACCTTCCGGACGACAAAAAGGCAGAATACGCACGACTGCAGGAGGAACTTTCAATTACCACCCTCACATTCGGACGCAATGTACTCAATGCCACTAATGCATATATACTTAATATCACTGACGAGGCCGACCTTGCCGGCCTTCCCGACTATGTCAGGGAAATGGCTGCAGCAGATGCGCAGGCCAAAGGCAAAGAGGGATGGGTCTTTACCCTCGATCAGCCGAGCTACAGTCCCTTCCTGAAGTACAGCACCCGCCGCGAGCTGCGTGAACAAATCTGGAAAGCATACAACAGCAAATGCATAGGCGGAGAGTTTGACAATACTGCAAATATCCGGAAGATAGTGGATCTCCGCATCCGCATAGCTCAGCTGCTGGGGTATGAGACCTATGCCGATTATGCACTTGAGGATAGAATGGCTAAAAACCCCGCCACAGTTAATAATTTCCTTGCCGATCTGATGCAGAAATCCCTTCCTTTTGCAAGACGTGACGTAGCCGAAATCCAGGCCTATGCCAAAGCCAACGGCTTCGAAGAACAACTGATGCCCTGGGATTTCTCATACTGGTCGGAAAAATTCCAGGAAGAGAGATATTCGCTGAATGAAGAGCTGCTCAAGCCCTATTTCGAGCTCTCAAGTGTCCAGGCGGCCATTTTTGACCTGGCCGAACGCCTCTATGGACTGAAATTCGAAGAAAATCCTAAATTGCCCGTATATCATCCCGACGTAAAGGTATTCGAAGTAAAGGATGAGAACGACAGATTTATGTCTCTGCTCTACATTGACTATTTCCCACGCGAGAGCAAGAGAGGCGGCGCATGGATGACCTCCTTCAGGGAGCAGGGCTTCTACAACGGCGTCGAGGAGAGACCTCATGTGTCATTGGTAACTAATTTCACCAAACCTACTTCCGATACTCCATCTCTGATTACCTTCTATGAATTCACCACTATCCTTCACGAATTCGGGCACGCGCTCCACGGTATACTGGCAGAGGGTACTTATAGTACTTTAACAGGCACCAACGTCGCCCGCGACTTTGTGGAACTTCCCTCTCAGATTATGGAAAACTGGGCATACGAGCCGGAGTATCTGAACTCTTTTGCGAAGCATTACCAGACAGGCGAGGTAATTCCTCAGGATCTGATCGATAAAATTATTGCAGCAAAGAATTTCCTCGCAGGATATATGAACGTACGTCAGCTCAACTACGGGCTTACCGATATGTCCTGGCATAATGTCACATCTGTGCCTGAAGCCTCTGTAGTGGAGTATGAGCAGGGAGTTCTTGCGAATTCGGCCGTACTGCCTGCAATCGAAGGTATCGTCTTTTCGCCTTCTTTCAGCCATATTTTCTCAGGAGGATATGCCGCCGGCTACTACTCCTATAAATGGGCTGAAGTACTGGAAGCTGATGCTTTCTCGCTCTTCAAGGAGAGAGGCATTTTCAACAGAGAGGTGGCTGCTGAATTCCGCGATAAAATCCTCTCCAGAGGAGGCATCGAAGATGCCGATGTATTATTCCGCAACTTCCGCGGAAGGGATCCCAAGCCGGAGGCCCTTCTCGAGAAGCTCGGTATGAAATAGCAAAAACCAACCCTTTAATCTATACTAGTTATGAAGAAAATTTTTTTGTATATTATGGCTGCAACGTTACTTCTAGGTAACGGTTGCGGTAATCAAGAGAAGCAAACTCAGAATGATATGAATAATGAAGTAATTGAAACTATTATGGCACGTCGCAGCATCAGGGCATACCAGCCTCAGGCTGTTGAACGCGAAATTATGGACCAGATCGTAAAATGCGGCATCAACGCTCCAAATGGGATGAATGCACAACCCTGGGAGGTCCGCATTGTTGACAACCCGGAGTTTATTGATGGTGTCACCAAGATCTATGTAGAAAAGATGAAACAGGATCCGCGCAGAGCGAAAATGGTGGAAGACCCCTCTTTCAAAAACATGTTCAGAAATGCTCCTACGGTAGTCTTTATAGCTCTCGGTGACAGCAGGTTCGCTTATATCGACTGCGGTCTGATGGCCCAGAACATGATGCTTGCAGCCAAATCACTTGGAATCGGCTCCATTGCACTCGGAAGTCCGGTTGACTTTTTTAAGAGCGAAGAGGCCGCAGAGTATTATAAAAGGCTGGAGTTTCCCGATAATTACACACTTGCGCTCGTCTTGGGATTCGGTTATCCTGATGAAAGTCCCGATGCCAAGCCCAGGGATGAGAGTAAGATCCGCTGGATTGAGTAAGGATGATACCTTATGAAATAGAAGAGACTCTTCCTACTGAAAATTGGATAGTGGGTGATGTAAAGGCGGGGTTTCCCTCGCCTGCGGAGGATATTCACGAAAAACTGGATCTGATCAAGCTGCTGGTGCGCAATCCTGCCTCAACTTTCTTTTTCCGGATAGATGGTGTTTCAATGGTGGACGCCGCAATGGATGAAGGCGACATCATCATAGTTGACAAAAGCATAGAGCCTTTCAACGGCTGTATGGCAGTCTGCTATATCGACGGCGGCTATACGGTTAAAAGAGTGGAAATCCACGGTAAAGAACTGCACCTGCTGCCTGCCAACGAGAACAACATCTCCTATAAGCCTATTATCGTTACTCCCGACAACCAGTTCATGGTCTGGGGGCTGGTAACCTATGTTATCAAAAAGGTCTGACCGCTATTATGTATGCGCTGGCCGACTGCAACAACTTTTTTGTCTCGTGCGAACGGGTCTTCAGGCCCGATCTCAACGGGAAGCCGGTCATTGTGCTCTCCAACAACGACGGTTGCGCCGTAGCGCGCAGCAATGAAGCCAAGGCTCTCGGCATAAAAATGGGAGTTCCTTTCTTCAAAATACGTCATCTGGTAGAGAAGCACAGGATTATCGTTTTCTCAGGAAATATGGCACTCTACGGCGATATGTCGCGTAGAGTGCGTCTGACCCTGCAGGAATTTGCCCCCTCATTGGAGGTCTATTCTATAGATGAGGTATTTCTCGACCTGCACGGGATGCAGATTGAAGATTTCGGCAAGTATGCAAGAGAAATATCACGACTCTGCCTGCGCAATACCGGTATTCCGGTTTCAATCGGCATCTCCCCTACCAAGACTCTGGCAAAAATAGCCTCCAAACTCTGCAAACAATATCCGAAGTTGCGAGGAGGGTGCTATATGCATCGTCCGGAGGATATTGAGAAGGTGCTACGGAAGTTTCCGGTAGAGGATGTATGGGGCATCGGACGCAAAACCACTCCCAAACTCTATCAGAGAGGCATTCGAACCGCTTTCGACTTTGTCAAAATGGATGAGGAGAGAGTACGTGCGCTTATGGGCATTACCGGAGTACGTACGCATAGGGAATTGCGAGGCATCCCCAGTATCAAGTTTGAGGATAGCGTCGTTACTAAACAATCGATATGTGTTTCCAGCAGTTTTTCGAAAGAAATCACCGATTGCAGGGATTTGTGCAGCCAAGTGGCCAATTTCGCCGCCAAAGCGGCGGAAAAGCTTCGCGGACAAGAGTCTGTTGCCTTTGAAATGGTGGTCTTTGCGATGACCAATCGCTTCCGCGAAAATACCCCTCAAGCCTATAAAAGCCTACTCGTACCCTTTGTCGAACCTACCTGCGAGCAACGCACCATAGTCGGAGCAGCCGTTGCCGCCACAAGAGAACTCTTTAATGCCCGAATGTCTTACAAAAAAGCCGGTGTGGTCATTACTCGTCTGGAGCAGCGCGACCAAATTACAGGCTCGCTCTTCGAAGATGGCGAAACAGCTGAACGAGAATCTCGTATTTCTTACCTTATCGACTCAATAAATCAACAGTACGGCCACGGCTCAATCCGTATCGGTGCTCAAGGAGATGGAAGCATACATAAGTTAAGTGAACACCGTTCCCCGCACTATACAACCCTCTGGAGTGACATTCCCACAGCGAGTATCTGAGAATCCCGCGATCAACAGCAATATTCTCATTGCGAATTTGTGAGTCATTCTACAATTTGTAACGACATCCATAGTGCGAGAATGTTAGTCTACCTCACCTACCGGCCCAAATATTCAGATAATTGTCTTATTTTCGCGATTGCAACTTAAAACTATAAAGGATAAAGATAATGAGCTCAAAACTTAAAGTTGGAATGAAGTATGTCCTGGAGCATACCGTAAGGGAAGATGAGACTGCTTTCAATTATGATTCGGGAGCAATGCACGTCTATTCTACTCCGGCAATGATCGCGCGAATGGAGTGTGCTGCACATACGATGTTGATGGAAGCGGGTCTGGATAGTGTGGGTACCATTGTAAATATCGAACACAAAAAAGCCTGTAAACCCGGTACAGTCGTTGTCGCTGAGGCTCTTTTGACGGAGATTGACGGTAAACGCATTACTTTTGATGTAAAAGTAACCGACCGGGAGGGCAATATCCTCGGTGAGGGCACTCACGGTCGGTACATTATAGATCCGGAACGTTTTATGCAGAAAATCGGGTAAAAATTACTCCTTTAACATTTCCAAAATTTTCAATCGGAAGGCATATTCATATTTTGCCTGTGCCTGTTCACTCAAAACTTGTGTTAGATTGCTTTTCGCTTGAAAGAGTTCGTAGGCATTCGCACGACCGGTGTCGAACTTCTCCTGTGCAAATCTAAAGGCTTCTCTACTCGCTTTTTCTGACTTTTGTGTTGCTTTCCATTTGCTTTGAGCACCTACTGCATTGTGAAATGCCTGCTCGATGCGCTTTCTAAGTTCTATCTTAACCTTATCCATTTCAATGCGACTGTTTTCCACAGCAAGTTCTGCCGTGCGGATATTATTGCGTGTTTGAAACCTGTTGAAAATTGGAATACGCAAACTAAAACCGAGGGCATTACTCATATTATTGCGAAATTGTGAACTGAAAGGATCATTTGGCCGCTCACTCATTTTATAATATCCGGTACCCATATTGGCACCGAACGATAATGTGGGATAGAGTTGCGATTTTGCCATAAGCACACCCTTCTCACTGCTTTTCAGGCGATATTCAGAGGCTCGGATTTCGGGACGAACCATCAATGCTTGCCGGTAAACATCCGTTGGAGACAACAACATTTCGTTCTTTATTATTTCCTCTACAGGTGGCACTATAACATCGAAACTTGAGAAATCATCAAGCTCCATAATTTGTGCTAAATCGAGCAACGCCAATTTCAAATTGCTTTCTGCCTGTACCCTGTTTTGCTCTTCGCGTGCACGTTGCGCCTCCAATTCGTAAATTTCACCTTCTGCCATTTTCCCGCTTTGGATAAGTTCATTACGACGAAAAATGTTTTCCTCGGTTAGGGCGAGTTGTTCATTGGCGATCTGCAAAAGTTCTTTTTGAAGTAAAACTTGCAGAAAAGCGGTAGCCACGCTCATTTCTATATCGTCTTTAAATCTCTCTACATCTGCTTCCGCTGCACTCAGGTCAGCACGCTTAGCATCTATGTTGTGTTTCATACGCAATCCGTCAAAAAGCGTAATATCTGCTCCCAATCCAAAGGATGTCTGAGCCGAGTTGGTGTTTTGATAGATATTATCAAGTCCGATAGAGCGCCCGAAAATGAAGTTTTGGCCCGCTTGTGCGTTGAGGCTGGGTAATAAATCATTTCGTGCCTGCGTATAAGCAATTTTGCGCTGCTCTCTGTTAAGTTCCTGTTGCTTTATTGTACGATTATTTTGTAAGGCAATCTCTATACACTCTTTGAGGGTGTATTGCTGCGCCATTCCCGTCAAGGAAATGGTTAAGAATAGTGCTATTATTATTTGTCTCATTTTTTTACTCTCGATTACTAATTATTCATTACTCGATACTCAGAACTACTATTTCTTCTTCTCAATAATCTCATTACCACGTACTTTGTCGTCCAATTTCAATCCATCGATGATTTCGATATTGATACCATCTGACAGGCCCACAGTGACATATTTGCGGTCAAACTCTTGCGGGCTTTCAGTTTTTACTACATAAACAAATGAGGAATCGTTACTGAATTCAATGCATGTTTCGGGAATCATCAGCACATCGGCTTTTCTCTCCAAAACGATATCGGCATTTGCACTATACCCTGCACGGATGAAGACATCTGCCGGCATCTCCATTTTAGCCTTCATCTCAAATAAAATGGCTCCGCTCTCTTCGGTGGCTTTTGGCGAAACATACTCCAATATCGCCGAAATGTTCTTATCCTGAATAGCACCAATTGTAATCTCCATAGGCATTCCGGTTGAGAGTTTGCCGACTTCGGTTTCATCAATTTTTCCTACAAAGAGCATATCGTTCAGATTTGCGATGGAGGCAATGGTGGTGCCGTCATTGAAATTATTGGTTTGTATGACCGAATTGCCCACTTTTACGGGAATGTCCAGAATTGTTCCGCTCACAGTGGCACGCACCAATGTATTGCTCGATTTTTGGGTGCTTTTTGTCATTCCCGTTTTAACTAAATTCAAGTTGTCAGTGGCCGCCTGTAGCTCTTCCTGGTCATTTTTATATTGAAGTTGCACCCTTTCAAACTCTTCCCTCGAGATCACCAGATTTTCGTAAAGTTTACGGTCACGTTCGTAATTAATCCTGCTTTGCTCCGCAGCAAGTTGTGCTCGTGCAACGCGCGATTCTGCTCCGCTCAGATTGACCATATCGGGAACAACCTGAATCTTAGCTATAATATCACCTGCTACAACCTTATCACCTGCCTCTTTATATACTTCGGAAATGATACCCGACATTTGAGGCTTGATTAGAATCTCATTGCGGGGCTCTACCTTACCCGTTGCTACTGTTTTCTTCTCGATAGTGCCTTGAGTGACGGTTTCAATTTGATATGTTTTTTCTACAGGACGCGACTTCTTATAGAGAAATACGAATGTCCCGATAACCAATAGTCCTAAAAGGGCCAATCCTACGATTTTAAATACTTTTTTCATTGTATGTTGTTGTTTTTATTGTTTGTTTCTATTCTTCCGCAATTGCCTCGACAGGCTTAATCATCATGGCGCGTTGGGCGGGAATAAGCCCTGCCAACATTCCGATAACGATTAGAATAATGAGTGAACCCACCGCCATTGTGAAGCTGATTTGCGGATCTTTAAAAAATTGATCACCTTGACTTAGGACTACTCCTACTGCCGAAAGCAACCCCACCCCCAGCACAATTCCGCCAATTCCTGCCAGAACGGTCAATACAACACTTTCACTCAAAATTTGTCCTATAATATTATTCGGTGTCGCCCCCAAAGCACGACGGATACCTATCTCTTTGGTGCGTTCGCGCACGGTTACGAGCATGATGTTGCTGACGCCGACGGCTCCCGCGAGCAATGTGCCAATACCGACGATCCAGATTAGGAGGGAGATACCAATCTCCAGGTTATTAAACATTTTAAATTGCTCTTCGATGTTCATGCTAAAAACCGCCTCTTTGTCGTCAGGTGATATTTGGTGTTGTTGTTTTAAAACTTCCGTGATTTTATCCTGAATACTTCTAACAGCTACACCAGGTTTAGCGGTAGCTGCCAAAAAGTGAATTATATTTCCTTGGTTAAAGGCTTGCTGCATAGTCGTAAAGGGCAACACTACGGTTTCCGCAGTTTGTCCGCCAATGCTCACACCGGATGTGCTTCGTGCCACACCAATAACTTGAAAATAGATCCCATTTACTCGAATCTGCTTTCCTACCGGATTCTCACCATGAAAAAGCACCTCATATACCCTTTCACCGATAACGCACACCTTGCGTTTTTCAGCAATATCTATATCATTGACATATCGGCCGTAGATCATTTTGCTTTTTTCGATCAAATCATATTCGGGATAACAACCTTTTACCAGATAGGACCCTCCCTTATCACCTCGCACTACATTTTTATCACCATTACCACCTCCAAAAAGCACTGGTGACATATATTGCAAATCATCCACTCTATTTCGAATAATAGGTAAATCACTATTTGTCATATTCCAAACACGCCCTTTTCTGAAACCTTTATAGGGCTCCGTCGTACGCTCTGCCATAAAAAAGACCGAATTGGTTGCAAACCCTTCTATTTGCGAGAAAATGCCGGTTTTTAATGCATTTCCCGCGCCCACCATAAGCACAAGCATAAATATGCCCCAAAACACTCCGAATGCCGTGAGGAAACTGCGTGATTTATTGCTCTTAATGGTAATCCATATCTCTTGCCATCGGTCGATATCGAAAAGCAGTATGAACCTTCTCCAAAGGGAGGTTTTCTCAAATTGCGGCTGACTATTTATCTCTTGTTTCATATTATTCTACATCATAATTCTAAACTCCCAACTCAACACTCAGAACTCACCTGTACCTCGTACCCCGCAACCCCTAATGTCTCGTCCTAAAAAAAGTT
>DFOK01000108.1 GCA_002376715.1 Bacteroidales bacterium UBA3543 | reverse complement strand
GGGTTATAAAATGGTGTTATTTAATTATGTCAGGTAAAAAACAATACATTTTTAACAAGGAAACACTTTCTTATGAGGTGGTAAGACCGACCGTAAAGGGCAGATTGTTAAGATGTTGTGCGGTATTGGGTCTTGGTTTTCTCTGCTTCTTGGCATACTTCTGGCTTTATTCGGAGGTTCTACTACTGAAGACACCCAAAACGATGATACTCGAGAGTCGCAACCAGGAATTGCTCTCACAAATCAAAGGTCTCAACCAGAAACTCGATGAAAAGCATCGTACACTTATGGAAATCGAGATGAGAGATAATATTGTCTATCGTCCGATTTTCGGCATGGAAGAGATTCCTTCCGAGGTGCGTGATGCGGGATTCGGTGGTGTGGACAGATATTCACATCTGGAGCATTTCGAACATTCGGATATCCTCATCTCATCTGCGATGAAGCTTGATATACTCTCCAAGAAGGCCGCCGTACAATCACGTTCCTTTGATGAGGTTGCCCTTCTGGCTAAGAGGGCCGGAGATATGGCATCCTGTGTTCCCTCGATTTTCCCAGTGTCGACACATCCGCGCAACAGACTGGGAAGCAGGTTCGGATATCGTTCAGATCCCTTCACAAAGAGCATCAGAATGCATAAGGGTGTAGATATTTCCGGCAAGACCGGCGAACCCATATATGCTACCGGTGACGGTCTTGTGGTCGAGGTTTGCTACAATTTCTTCGGTTATGGCAATCAGGTGGTCGTGGACCATGGATTCGGTTACAAGACACGCTATGCGCACCTCAAACAGGCTACCGTAAAACCGGGTCAACGAGTCAGTCGCGGCGACCAGGTGGGTAAGATGGGTAGTACAGGCCGTTCAAAGGGCGTGCATCTCCATTATGAGGTAATCTATAAGGGCAAGGCTGTCAATCCTTGCAACTATTTTGACCATGAAATTTCTCCTGAAGAATATCAGAGCATGATTCTTGCGGGTAAAGACCGCAAGTAAGGTATGGCCAAATTTTTATACAACAAAAAAGAACTTAGATTTGACAAAAAGAAGTTCTCCATTTGGAGGGCTCTTCTTGTTGTAGGCAAGTATATACTTTTCAGTTTGCTTGTCGCCGTAATCTATTATGCTATCTATTCCATATTCTTTAGCACCGACCGTGAAAAGCAATTGATTGCCGAAAGGGATTATATGGAGCGTGAATACGATAGGATGAAGGAACAGATAGAGATTGTGGAGAGCGTTGTAGAGGGGCTTGAAGCAAGGGATCGACAGATATACAACGACATTTTCCAGTCTGCTCCCCCGACCTATATGGTCGGTCGCGATACCGGTCGCATGGATATGGGCACCATTTATGAAGAGGATGAAAATGACCTCATCTGGAATGTCAACATCCGTGCATCCCGTCTTGAATCGATCTCCGGAAGAATCAATACTTCCATAGAAAATATCTATCACCGCTTATCTGCCGGAGAGACTGATTGGCAATCAATTCCTTCAATCATTCCCGTAAAGGATTTCTCCATAGCCAGAACCGGAGCTTCGGTGGGTAATAAGTTCAGCCCTTTTTACAAGACGCTTCGCCTGCATACCGGTTTTGACATACTCTCCCCGGTGGGCACTGAAGTGCTTGCTACTGCATCGGGCACTGTCACATTTGTCACTAGAGGGACCACAGCCTGGGGCAGGCGTATAGAGATAACCCACTCAGGGGGCATAGTCACAACCTATTCGCACCTTCAGGAGATCATGGTCAAAAAGGGCCAGAAAGTGCAACAGTCGGACATTATAGGCAGAGTCGGCAATAGCGGCACGTCATTTGCTCCCCATCTTCACTATGAAGTGATAGTCGACGGCAATCATGTCGATCCGATAAATTATTTTTTTGCCGACATCACTCCATTGGCTTACCAGGAGATGATGATGATAGCACTCAGCACCGGACAATCTATGGATTGAGAAGAGATGAAAGGACAATATTACTATACTATAGGCCAGGTGGCAAAGATGTTTGACGTCAATGTCTCACTTATTCGTTTCTGGTCGGATACCTTCCCCGAGTATGTGCGTCCCGACCGCAACAATAAGGGTAACCGCCTTTATCGCGAGGCCGACATTTCCGCACTGAAGAATATCTCCCGTCTGGTGAAAGATCAGGGTATGACACTTGAAGGGGCTCGCAATCGGCTGCGTCTTGGAATGGAAGAGGTTGATCGCCGGAGTGAGGCCATAGATAGACTCAGGAATATCCGCGCCACGCTGGTGGAGGTCCATGAGTCACTTTAGTCCCCGATATTTGATATGAAAGCGAAAGATATAGCACTTATTATCGAGGAATTCGCCCCCCTCGGTACGCAGGAGCCTTGGGACAACTCAGGTTTCTGTATAGGATCTCCGGAGCAGGAGATAAAGGGCGTGATGATCGGATTTGACTGCACTCCGGAGTTGATAGAGGCTGCGGTGGCTGCGGATGCGAATATGATTATAACCCACCATCCGCTGATTTTTGCCGGCATCAAAAAGATCAATCCCGATACTTTTATCGGCAAGTGTATCACTCTTGCAATTACTCACGGTATCGTCATTTATTCCGCGCATACTAATGCTGACAAAGCCGAAGGCGGAGTGACCGCTCTGATGGCACAACGACTGGGTTTGCGGGATATCGCACCTCTTGACGAGACTTCGCTGGCTCTTATAGGTAACCTACCTTCTCCGGTAGAGCCGGAGGAACTCTCTGCATTTGTCAAGCAGGCTTTCGGCATAGAACGTTTGCGCAGTTCGCGGCTTGTTGGAGAACCGGTATCGAAGGTTGCCGTCTGTGGCGGCAGCGGCTCTTCATTCATTCCTCAGGCGATGGAAGCAGGTGTGCAACTTTTCATCACCGGAGATATCTCGTACCACCATTTTTTCTGCCCTGAGGGCTTTATGGTGATGGATATCGGACATTATGAGAGCGAGAGGGATATTGTGGATAAGTTGTATGAAATTCTTAGCAAAAAAATTCCTACCTTTGCAATCCACACTTTCTTGAATAATAATAACAATCCAATATTTTACTTTTAAGTATATGGCTACAAAAAAGGCAACAAAAGTGGTTACTC
>DFOK01000020.1 GCA_002376715.1 Bacteroidales bacterium UBA3543 | reverse complement strand
CCTCCCCTTTTTCAGCGGCAGCTATATCCGAATAGAGAGAACCTACCCCCAGAGACCACCAAACTGTTGAATCACAGTCACGATGGTTATCAGCATAGCGAATGGCATGCACCTGCGGCTTGAGGATTTCAGTATGCGATGCGGCGCTTAGGCCGGTGCCATCCAGAAGAGCTATCAGGAAGCGCGAATAGTCCGCAGCATTAGTACGCAGGGTGTAAGCACTATTCTCGCGCGGGTGGCGTCCCTGACCGCGATTTTCTGCAGCACGATTGAAACCGTCGAGCGCTATGCTATCATACTGCGGCAGCCAACCATATGAGGTGGAATTCATCTCCAGCGGGATAAATACCTCTTCGCGAGCAATTTCATCCAGAGATGCACCGCGAATTGCCTCTACAGCGCGCTGTAAATAAGCAAAGCCCTCACCTGAGTATGAGAAACAAGAGTCTGCCGGATATTTGAATTTGATCACACTTGTCGGCCATTCGTCCGATGAGGGACCGGTGGCCCAGTTGGGCAGTCCCGTGGTATGGGAAAGCACCATCCTCGGAGTGAGAATGGCAACCATCTCTTTATCCTCAAATCGATCCATATCGGTATATTGGCAGATGGGAGTATCGAGATCAATTTCTCCCCTATCCACCATCTTCATAACAATGTATGCAAATATAGGCTTACTGAGGGAGGCCGCCTGAAAGATGGCGGATTCGTCGGCAGGTTGGGTGTAGTTGTAAACACTATCCGCAAGAATGACCCCTCCAACACTTATATCCTGCTCGAAAATACGATATTGGAAGACCGGAATATTTGCGGCTTTAACCTCTTGAGGAATTTCCTCTGTTATCTGAATCAGCTCTGCAATATTGGCCTTAGGCGCGTTGCAGGCTGAAAAGAGAGCAATCAGAATCGAAATAATTACAATTTTCTTCATTTTATTTTGGTGGTTTTAAAAAAGTATCTATATTTGCAATCCCAAAACTAAAGGGAGCATAGCTCAGCTGGTTTAGAGCATCTGCCTTACAAGCAGAGGGCCATAGGTTCGAATCCTATTGCTCCCACGGAGGAACAACGCGTTGTTCCTCTTTTTTATTTCCCATAACCCGCACCACGTACTCGCGACACATAACACTTAATACTCCTAAGTGTCAATTGATCCTATCGTTTGGACACAAAGTTAAGAGAAAAATGCAACACTCAATACTCGGAACTCAGAACTCAGAACTAAAAAAGGCCTCATAAGAGGCCCTTTTCTATTTCTTAACAGGTTTTTTACCTTTTTTGGTAGCAGCACCTCGACGTGACTTGGATATGCTCCTGCGCAATGCGAATACTATGAGCAGAGCTACGAAGGCACAAATGATGACTATCGTAACAACGTTGCTCGATTCATTGCCTTTTACGCGGCTCCACATTGCAATCAATTTGGGAGTCTCGTCACCCCAGTCATGCATCATTTCACAGCGATCAATAACACTCTGATCGGGATATAACACGGGATTGACATGTACCGAATCAGCTTCCGGGCCGAAGAAATAGGTCAAATCTATGGCTTCGTACTTCTCATCTTGAATAGCATCCAGTATAATATCACCACCGTTGGCTACAACATAGCCGACAACTTCCATATTCCTCAGAGCGTTTTCAGGGATACAGAGGAAATTGATGAAGTATTTTGCAGCCTTAGGATTCTTGGCATATTTGGGAATTACCCAACCGTCAAACCATACGCTACTGCCTTCATCGGGAACATAATAACCGAGTTCGACATCAATCGGGTCAGCCTCATTCATCGCCCATACAGCGTCCCCACTCCAGGTAAGATTTATCCACCCACGCTCCTGTATCATCTGGTCTTTACCGAAGTCTGCTTCCCAACCCGCAACCAGACCTTTCACCTCCTTCATATAGTTCTCAACAGCTTCAATTGAAGCATCGGAAGAGTCATACATCAACTCTTCAAGAGTGATTTTGCCCTCTCTGAGCTCATCCTGTTTAAGATAAATCAACACTGAACAGTATACATCTCTAGGTGCATCTTTAATAAAGATTTTATTTGCGTATTTAGGGTTTCTTATTATATCCCAGCTGCCCAGATCCTCTTCAGCCACATGTTTTTTGTTGTAAAGAATACCTGCAGTTCCCCACATATAGCCCACAGAGTAGTCATTGGCATTTTTGCCGCTGCCGTCAATCTTATCAAAGCACTCGCGGATATAGGGAGCAATATTGTCGTCGATGTAGTTGGGGGTATCACCAAAGTCTCTATCGATAGGCAAGAGTAGATCTTCACGTAGCATACGTTCGATAATATAGTCCGAAGGACATACCACGTCGAAGTCCTCCTCTCCCTTTTCGATCTTGGAGAGCATAGTCTCATTGATATCGAAGGTTTGGTAGATGATTTTCACCTCTTCACCGGTCTGTTCGTAATACCACTGCTCGAACTCGCCGATAAGGGACTCGTCTATATAGTCGCCCCAGTTGTAAACTTTCAGATACTTGCTCCTGTCACTTGTGCAGGATACAATAAGCAGCAAAGCTGCCAGAAGGGTAAAAAGTCTTTTCATTTTGCTAGTTGTTTTTCAGATTTAGCCTTCCTGATATTGAATATCACCAGAAGGATTAAGATAGATATGAATATAATAGTCATCAGAGGACGCAGTTCAGGAGTAAGACCACCTTTGCGTGCATCAGCGTAAATATAGGTAGAGAGTGTTTCCAGACCGATTGTACCTCTGGTAAAGAATGTCACGACAAAGTCGTCAAGCGACATCGTAAATGCCAGTATGAATCCTGAGATCATTCCCGGACGCAGCAGAGGTATCAACACCTTTCTGAGTGCCTGCATTGGAGTGGCACCCAAATCTAGTGCCGCCTCATAGAGATTTGGATTCATCTGGGTCAGTCGAGGCATTACACTCAGCACCACATAAGGAGTGCAAAAGGTAATGTGCGCCAGTACAACAGTAGTATATCCCTGAGAAATATGCAGAAATATAAAGAGCAAAAAGAGTGCTACACCGGTGATGATGTCGGGGTTGATTATCGGGATGCTATTGAGGAAGAGCATTACGTTCTTATTGCGGCTTCGCAGGTTGTAAATGCCTATGGCGGCAATTGCACCGAGGATCATTGAGACGAATGCCGATATCAGAGCTATGATCAATGTGTTGTAGATAGCTCTAAACAATGACGTAGCGCTGGCCGCCTGAGGCGAAAAGAGATTGGTATATAAATTGGTGGAAAAACCTGTCCAGTTACCCAGCACTTTTGATTCCGAAAAGGAGAAGATAATTATAAAAATGATGGGCGCATAGAGAATGACCAGCAGAAACCAGATATATGCCTTTGCTAAAAACTTCTTCATAACCTAGACAAGCCCTCCTTCGGCATTTTTACTATCATTTGAGAACAATGATGTTACACCAATGATTACGAGCATTATCAAAGCGAGGGCTGATCCGTAATTCCACATCGAAGAGTTGATATTCTCCTGAATGATGGTACCGAAAAGTTTGATCTTGTTGTTGGTCAGGAATTCAGAAATGGCAAATGTGGATACCGTGGGCATGAAGACCATCATTACTCCGCTGATTACTCCCGGGATTGAAAGCGGCACGGTTACCTTCCAGAATACCTTCCAGGGAGTAGCTCCCAGATCCTCCGCAGCTTCTGCATAGGAAGGGTCCATTCTGCTGAGAATATTATAGATCGGATAGATCATAAAAGGAAGGTAGTCATAGGCCATACCGAAAAGCAACGTACCCTTGCCCAGCGTAACACCAAGCACGTTGAAGAGCTCAGCGGTAGCCAGAGTCCTCATAAGGGCATTTATCCACATCGGAAGAATGAATAATACCACAGTCACCGCACTGCGGTTGTATTTCTTATTGGCAAGAATCCAGGCAGCGGGATAACCTAAAAGAAGACATATCAGTGTATTCAAAATGGCAATCTCAAGCGAGAGAGCGAAGGTGCTCAATGCATCTTTGTCTGAGAAAAACCTCGTGATGTTTTCAAACGAAAAGCGGCCCTGAGCATCCTGGAAAGCATATACCAGTACTAAAATCAGGGGAAGCACCACGAAAATGACCAGAAAGATCAGATATGGCAGACTCCAACTGCTTCGTTTATTCATCACTCAACGGGGTTATCTTAATGTGTTTAGCAGGAAAATCAATACCAACCTGATCACCTTTATCCCATACATCGTCAGTGTCAACCCAGATGTGGTGACCCTCATCGGTTAGCACCGTGATATGGTAGTGGTTTCCTTTATATATCATAAAATAGATGAAACCTGAGAGTACTCCCTCTTCCTGATGGTCGTATAGATCGACCCTATTGAAATCAACCTCCACTTTCACCTTCTGCCCCTTTTCAACTCCGGGCTGTCTTGGACATTCAAACTCACCATCAAGAAAGCGCACATGAGTTTCATCCACCATTTCACCTTCAAAGGTATTCAGAGAGCGCTCCTTGCGCATAACCTGTATGTCCTCCGGCCTGATGACCAGCCCCACGGTCGAACCCACTTCAAATGAGTTGTAGTCCTGTACCATAAGTTCATAACCGGTATCAGTTTCGACAAACATCTTATAGTGAACACCCTGAAATACGCAGGATTGGACAACACCGGTAAACTGCGCACCCTCGGTATTTTTCATTATATAGATATCTTCAGGACGCACCACCACATCTACGGGAACATTTTCTCCGAAACCTTCATCTATACAATCGAAATCATGGTAGATAAAGCCCACCTTGCGGTCAGCGAACATCTTGCCGTTGAGAATATTGGATTCGCCTATAAAGTCGGCTACGAAGCAGTTCTCAGGCTCATTGTAGATATCCGTAGGAGTGCCAATCTGCTGAATTTTGCCCTCATTCATCACCACGACGGTGTCAGAGAGGATAAGAGCCTCCTCCTGATCGTGGGTGACGTAAATAAAGGTGATACCCAGTTTTTTGTGCATCTCCTTTAATTCAATCTGCATATCCTTGCGCATCTTGAGATCGAGGGCCGCCAGGGGCTCATCCAGGAGCAGTACTTTAGGTTGATTGATCAACGCTCGCGCAATGGCCACCCTTTGTTGCTGTCCACCTGAGAGAGAATCCACATCCCTATCCTCGTAGTCGGTCATGCCCACCATTTTAAGTACCCTGCGTACTCTCTTGTTTATCTCCTCACGGGGAACTTTTTGGAGTTTGAGACCAAATGCAATATTATCATACACATCCAGATGCGGGAAGAGAGCATAACGCTGAAATACGGTGTTGAAGGGACGTTTGTAGGGAGGGATTCCTGAGATATCTTTGCCCTCGAACAGAATTTCGCCCTCATCAGGGGCGAGAAAGCCGGCAATCAACCTCAAAGTAGTGGTCTTGCCGCAACCTGAAGGACCGAGAAATGTAACGAATTCCCCTTTACGTATGTCTATAGTGATGTCATCCAGCACCTTCTTATTACCAAGGGTCTTGCTCAGATGACGGATCTCGATGATCTTGTCTGAAGCTGCCATTTATTACCAAAGATTAATAAGAAAGTTGTATCTGATACCTACGGAGAATGTTAGATTTGCATCACCGCAATAATTGTCATAATTTATATATGCATGTAGCCTGAGGGCGTCACTATCCTTAAGAGGATAATAGTGACATAGAAGGCCGGTATTCCATCTCGTGAGATCTGAGGGAATCATTTTAAATGTCCTGGCATGCAATCCCCTCCAGCTAAGCTCAAATTTCTCCGAAGGAGCCCAGGTAACTGCTGCATTCAGGCCCAAACCCTCCCTGATCTTGAGAGGATCTTCAATGACTTCGCAATTGTTGGAAACATCCAAAGTCAAGGTCCAGTCACCCAGATGGACTCTCTGACCGAGGACAAAGAGAGGATAATACCAAATATTACCTTCAGCCCTGCCTTCCGGTTCGTACGCTAACACTGATGCACTCGCTATTACCTCATACACTTCTCCATACTTTTTATACTGTGCGGAAGATGTAAAAAGGTTTTTCGAGAAAAATCTTTCTGCGAAAGGTGAAGTAGTGGCCTGGATAGCAAATTCGTGACCCTCGTTGGGAGTAGTGTAAGTAACCTTTCCTCCCCACTGATAGACTGGAAGAACATTCCAAAGGGAAGTTGCAAACTCGGGATGTACATCCCAGTCCCAGTCGTCATACTCAAATCCTCCGGTAAGAATCATATCTTTACCGAGAGAAATCGTCCAGTTACTGAAATTAAGATTTATAAAACATAAATCTATCCAGTTGGTAGTGTTGGAATATCCGAGGGAAGTATAAGGCCAGCCGTACTCAAAATCGTCGCCATAGTCCAGGCGACCTGTACTTATCCAGTGATTGGCCAGTGTCCAGCTGAAATACTCCGAAGCGGAGCCCTCGAAAAGTGTGTAAATTGAAGAATTGCCGTGGCTGAAACCCCACGCACCGTCTGCTTTGCTATAATACGGTGTAAGATCAAGACGCGGAATGAGAGTCAGTCCGGCATAATTTGCCGACGACTCAGAGTCCTGAGAGAAGGCCTGGAAGCATAACATCAAGGCCACGAAGGAAATTAGTACTTTCTTCATTTGAGTCCATAAAAAGAACATTGGTTAATATTGGGGGCGAAAATAGAAAAAAAACTAATATGATGTAACTTTTGTCGGAAAAAAGGACTATTTTCGCAACTTTACCGCATTGATTACTAAAGAAATCTAATTTTACATAATGAATTATTTAAAACTCATGATCACCGCAGCACTCCTGACAGCCTCTGCAGCCTCACTCCATGCGCAAGGCATTACGGACCTGGTCCCCATTCCGCAAAGCGTCATTGAACAGGAGGGCGTTTTTACCATAGACAGACATACCGTCATTATCCCCGATAGTGAAGGTAGCTTTAGCGCTTCCTATCTCCAACAGCATATCAGTCCGATTTTCGAATACGGCATCTCACTCGGTAAGGCCCCGGTTACTACCAAGGGCAATGCCATAGTACTCCGTAAAGAGAAGGGATTCAAGCCTGAAAGCTACTCTCTTGTCATATGTCACAAGGGAGTGACTATAAGAGCCTCCGATGATGCCGGACTTTTCTATGGAGTGCAGACTCTGCTCCAGATGTTCCCACAGGAGGTCTACAGTGGAGAAAAACTTCGTCTGCGCGAATATTCGCTGCAAAATGTCATCATTGAGGACTCACCGCGATTTCCTCACAGAGGATTTATGCTGGACGTCTCACGTACATTCTTTGATAAAGAATATGTAAAGCAGTTCATAGACTGGATGGCACTTCACAAGCTCAATGTATTTCAGTGGCATCTTACGGATGACAATGGATGGAGAATAGAGATAAAAAAATATCCGCAATTGACCGAAAAAGGTGCCTGGCGAGGCCGTAATGAGGTTATCCCCGCTACCTATCTTTCGGGCAACGAACGCTACGGCGGTTATTATTCACAGAAGGATATCAAAGAGATCGTAGCCTACGCGGCGCAACGCAATATCACCATTATTCCGGAAATCGACCTGCCCGGACACGCACTCTCCTCTACAGCAGTACTGGATGGCGCAACATGCGGCACTTCTACAGACAAGGCCAGTGCCTGCGGAGAGTTTGATAATGTATGGTGTGTAAGCAATGAATCCAACTACAAAATCCTGGATAATATCTTCAAGGAGATAGCGGCGCTCTTCCCCGGTCCCTATATCAGCATTGCAGCCGATGAAGTGGTGTGGGACTATTGGGCACAGTGCCCCGATTGCCGTGCACTTATGGAGAAAGAGGGTTACAAAGAGGTTCCCGAGCTTCTTGGCCATTTTGTCCGCAGGATGGAAAAAATAATAAATAAGCATGGAAAACGTCTTGCAGGATTTGACGACATTCAGGATGCGGGCGGAGTAGGCACTGATGCTCTTGTGGTAGCCTGGAGAGGATATAAGAAGGCTAAGGAGTCCGTCAGCAAGGGTTACCCCACGGTAATGCAACTTAGCGAATACTGCTATCTCGATATGCAACATTCGCCGGCAGAGAGAGGTCACAACTGGGCTGCAGTCATTCCGCTTAACCGCGTATACAATTATGATCCCACCGCGGGTCTTGACGAGCTCACTCCTGAACAGGAAAAGCTGGTGCTCGGCCCTCAAGGAGGTCTCTGGACGGAATTGATGCAGTATCCTCCCCGATTTGCAGAGTATCAGGTATTTCCCCGTCTGGCAGCGCTTGCGGAGGTAGGCTGGAGCAGCAGGGAGAAGAGGGACTATGAGGATTTCCACCGCCGTCTGGTGAGCAGTCACTATCGCCGCCTGGATAAGATGGGTATAGCCTTCCGCGTTGAACCTCCCATTGTAAAATATAACGATCAGCAGATAGATGTAGTTCTCCCCTATCCCGCAGCCGTTGTGCGTTATACAACCGACGGTAGCGATCCCGTTAGTACATCGAAAGTATTAAATGGCACCATCGTCACCGATTCTCCTGAAAAATTCCGTTTCGCTACCTTCTGGGGTGATAATCTGCAGAGTATATCAGTCGCTCCCGAAGGTGTGGTACTTCACCATTGGCTAAAGCCCGCAGTGAGGGTAGAAACCGACATTAAGATGAAATCCAATGCTCCTCTGACCAATATCACCGGTTATAATTTCCGTCTGATAGCGCGTAGCGACAAACGTTTGGAGGCCGGCCAGACTCTGACCTATATTTTTGACGAGCCGGTGCAGTGCACCAAAATAGGCGTTCCTACCGGATATGCCCATATTCCCTTTTATGGTGTAAGTGACGGCTACGTGGAGTATTCTTACGACGGAGAGACCTTCATAAAAGGGCCTGAATTCAAGAGATATTATGCGGAAATAAGCGAATTTGAAGCACCTGTAAAGGCAGTACGCATTGTCATCACAATGCCCAACGACGGCTCCACATGCTGCTTCCAAAACCTAAAAATAGTGGGTAGTGAGTAGTGTGTAGTGGGTAGTATGTTTAGAGTATGTAGTATGTTTAGAGTGTGTAGTGAGTAGTATGTAGTGTGTAGTTATGAATAAAAGAAATATAACACTTATCGTAGCGGTTTTGGTCATTTTTGTGGTATTCTTCGCAGGGAAAAGGCCGGAAAGGGTGGAACCCGGGAAAGTTGAAGATGATAGGGTTGAAAAGATTATAGAAAAAATGACCCTCAGAGAGAAAGTGGGACAGCTTTTCATAATAGAATACAGCGACAGATATGATTTGGAAGATCCCTATTTTGACAAACTCATAAAAAGAGACAAGATCGGTGGACTTATCCTGATGGAAATGGATATCGACAACTATATAGAGCGCGCCAACCGATTCCATAAAATGTCAAAAATCCCTCTCTTTATCTCTGTGGATGGAGAATGGGGAGCCTCGATGCGTTTCGATACCCTCACCCAGTTTCCCCGCAATATGCAACTTGGAGCCCTGTCCTCACCCGATCTTGTATATCAAGTCGGCAGCGCGATGGCTAAGCAGTTTGTGCGCCTGGGCATCCACATAAACTATGCGCCCACTATTGACATAAATAACAATCCTCTCAATCCCGTTATCGGACAACGCTCATTTGGAGATGACCGTGAGAAAGTAGCCCTTTACGGCGCTGCTATCATCAAAGGTATGCAAGATGGCGGTATAATGACCTCAGCGAAGCATTTCCCCGGTCACGGGGATACCGAAATAGACTCTCACAAGGCACTGCCGGTGCTGAATTTTGATCGTGCGCGCCTCGATTCGCTGGAGCTCTATCCCTTCAAACATGTAATAAAGGAAGGTGTGGCAATGGTGATGGTAGCCCACTTAAGCATTCCCTCAATCGACCCCACAGGAGTACCCAGCTCCATCTCCTACCCTATAATTACCGGACTGCTCAAAGAAGAACTCGGATTTGAGGGAATAGTAGTGACGGATGCACTCGGTATGAAGGGTGTCACGGAATATGTCCCAGAAGAAAGGGTAGCCATAGAATCTTTCAAAGCGGGATCCGATATTTTGCTGATGCCTCCCGGAGATAAACGTAAGACCATAGCTACCTTTCGCAAAGCCGTACGCAGAGGAGAAATCCCCAGAGAGCGCATTGACGAGAGTCTGCGCAAAATACTCAGGATGAAAGAACAAATAGGCCTTCTCGATGGCACTCCACAAATCGACCCTGCAGAGGCTTTTGCTCAGGTTGAGACCGGAGAAGTACTGGATATCATCAATAAGGTGGCGGAGGAATCGATGACCCTCATTAAGCGCCCCGAATGGGGCCCTGACCAAAACCTTGAAACTCTGAGCGCTATCGGAGCGGCAGATACCATAATCCTGCCTCGGAGAATCACGAAAGATCTCCTCGAAAATGCTCGCAAGCGTGCCGAAGGAGTCGAATATGTGGTAATCTACCTTCCGGAAATGAGAGCTCCAAAAAACGACAGAGAAAATTATGCTGCCATCCCTCCCCAGGAGATTTACGACTTTATTTCAGCGTGGGCACGCGAACAAAAGGTAGTCCTGTCTATCATGGACAATCCCTACGCACTTGATAAAATTGACATAGATGCTTTTGAAGGCATTCTGGTGGGCTATAGTTCCTCAAAAGCCAACCTTTCAGCAGCCGACAGGGTACTTCGCGGACAACTTGAAGCCCATGGGGTACTTCCTGCAGCTGCAGGAGGATTTCCTACCGGTTATCATGCAAAATAAAAAAATATAAATAATTATGACAAAGTATTCACTTAAAGAGATTGACAATATAGAAGATCTGGAAAGACTGCTCCATAGCAAGGAAGACGACATTATCGTTCACTGCGTTTTCAACACTCTCGACTTTTTTCAAATTTACGATAAGATAAAAGACTTCAAATTTTCAGACTGCATGTTCCTCGGATGCGAGATTCCCAAGGAGGTCAAAGATAATATCGACCAGACCTGCGTCACCTTCCCCAAGATGAATGTTCCTTACAGGATTTACACCAGCGAACTCTATAATCCCTATACACTTTACGAAGGTTACGATATTGAAGATTACGATACTCTTGCCACAAGTTACGATAAACGTGCCTACCAGCGCTACATCTCAATGGGTAAATATGGACGTGATATCTATGAGACACTCGCGCGTTCTATACATGACCACGCCATAACCGATGCAATGTACGATCTGATAGACCGGTACGACCCTAAAATGGTAGTAGCTGTGATGGGAGGACACGCAATTCTTCGCACTGCGCCCATTTACCGCAGGATTGTATATTTGGGCAAACTGCTTACCGAAAAAGGGCGTCTTATCGTTACAGGAGGTGGTCCTGGTGCGATGGAAGCGGCTCACCTGGGTGCATGGATGGCCGGCAGAAGCAATTGGGAGGTGGAAGATGCCATCAGTATGGTAGTCACAGCACCTTCATATAGGGATCGCAACTGGCTTAAGACAGCATTTGAGGTACTCGAAAAGTATCCGCAGACTCAGTTCAGAAGCCTGGGTGTACCCACCTGGTTTTATGGCCACGAACCTGCCTGTATCTTCTCTACCGATATTGCCAAATATTTTGCAAACAGCATACGTGAAGATGGTATCATCACTATTGCACACGGTGGTATTATCTACACGCCCGGCAGTGCCGGCACAATGCAGGAGATATTCCAGGATGCAGCCCAGAACCATTATCTGATGGATGATGAGTCGGCTCCGATGATCTTTTTCGATACGGATTACTGGACCAACAGGATTCCTGTTTACAAATTCCTTCAGGATTGTATGGAGATCAAGAGTTACGCCAATCTGCGCCTGTCGTTATCTGACGATATCGAGGAAGTTTACGCTATTCTGGAAGAATATGTCAAGATGTTAGAGTCAAAATAAGGCTTTGCACTCATTTCGGTGCGCTTTTTGATAAACAATGATAAAACGAAAATTATTTTCATCACTTTAATAATAGTACCAAACATGTATTCAAAGATTCAAAGAATCATCCTGCTCACTTTTGTGCTCCTTTTGTCAGTTTCCTGCAAAAAGGTCACTCTTGAGCAGCAAATCGACAAGATTTACAACTATTTTCAGAATGAAAACACAACCGCTGTCGCTACTCTCGAAAGAGTGTGCAATGATTATCCGGCCAGAATGTCCGGAAGCGAAAACAATGACGAGGTAATAGACTATTTCACATATGTTCTTGCAGAAGAGGTTGGCATCAAAAATATATGGCACCAGGAAGTCGAAGTCCCCAATTGGGATCCGGGAGTTACGAAGGTTACTTTGAACCTCTCTGATGGCACTGTAACCGAGCTCCCCTCCATTGCTCTCGGACTCAATAACGGCACTTCAGGCGAGGATGTCACCGCACAGGTGGTAGAGGTAACCAGCCGTGAGGAATTGGAGACTCTCCGTTGCAAAGACAAGATTGTCTTCTTCAACGGCGCGATGGAAGATGGCAACAGTTACAGCAAACATGCCTGGCAACGCTCAAGAGGAGCTTCACTTGTAACGGAGAAAGGTGCCAAGGCAGTTCTTGTCCGCTCAATCAGCAATCATCCCGGGGATACTCCCCACACAGGTGCCTGCCACGACGGTGACTCTATTGTAGCTGTACCGGCTGTGGCTATCTCCACAAATGCTGCTGACCGACTCTCGGAGGCTCTGAAAAAGGATAAAAAACTCACTGTAACTATCAACTCAACAGCACACAACCGGCCTGAACCGGCAATAGGACGCAATATAGTAGCTGAAATCCCCGGCAAAGTCAATCCCGACCACATCATATTGCTTTCAGCTCATGTGGACAGCTGGTTCAATAGTCAGGGAGCACAGGATAATGCCTCAAGTTGCGTGGCCGCGATAGAAGTGCTTCGTGCATACAAAAAACTTCGTATGCAACCGAGAAATACCCTCCGCATAGTCCTATATCAAGATGAGGAAATAAACCTCTCAGGTCTGAAGGAATTCGCCCGTATTTCCAAAGAAAAACACGAGTCCTATATTTTCGACCTTGAGATTGACTCAGGAGCAGGTAAACCTGTCGGCTTCTCCGTTTCGGAAGACCCAGGTTATTTCAGTAAAATGGAAGAGGTACTTACCCCCTATCTGGAACCCCGTGGTCTGACGTTGACACGCTATACCGGTGAAAGAAATTGGCCTCTAAAACCATATTACACATTTAGGACTGATAATAGTGACTATTTCAAGTATCACCACGGTTCGCTGGACAACTTCGAGAATGTAAATCAAGAAACTTTCAAGGAGGGTATTGCTGCCATTGCGACCTTTATCTTCCTGATGGATTGATAGAGGGTACGGGATGCGCGTTCCGAGGTGCGTGGTACTACACACTACATACTACATACTACCCTAATATTCTTCATAGGCGTAGTCGATGGCGCGGTTCAAAATGGTGTTGAATTCGGTACAAGTGGCAAACAGGTCGGCAGCGCGTTTTGCAAGATCGGCCTCGAAGAGAAATGAGTCATCAAAGTAGCGCGTAATAAGTATTTTCTTTAGGCGGAAATAATCGGCGTATGGGGAGTCCTGCGGAAATCCTCTCGGAATATTCTTCAGGGCTCCGTCCCATTCCAATTCAAACCCCTTGGCCTTTGACATAGCTTGGACCAGCGCTTCTCCATTTAGCATAAATTCCTCCCTAATGCTTCGCATCACCTTCGGCTCCGGAGCATAGGCACCACAACACATCAGATGACCGCCCAGGTAGCCTGCATGAGGAGGTTCGATATGGAAATAGTATCCCGAATGACCGCTGCATTTTCCATCTTTTGCGATGAATATGCCGAAATGCTTCTTATATGGAGTTTTATCCTTGCTGAATCTTAAGTCTCTATAGAAACGGTAAGTACATTGTTTGAGGGTGAGGCCCCTCACTTCGGGGTCAAAATTCTGCACACGCTCCAAAAGTTCCGAAGCGAAATCGTTGAAAATCGCCTGTGCCTCTTTATAACGCCCCTTATTGGCATCAAACCAGGGTTTGTTGTTATTGGGAATGAGATCCGTAAGAAACGATAAAACTCTTTTCATAACTTAGAGGTCGGGAACAATATGCTTGGCGTAATTGTAGCCCAAGTGGTCGTAAATGGCCAGATGGTGCTCCATGCGATCTAAGAAGTCCTCATAATCACGAACCTCGGCAGGACGCCACTGCACTTCACAGAGGGCAGCCATACGTGGCAGAGCCATATATTCTACATGGTCGGTGGTCTTGATATATTCACACCATACGTTGGCCTGGACACCCAGGATATGACCGTGCAAAGAAGGATCCACCTCTTCGGGGAAAGGATTGAATTCATAAACCTTCTCCACAGGGATAAAACCTCCGATAGCCAAAGGCTCATTATCTCTGTCTTCACTTTGGTAATAGTCAAAATAGAAGTGAGAATAAGGCACCATAATCACATCGTGTCCCATATTTGCAGCGGTCACACCGCCGGTAATACCTCTCCAGGACATTACAGTAGCATTTGGAGCGAGTCCGCCCTCGAGAATCTCATCCCATCCGATAATGCGACGGCCATGGTCATTGATATATTTTTCAATCTCCGACGTGAGCCAGCTCTGAAGACGCTGTTCTGCGGTATGTCCATCTTTCGCATAGAGTTTTTCAGCCTTGATGCGGGCCTGACAATCGGGACAAACCTTCCAGTGATCCTTGGGACACTCATCACCTCCGATATGGATATATTCCGAGGGAAAAAGTTCCATAATCTCATCCATAACATCCTTTAAAAACTGCACGGTACCATCTTTGCCGGGGCAAAGCACCTTTTCGGTAATACCCCAGCGGGGCCAAACCTCATATTGTTCGCCCGTGCAACCGAGTTCCGGATATGAGGCAAGAGCAGCCAGCATATGGCCGGGGAGGTCAATTTCAGGAATAATGGTGATATAACGCTCTGCAGCATAAGCTACCACCTCTTTGATATCCTCCTGGGTATAGAATCCTCCGTGAGGCGTCTCATCACTTGACTCGAAATCCTTTCCGACTACCGTATGGCTTCTCATTGACCCGATCTCGGTCAGTTTCGGGTATTTTTTGATTTCCACACGCCATCCCTGGTCATCGGTCAGATGCCAGTGGAATGTATTTATATTGTGAAGAGCTATTATGTCGATATATCTCTTAACGAATTCCTTATCGAAGAAGTGGCGTGAAACGTCAAGATGCATTCCTCTATAACCAAAGAGAGGAACGTCATTTATTGAGGCATTAGGAAGCTCTACTGTACCGAACTTTCCGATAGGAAGAGCCTTCCTGAGGGTCTGTATGCCATAAAATACACCTGCGGGGCTCTTTGCAACTATAGCAACCCCCTCTTTACCCGCTGATATCATATACCCCTCATCATTCTCCATATATCCCTCTCTATCAATAGATATAACAATATTGTTATCAAAGTTGGTGCCATCGGAGACTTCATATTTGAGCTTCAATCCTGAGATCTGTTCTATATATTCCGAGAGAAAAGCTGCATTGCGCTCCATCTGAGGCTCATTTGCATCATAGATAATCTTTGTCTTTGAATTAAGCACGAAGGGTTCACCTCCTAGAAGGGTTATGGATTGAGGAAGAGGAACTATATCATAGTCCGCCTCTCCCCTTTCGAAATTGCAGGATACAGCGACAAAAGCGGCAACTGCAAGAAAGAAGAATTTGAAGTGTTTCATGATTTTCTGTATTTTTTAATTTGTTTTTCAGATTAAAAAGGATATCCGATGCCGAAATGAATCGCATAACCGTTTTTGCGGAACCACATATCCGGAGAATGCCATTGCTGCGAAACAGGATCATATGCCTTGATACCGGCATCCAGACGTACCAGCAACAGGTCGAAATCCAAACGCAGACCCAGTCCCCAATTGGCCGCAATGCTCTTGCCGAAATTTTCAGCAGTAAAAATACCGCGTTCATCCCTCGCAACTCCGTCAATAGATGCACGCTGCAGATTCCAGACATTACCGGCATCTATGAAAAGCCCGCCCTGCAGCTTCCAGAAGAGGGGGAAGCGAAACTCGAGATTAGCCTCAAGGCGCATATCACCCGTTTGGTTGGCTATGGCAAAAGAGGAGCTTACAGGTGCAGATCCGGGTCCCACGGAGCGCGACTGCCATCCCCTCATACTGTTGGAGCCTCCTGCGTAGAAGAACTTCTCGAAAGGAAGAACATTGGAATTACCATAGGCATAACCGACACCGGCGAGGAATCTTCCCGCCAGAGCCAGCCTATTCTGTCTTCCAAATCGCAGGGTTTCGACGAGTGTGATTTCGCTGCGGACATATTGTGAATAGGGCACTCCCCAGATCAGGTGAGAGCCTTTTTCATCCTTTTTCAGCCCGCCGTTGAAGAGCGAGAGCATATTGCCTGCGAAATCGGTTTGCAATCTGAGGTAAAAGTATGTATCCTTGGGGTTGGTGGCACTGTTGGTGGTGAAATATAACATTCCGCCTCCGCCGAAGTCAAAGTGGTTGCGATAGGAATTGATCAGATAGGGGTCTATCAGCTTCGAGTAGAAATCATCATCCATATTGTAGATGCGTACCACGTTGAACTGAAGAGGGTTTATCTGGTAATAAAGTCTCTTATTGTGATTCCAGTTGTAGCCGTAAGCCGTGGAAATGATTATACGTGTGTACTCCGGACGATTCTGATAGTTGTAGGAGAGATTGACGTCGGTACGCGGAAGTGTATGCTGGAAGAGTCTTATAGGCAGGAAAAGGAACCTCGGGAATGTGATGGAGGAGGATATGGCGAACTCGTTGGAGCGTGTGGGGTCATTGAATTTGAACTGGAAGTTGCCTCTGAATCCGAGCGAAAAGTACTCTCCGCCTCCGAAGATGTTCTTGTGATAATAGGAGAGCGAAGGGGTTACTCCGAAGAGTCCTGAAGAGTTGAATGAACCCTCCAGATTGGCCCTTACCCCCTGGAGTTTTGAGGGAGAGAGCATTATGCGACAGTCCACCGTCGAGGAATCGGTTTCGCTAAGCTGCACGTTGACACTGCTGAAGAGTCTGATGCTGGCGAAACGTTCGTAAGTAGAGTTGATCACCTGTTCGTTGTAGAGCTCACCGGGTTTTATGGTATTCACCTGCCAGAGAAACTTTTCACGCACCTTGAGTCCGGACATCGGGACAATGGAGACCGAACCGATGTGATACTGCTTATGGGGACGTGCACTCTCTTCCGATTCGTTGCGGGTATAATTTTCCAGGGCTACGGTCAAATCGGCTTTATCTTTCTGTCTTACGGTATCGGCGTAGAAGAAGAAATAGTTTTTGGTAAAACCATAGTAGCCGTGAGTGCGGTATAGGCCGGCAAGGCGTTCAGATTCCTCCTCAAGGTCTTTTTCCGAAAGTATGTCACCCACATTTACCGTAAAGTTGGCAGAATCAGAAGCCAGCAGTTCGCGCATAAGTGGATCAGGGACCTCGTAGCTTATGCTGTCGATCAGATAGCGTTTCCCAAGGGTAACATCATAATTTACTCTGGCTTTCTTTTCCTTTTTAAGCACGGAGTGCGAAATATCCGAACCATAATAGCCCGAGTATTCGAGGTGCGAAAGCATACCCTTTTTACTCGCATCTATGGAGGTAGAATCATAGATCACCGGAGCGACTCCGAGTTTCTCTACAAATCTGTCCCATCCCGTGCCGCGTCCCGAACTCCAGTTGTAAACATAAAGGAAAGGATTCCAGCGGCCTATGAAATAGTCGTTCGGCTTCTGCTTGATATAGGGCAATAGCGAAGAGGCAGAATAGTCATCATCATTTGTGATGACAATCTTATTCTCCACAAGTCTGCATTCATCCTCCTGCAGAATCCGTGTGGTACTACAGGAAGCGACAATAATCACCATAATAAATATAAATGCAAATCTCCTCTTCATTATCCTGCAAATTTAGATAAAATTATTCTTATAATCAGGTTAATTGTTACCTTTGGATATGATTTCCAGGAACGAAATAAAACTCATCCGCTCACTTGACCGCAAGAAATATCGGGACGAAGTGGGACTCTTCGTCGTAGAAGGCGAAAAATCCGTGGAAGAAGCGCTCCAATCGGGGTTTGAGGTCATCAAAGTATTCCGAATCTCCGAAATCGGGGAAGAGGCGATGTCCCGCATCACTCTGCTCAGCTCCCCCTCTCCCGCCCTGGCTCTGGTTCGTAAGCCCGCGGCACCAGATGCATCGCAGATTGAAGAGCTGATTGCTTCCCGTCCCCTCTCACTGGCACTCGACTCCCTTCGCGACCCGGGCAATATGGGGACTATCATTCGGCTCGCCGACTGGTTTGGGATCGGGACTATCTTCGCATCGCACGATACAGTGGATTGTTTCAATCCGAAGGTGGTACAGGCCAGCATGGGCTCCATTTTCCGCACGCAAATCATCTATTGTGACCTTCTTCAGATCGCCTCAGAGTTTCGTGCTGCCGGAATGCCTGTATTTGGCACCTTCCTTGACGGGAAATCCATCTATGAGGAGAATCTCGCCCCCAGCGGACTGATAGTGATGGGCTCCGAATCCCACGGCATCTCTCCTGCTCTGAAAGCAGTCGTCACTCACCGCCTCTCCATTCCAAGCTTCTCACCTTCCTCAGCCAATTCTCCGGACTCTCTCAACGTAGCCATAGCTACAGCAATCATTTGCTCGGAATTCAGGAGAAGGTAGAAGGTTGTCGGATCTTTATTTGAAAAATCAAATAAAATGTCTTTCTTTTGCAGACGCAATGGCCGCCGGCTAGCTTTTTAATATTCTTATAGCTCTCATTTCTTATGACTGCAACTATTATTATTCTGATCGTAACTGCTGCTCTGCTTGTTTGGGGTAAAATTCGCTCCGATATCGTGGCACTTTGTTGTTTGTTGGCATTGGTGCTGACAAAGGTCCTGACACCGGCTGAGGCTCTGGCGGGATTCTCTAACTCCGTTGTGATTATGATTGCCGCTCTCTTTATCGTGGGAGGCGCGCTGTCGCAAACCGGACTTGCCGGCGCAGTAAGCAACCGATTGTTGAAACTTGCAGGAAACAGCAGTTATAAATTGTTTTTGCTGGTTATGCTGGTAACTGCTTTCATCGGTCTCTTTTTGAGCAATACCGGTACGGTAGCGTTGTTGATGCCGATTGTGGTAAGCATGGCTTTCAAATCCAAAACAAGTGCGAGCAGACTCCTGATGCCGATGGCTTATGCGAGCAGTATCGGAGGAATGATGACATTGATCGGTACTCCGCCGACTCTTATCATGCATGATACCTTGATTGGAGCGGGATATGAAGGATTGCAGTTCTTTACCACTTTACCCGTGGGAATGATTCTGTTGGTTTTGGGAATATTATTGCTTTGGCCCTTGTCAAAAATGCTCGACAAAAAGGATAAAAAAGATCAGGGAGATGGAAGAACAACCGTCAAATCGCCGGAACAACTCGCTTCCGATTATTGTTTGATTGAAAATTTATACAGGATAGTAGTATCGAAAGACTCCCCCATTGCAGGTAAAAAACTCTCTGAAATCGATATTTCCAAACGATACTCGGTCATCATCAGTGAGATTCACATCCGCTCTTCTTCCCCGTTGAGCCGCTCCGTCAGGGCCGTTTTGCCTAAAGCGGAGACTATTTTGACTGAGAATGATATACTCTATATCATAGGTGAGTACAAAAATGTAGTGAACTTCGTGAAGGAGAATAATCTTTCTTTCCTGGATACCCAAATTGAAAAAGAAATTGAGCGTCCGAAATTTGGAGGTAAATTCAAGTTCGATGAGATAGGAATGGCGGAGGTTGTAATTCTTCAAAACAGTCGACTGCACAATCGATTGGTAAAAGATTCTCAATTCCGGGAGAATTACAATGTGAATATCTTAAGTATTCAGCGTAAAGACCATTATATCGTTCAGGAGATAAAAGATGTAAAGATGCAAGCGGGTGATATGTTACTGGTTCAAGGGACATGGGAGGATATCGACCGTCTCAGCCGTCTTGAAAGAGACGTTGTGGTCATCGGACAGCCTCAGACCGAAGCCTCCAAGATAACCCTCGACCACAAAGCTCCTTACGCAGCCGTTGTTTTGATATTGATGGTGTTGGCCATGGTTTTCAATTGGTTACCGCCTGTGATCGCCGTGCTGATAGCGGCTGTTCTAATGGTTTTGGGAGGCTGTTTCAGAACGGTTAGAGATGCGTATCGTACAATCAATTAGGAAAGCGTCATTCTTTTTGCGGGTATGATGCCTTTGGCAACTGCCATGGAGAAAACAGGCACTTCGGCATTGGTAACCAACGGAATAGTTGATGCAGTGGGTTCTTACGGCCCTTATGCCGTTCTTGCCGGAATTATGGCAGCCTCCTCTGTGCTGACCATGTTTATAAGCAATACCGCTACCGCCATTCTGTTTGCCCCGATTGGCCTACAGGCAGCCATATCAATGAATGTAAGTCCCTATCCTTTCCTTATCGGCGTGGCGGTCGCAGCAAGCATGTGTCTTGCCAGCCCCTTCTCAACACCGCCCAACGCCATGGTTATGTCGGCGGGAAAATACAATTTCATGGACTACATCAAAGTAGGCCTCCCCTTGCAATTGCTTTTCCTGGTGGTAATGATTATAGTCTTGCCGCTTATATATCCATTTTAGGCTTTAGACCTGACGATTGGACTGCGAACTCACACTATGAGATGATCCTAAAGCAAAAATTGGAAACAACTTTCGTCATTTCCAATTTTGCCTTCATGAGTTATAGGATTACTCTTTAGAATCCAAATAGTCTTCTGATCCACGATTTTTTAGGTTTTGTGTCTGTGTAGCTGTAGCCATATCCGGCATAACCATAACCATAGCCATAACCATATTTACGGCCATAACGACCATAGCCATAACCATAACCATAATTTCCATAGGAGGCTATTCTCTTAATATCGATTCCGTTTAGGAGAAGACTCATGTGATTCATCTTTCCGGAGTCGTACAGTTCTTGTATATCAGGCAAGAAACGTTTGTCGAGCATGCCGGAACGCAACACATATATAGTCTGATCAGCTACACGGGCACACAATTGGACATCCACTACAACACCAAAGGGAGGAGTGTCGAGCAAGACATAGTCGTATTTGGCTTTAAGTTCGGCTATCATATTGTCAAATCGACTATTCTTCAACAAGTCTGCCGGGTTAGGCGGTATGGTACCGGAAGGGATGATATCCAGCAGGCCATTCTCATTGGAGGGATGGATTAAGTCAAAAATATTATCCTCCATACCACCCAAAAAGTTCGATACTCCGGGGCGTTTGGTACCTATACTCAGCCTTCGGGTAAGAATGCCTTTTCTCAAGTCCAAATCTACAACAACAACTTTCTCATTTAGCGTTGCGATACTCATACCGAGATTTGCAGATATAAAGGTTTTACCGGCATCCGGACTGATAGAGGTCACCATAATAACCTTTCCTCCCTCTTTGTGCTCCGTATCCATGAAATCGAGGTTTGATTGTACTATCTTAAAGGCTTCGCAAATAGGCTCGTTACTATTCTCTTTAACCACAATTAGTTCATTCGATTTGGTCTTGACTAACGGAATTTCGCCCAAGAACGGAACAGTAAGCACCTCCTTTAACTCTTTCTTCGTATATACCGCCGTGTTGAGCAACGAACGGATATAAAGCCACAAAGAGGGAATTAAGAGACCGACAATCAAGCTAATTAAAACTACTGCTATTTTCCGTGGAGATATAGGCAAGTTTGCTCCATCTGCGGGATCGAGAATTCGGCAATTACTCTCTATGATGGTGGATTGAAGTTCGTTCTCCTCCTTTTTATTCAACAGATAGAGATAAAGTTCTTCCTTAATTTTCTGTTGACGCTCAATACTGGTAATATATTTATGTTGCATTGGCACAGTAGAGATTTTTCCTCGGGTGAGAATCTCTTTTTGCCTCATATTTTCAATCTGAATTTTCAAACCTGCTATCAGATTGTCCACAGCTTTGGATATAGAGAAACGTGTCGCTGCCAGGGTATTATCCATCTCCCTTACCAGAGGGTTATTGAGGCTACTATTTGCCAACAATTTATTGCGTTGAGCAAGTACCGAATTGTATTCGGCAATCTGGCTTTGAATACCGGGGTCGGCAATACCTATACTTGCAGGAATAGGGTCAGTAAGTTTGGAGTTATCTTGCAAATACTCTTTCATATACTCAGCCATATCCAGTTGATTTTCAATGCTCAGTACTTCTGTATCCAATCTTCCGGTGCTTTGCAGATAGAGCGCGCTCTCAGAAGTGATATCGGTTAGTTGATGATCTCTTTTGTACTGCTCAATTTTCGAGTCAACATCTGACAATTCGGATTCGATAATAATCAATCGCTCCCTGATAAAGTTAGCAGTGTTGACCAAAACCTGGTTTTTATCTTCAATAGCATCGTTTTTGTAAACCTCTATCAGCGTGTTTAACACATCCTCCGCACGTTTTATATTCTCGTCTTTCAGAGTCAGGTTGATAATGGAAGACTGTTTATTAGCCACATCTACCACTAGTCGCGCATTATAGGTATTTGCCACCGCTTTTAGGCTTCTTTTGGTTATCTGCACGGGCTTGCCTATATAATCTTGCTCTATTAAAGGGGCAACGGTTACCACCATCTCACCTACAGGTGTTTGCAATGTATCACCGGACTGTAGCACACGCACTTCACTATCCTCCTCCTTTCCACATACAAGATCTTTCAACTCCACTTCTCGATTTTCCAATAGAGTTGCTGTCATACTTAAAGTCTGCAAGGGATCAATATCAGGAAAATCCACTATTATAGGCGTACTGCTATAGAGCTCACGATCACGCAGACCATCACGTATTTTGTAGCTGACATCAAGTCTTAACTGTTTCGCCACGTCATACATCAGCCGCTTGCTTTTAAATACTCCAATCTCGTTATCTACCGAGCTTCTCATAGAGTAAAAAATATCTTGAAAAGCGGCAGATTCACTCCTTAAACCACCTCCTTTTCTCTCATCTTTTACCAATACCGTAGCGGTACGCTGAAAAGTTTTGGGAGTACTGCGCACATATAGGAATCCTATCAATCCGCAAATTAATACCGATAAAATAAACCATTTTCTATGAAACAGTACCGTATTAAACAGTTCGGCTAATGATGTGCTCTCACGGTCGGACCTCTCTTCAAGAGCGACATAGTCCTTCTCTTCGTAAATATCTTTCTTTGCCATAGCTATCTATATTATAATTATCTAAAAATCACGACCGCCAATGATGCCAATGATGCCAATACCGAGAGTATGGAGGCAAATGTGGAGACTGAACGGTTCTGGTTTATTTCGCGTTGTCCTGCACGTGCCTTATTCGGCTCCACATAGACAATATCGTTCTGTTTAAGGTAGTAGTAAGGGGAATTCATCAGATTCTTGCTACGCAGGTCAACTAAAGCCACGGTACGCTCACCATTCTCCTCTCTGATCACTTTCACGTTATCTCTTCGTCCATAGATAGTCAGGTCACCTGCAAGACTTAGTGCATCAAGTAGTGTAATACGATCGCTATCCACATCGAAGGTACCGGGACGTCCTACTTCACCCATTACCGATACCTTAAAATTGAGAAACTGCACAGTTACAACTGCATCATTGACCAATCCCCTTTCCTTCAACTCTCTGCTTATCCGCTCCGAAAGTTCAAAACGAGTCAAACCACGTACATTAATTTCGCCTAATTGCGGAAAGTTTATATTTCCGTTTGGATCAACTAAATATCCTAACATACGGTATTGTCCTCCGGAATATCCGGTCGCGGTAACCTGATAACTTACCATCGGCAGATTGAACATCTGCACCAATTCCGGATCTTTACTGTTTACCATAATCGAGAGTAGGTCATCGCTATTGATGCGAACATCGTAATCGTGTACTATTGTTTGACGGTAATTTCTCGTTACATCTTGCATATAGGTGATGTTTTTTTGTGATGCACAACCGCCTAAAAGGAGCAGGGACAACGCTATATATACGAGATGACTGATTTTTGTATTCATTAGTGTATTTTTAAAATTAGAAACTAAAAAAATAATTTTTATTTTTTTGTAATTTAATATAATTAGTTATGGTATTCTTTAAGTTCCGCAAAAGTAACTCTTTTATCAATAATAACCCAAAAATATTTCATCGTAGCGAATATCGGGTTATCATTATCTTAGTTGGCCATTTGACCACATTATGGTTTCTATCTACATATCCATTTTTTTTACCAAAGCACTACCTTCAATAACAACTGCACCGTCTTGATTAATACATGTAGTATTTAGCGTTACCAGTTGCTTTTCATAATTAATATCAGTGATAGAAACAACAGCCGTTACTGTATCACCAATATAAACAGGTTTTACAAATTTCATATCCTGTTTTAAATAAATAGATCCCTCTCCCGGCATCTTGGTGCCGAGAATGGCACTGAAAAGCGATCCCACTAAAAAACCATGTACAATATTGCCCTTGAATATAGTTTGAGTGGCATATACCGGATCAAGATGAACCGGATTAAAATCTTGTGTAATGCCGGCAAAAGCCTTTACTTGTTCCATAGAAAACTGGGCAGACATTCTTTCTTCTTGGCCAATATACAAATCACTTAATTTCATAGTAATTAAATTTTATAAAAAAAACACTGGAGTTTAAACTTCCTAAGCCGATAAATCGTAAATATGTGTTGTTTTTATATTCTTCTTTCTAATTTGATGAGTGAGGGTACCCTTGTATCAACTATCTTGATCATATTTTTCTGACGATAAATCGTTTTACAATATTCTTTAGATTTTGCAAAAGTAACTCTTTTATCCATGATAGCCCAAAATTATTCCAGCGTTGCGGATGCACGGTTATCATTATTTTATCAGGCAATTTGTCTGCATCAATGGCATTAATAATTTCTTTTGTGGTATGAAACGTTAACCCTCTCTTATCCCACTCCCCTTGATAGTCTACTATCTTATCTCTCACGCTAACCTTATATCCATCCCAACGTCTGCCAGTATCTGTAAGATAAAATATTTTAGAGAAATCAGCATCAAAATAAGGTTCCCCTACTATGCCTAAATCTTTGTATGAATACTCTTTCCAAATTTCTCTGCTATCGTGAGGCGAGCGTGGACTGCCATGCATACAAATAGTTTTTACAGGCACTAATTTACGTAGTTTTTGCAAATTAGTCTGAAAATCATGATATGCATTTTGTAAATCTCCTTTGCATATTGTCAAATTTTCGTAATGGTATCCCACCTCATGTCCCAATTCAGCAACCTCTTTGATAACACTTTCATCCCAACTTTCGGGAACTGACCGAAAATAGTAAACTCCTTTAATTCCCAAATCATGTTCAATACGAGCTGTGTGCAAAGAGTTTAACGGTAGTAAATCGACATCGTGCCTTAACACTACAAGTTTATCAGGCAGAGAAGAGGTAAGATATTCATGAAATGTGATAAACTTATACTCTGCACCTAATAAAGACTCCAACAGTAAACGATAAATTTTTATAGTAAAATCCATATTATTTAAAGCTATAC
>DFOK01000038.1 GCA_002376715.1 Bacteroidales bacterium UBA3543 | reverse complement strand
GTAGTTAAATATTATGATTTTTACAACTTAAGGTCTATATTTGCGCCCTTAAATTAATGAGATATAAAATTTGACTTATGGCAAATATATTTACTTCATCCATCGGAAAAAAGGTAATCATGAGTATCAGCGGATTGTTCCTGATCCTTTTTCTGGTGCTCCATATGGGCCTCAATATCACATCCATCTTCAGTGAGGAGACATTTCAACAGGTCTGTGATTTTATGGCTCTTCCCATTGTGAGCATTCTGGTACCCGTACTCGCTTTAGGATTTGTGATCCATATCGTGTACGCATTCATACTCACTCTCGGCAACATCAGGGCACGTGGCGGTTACAATCGTTACGCAGTTTCCAACAAAGCACCTACCGATTCCTGGGCTTCGCGCAACATGGTGGTTCTCGGCATAATAGTAGCCTTAGGTCTTGTACTCCATCTTACACACTTCTGGGCTGACATGCAGCTTGCAGAGTGGATGGGTGGAGAATCTGCCAACCCCAACGAACTGATGGCCTCCACTTTTGGAAACATTTGGATAACCATTCTCTATCTTATTTGGTTTGCTGCCATCTGGTTTCATCTCACCCATGGCTTCTGGAGCGCATTCCAGTCCATAGGTTTAAGCAACACCATATGGTTCAAAAGATTGAAAGTTACAGGAATTGTGATAGTGACTGCAATTATGGGAGGTTTTGCCCTGACAGCCATCTACGCCTACTTAAAGGCAAACGGAATAGTCTAGATAAATAGTTGCTGCATTATTCCGTCCGAGACAAACAATTTCTCTGCCGGAATTCGGATAAAGCCGTTTTCAGATATAATATCACCGGTGCTCGTCAGATAATCGAGTGCCGGTTTTATTGTTGCCAGCCTTGAGCTATCAAGAGAAGAAAGAGGCAGGCCCGCCGTTTTTCGTAAACCGAGCATTATCTGCTCGTTGAATTTATCATCCTCGGAGAGGATTTCCTCACTTCTTATTGCGATGGAAACATTGCCCTCCATGGCATCTATATAGTCCTTCATATCTGCAAGATTCAGGCAGCGGCAGTTATGACCGTCAAAAGAGTGTGCCGAGGCTCCCAACCCCAGATAGGGTATTCTCTCCCAATAAGAGGAATTGTGGATCGATTCTCTCCCCGGAATTGCGAAATTGGATATCTCATATTGGCGATATCCGGCCTTTTTAAGCATCTGCTGCAAGAGGGAGTAGTGAGCAGAACACACCTCTTGAGAAGGTTCGTGATAGCGGCCCGAATTTGCAAGCGCGGCAAGTTCACTACCCGGTTCTATGCTCATCTGATAACAGGAAACGTGCTCCGGGAAGAGATCCGTAAGCTGAGCAATATTATTGCTCCACTGCTCGTCGGAGAGCCCTTCAAAGCCAAAAATCAAATCGAGTGAAATATTGTCAAAACCAGCCTCCCGCGCCATTTTAAAAGCATTTATTGCCTGAGCGGAGGTATGTCTGCGCCGCATCCAGACAAGATGGTCGTCACAGAAAGATTGAACCCCTATGCTTAGTCTGTCAACCCCTGCGCGACGCCAACCATCAAGTTTACGCGGGGTCACATCATCGGGATTGGCCTCCAGGGTAAATTCACGAAGATGGGTTATCTTGAATCTATTGCGCAGAATATCTGCCAACTCCACAATCTCTTCGGTATCCAAAAGCGAAGGAGTGCCCCCTCCCATATAAATGGTATCGGGGAGCACTCCTGCAAAATAATCAACTCTTTCCGAAATCTCGAACTTTAGGGCATTCAGATAGCGTCTGCGCTGTTCTCTGCAATCAATCTCAGAATAGAAGTCGCAATAGAGGCAAAAAGAGAAACAAAAAGGCAGATGGATATAGATACCCGCCATAAAAACGCTCTATCTCAAGAGCAGATCTGCACTACCAAGCATAATCTCCGAAGAGTACACCTCAACGTTATAGATGCCCTTCACGAAACCTTCGCCACTTGCAAAATAGATGCAAACCTCCACCTCCTCGCCTTGATAGTCAACCTCACGTGAAGCTGAATAGATCATCTCTTCGCCATCAACCGTAAAGATTCTCTGCTGATCGCCTGTCATCAGGATGCCATCGGGACCTTTCACTCTGATGTAGATTACCTTGGGCCCCTTCTCGGCAATGGAGTTTTCTATCAAACTGAGGCAGGTGCGAAGTTTCTCTACACGACTGCTGCGGTTAGTCTCTTTGTTGGAGGCATTGATGGCTGAAAGGACAACTCCCCTGGCTTTGACTATTGCACCGGCAGATGCCTTTGCAGACAGAGCTTCGGTAGTGGTTACCAGCTCGTCGTACTGCTTACGACTCTCTTCAGCCTCCTGGCGTGCTTCTGAGGCCTGCTGACGCAAAGCGGTATTTAGGGTATTGAGAGAATCTATCTGTACAATATATCCTTTCATGATGGAACGAAGCGTGCCAAGCTCCTTTTCGTACTGGCGAATCTTAGACCTGTTGGTTGCCTCGGTCTTCTGAAGACGCTCGATTAGCTGTCCAACCTTTTCTCTCTCCACTGCGAGAGAGTCATTGATCGCCTGGTTGGTGGAGGTGAGGGTGGCATAATCATTCTGGAGGGCAACCAGTTCTGTGGTGAGGTCCTCTTTTTCAAGATTAAGGTCCTTTACCAATTTGTGTTTGCTTACCCAAACAAATACCAGCACTCCCAGAAGGACTGCTGCCACAATTGATAATGTAATTACAACTTTTTTCATCGTATAACTGTTTTGTGGTTTTTCATATTATTGTACAAAAATAATTCCTTTTTTTAAAACATAGCATTAAATTTGCATAAAATAGTTAAAACAATTCATTATTAACACAATAATAGCGCTATGAAATATCTAATAAGGTCCTTAAAGTACTTACTCTATTTTCTGGTCATCTTTTTCATCATAGTCGGTTTGCTTTTCTTATGGCAATATACCAAGAATACCGACATCACCTTCTCAGGTCTTTTCCGGGAGGGTTCACTGCCCAAACTGGTCATTTTTTTCCTATTGGTGGCCGCTATCTATCCCGCATTGGGATTTGTCAAGAGAAAATTTCACCTTAACGGTGATTATGCGAAGTATGCGGGCACTATCGAAAATACCCTCAAGGATGCAGGGTATGAAATAGGGAGCAAAGATGACGAAAAGGTTGTATTCAGACATAGAAAGGCAATTACACGCCTAACCAGAATGTATGAAGATGCCATAGTATTCGACCTTAGGGAAGACCCTATCGTGGTAGATGGACTGCGCAAGGATGTCGACCGTATCCTGCGCGCAATCAGCTACCGTATCAGTCGTGAAGAAGAGGAAAATACCTCACAAGGGGTACAATAGAATAATAAACAGCGAAAATGAAAGAAGTTGCAAGGTACACGGAGCCTTATCTGGCCCACATCGCCAAAGGACTGCTTGAAAGCGAAGGCATAACAGCAGCGATTATGAATGAAAATTCCTCACTGCCGGGCTTCTGCAATATGTATGACGGAGCTATCAAACTGGTAGTGAGTGACGAGGACTACGACCTGGCGCTCAAAGTGCTGGCAGCCGACTCCAGTTCGGAATAAAATTCCTCACCATACCTGAATATGATGGGATTCCTGAGAAATTTATAGACGGGAATCCCTTCTTTTTTGCCTTTTTCAAAAGCGCAGTCGCAGATTGGCCAGCGATGGATGTTGAGAGCAGTCAATCCGCTCGAAAGTTTGGAAACCCTGATGGGATAGAGACGACAGGATATGGGTTTTGCGAAATCGCACCTGCCGGCGCAAAATGCTCTCTCTATGGCACAGAAGCAGTGTGACCCTTCAAATCGGGTATAGACGCACTCCTCCCGGTCACCAATAAGCGGTGTCACCATATCCCCATCCATGTCAATTTCAAAAAATCCCTTCTTTTCCACCTGCGCACGTCCTTCCGCACTCATCCAAGCTGCATAATTAGGGTATTCCGCCTTGAGAATATCCCCTTCCATCTCCTCCAGAGGAGCTCCGCTATCGCCTACTATACAGCAAATTCCACCACATTTTTCGTAATCACAACTGAAGTATTCGGTGAGTATTTCCGATGATACCAGTATGTCACCTATACGTATAATTGAAGGGTGCATTTCATTTTTTTTGCAAAAATAAAGATAAGTTTCTAATTTTGGCCGGATTTATGCAATAAGCATTTGTAATACGAATTTTAATTACAAGATATGATGAAAAAGATTTTGGTTACTATTTTTGTTGCTCTCTTTACAATGGGCGTTTCAATGGCTCAGGACCTCGGACAGGCAACAGAACTTTTCAACAACGCAGGTACTACACTAATGGAAGGCAACGAGACTGCCGCTCTGGATCTTTTCCGGAAAGCTATGGATATGGCTTTGCAGCTCGGAGAGGAGGGTACTGCAATCGTTACCGAATGTAAAACAGTGATTCCGCAGCTTATGCTTAAGCTCGGCAAGGATATGATTAGAGATGGTAATATCGACGACGCTATCTTAAAAATCAAAAAGGCCGCGGAAACGGCTGCCGAATATGAGAACGAGGGTGTGCTCCTCGAGGCAAATGACCTTCTCGCTCAACTTAAGATCAATCAACTTATGGGAATTGCCAACGATTTGCTCACAGCAAGAGAATATGCTGAGGCCTATGAGGCATACAAAGATGTAATTGCCGTGGACCCCAATAATGCCAATGCATATTTCCGTATGGGACAAGCAGCAAATGCAGCCGACAATACCGACGCTGCAGAGGAGGCCTTTATCAAGGCAAAAGAACTCGATGAGAGTATCGCAGAGAATGTTGACAGACAGCTTTCAACCGTATATATTAAAAAGGCAGTTGCCTGTCAGAGAGCAAAAGATCTCAAAGGCGCTCTTGAAAATGCTCAGAAATCCATTGAGTTTGGTGACAACGCCAACGCACAGAAAATTGTTGGTCTCACGGCTCTCGGTCTGAAACAGAATGCAGTAGCAGCAGAGGCACTCAAAGCTTATCTTGCAATGAGCCCCGACGCAAGGGACAGAGTACAGATTGTCTATCAACTAGGAACAGCCCTTATCGGTGCCGGCCAGACCGGAGAAGCCTGTGGTTATTTTAAGGAAATTGCACAGGATCCTAAATGGGGTGAGGCTGCAAGATATCAGATTACCGTCCTCAAATGCAAGTAGAGCTTGAGCTTCTCGCTCCGGCGCGCAATAAAAGCATCGGCATCGCAGCGATAGACTGTGGTGCCGATGCTGTATATATAGCAGGCCCCTCTTTTGGGGCAAGAGAGGCTGCAGGCAATCCTGTTTCGGATATACGAGAACTTGCGGAATATGCTCACAAATACTCTGCTAAGGTATATGCGGTGGTCAATACCATTCTCTACGACGATGAACTGGAAGCTGCCCGAAGACTCCTCTGGGAGCTTTACGATGCAGGTGTTGATGCCTTTATTGTACAAGACCCTGCCATTTTCCGAATGGAGAGACCTCCACTGCCTCTTTTCGCCTCCACCCAAACACATATCAGGACTCCTCAACAGGCTCAATTTCTCTCCTCTCTCGGCTTCAAAAGACTGATTCTGGAGCGCCAGCTCTCACTCGCACAAATCCGGGAAATAAGGCGTAGCACATCTTGTGATCTTGAATTTTTTGTCCACGGAGCACTATGTCTCTCCTACAGCGGACAATGTTATTTAAGTCAGCGTCTTGCCAACCGCAGTGCCAACCGGGGAGCCTGTATCCAGGCCTGCAGATCCGACTACGATCTGGTAGACAGCAGAGGCAAAGTGCTTGTCAGGAACAGGCCCCTGCTTTCGCTTAAGGATTTGAATCTAAGCGCCCATATACCGGCGCTCATAGAGGCCGGCATCACCTCCTTCAAAATTGAGGGAAGGCTCAAGAACGCTTCTTACGTGAAAAATGTGGTAAGGGAGTATCGCCGTATCATTGACGAGTTCATCAGCTCTCACCCTGACTACGTGAAGGCCTCTGCCGGTGAGATATATGGAGGATTTGTTCCTGATACGGAGGCTACTTTCAATCGTGGCTACACATCTTGCTTCATAGAGGGTAAAAGAGGACAATGGGCCTCTTTTGACGGTGCAAAATCAATGGGAGAGTACCTTGGAGAGATTGAATCCGTGAAAGGTAATCGGATTATCATATCTACTGACAAAGAGCTCAAGAATGGTGACGGATTGGCCGTCATCTCTCCCTTAGGAGAAATCACCGGATTTAGGGCGGATATATGCGAAGGCAACCATGTACGCATCAAAGAGGCATCTGTACTGAGCAAAGGGATGAAGGTCTATCGTAATCTCAATACGGCCTTTGAGAAAGAACTGGAAAGAAATATGCCCAAACGATTGATTGAGGCCACAATCAGTAGCAGTTCGAAAGCCGGAATGACCACCTTCGAGGCTGTAAGCTGTCGTGACAAGGCCACTTTCACTTTTGAGGACGTCAATCCTCCGGCTCAAAGGCCTGAAAAGGCACTGGAGACTCTTTCAAGGCAGTTAAGCAAAAGTTCAGGACAATATGTTTTCACACTCGGCAATGTGGATTGTGACATCATAAGATTCTATCCCGTCTCCGTACTCAACGGCATCAGACGTCAACTTGCCGAGGCTCTCGAAGAGGCTGCTTTGAAGAGGATGGAACAGAGCAGAAAGATTTCTCCTGAGGATATGGTCTACCGGGCAGTTACAAAAATTCCTGAAGAGCATCTGACCTATCGGGCCAACTGTTCCAACCATCTCAGCAGAGAGCTCTATTTGGAGTGTGGAGCAAAATCGGTAGCTCCGGCTTACGAAATCGAAGTTCCGGAAGGTGTGGATGTGATGCGCACGAAGTATTGTATCAAATATGAACTGGGACTCTGCCGCAAACATCAGGATAGCGGCAAAAGTACGATTGCTTTCAGGGAACCGCTCTTCCTGGCTAACCGAAATTACAAATTGAGATTGGAATTTGATTGCAAAAATTGCGAAATGATTGTAAATTTGTAGTTTAGACCAATACTAGACGTAGGATGAGATTTGGAGATGTCATAGGAGATGAAACCCTTAAGGAAAATCTCATAAGGATGGTCGAGCAAAAACGGCTCTCCCATGCCATTCTTTTCAGAGAGGAACCTTGTGGCGGAGGTCTCGCTTTTGCTCTGGCGTTGGGTCAGTATGTCAACTGCCGGCACCGCAGCGATGTAGATTCCTGTGGCACCTGCCCCACCTGTAATCAGTTTCAGAAGCTCATTCACCCCGACCTGCATTTCGCATTTCCGGTCAATAGTTCCAAGGATGTGGCGGAGAGTCAAAAAGGACGACCGATTTCCGACCATTTTCTCGACATCTGGAGGGAACTGGTGTTGAATAATCCATATTTTGCGGAGCAGGATCTGTACGAGGCTATCGGCATCGACAACAAAAGTGGCAACATCAGCGTTCATGAAGCCAAACGCATCATAGAACGGCTGCTGTTGCGCTCTTTTGAGGCCAACTATAAAGTGATGATGATATGGCTTCCGGAAAAGATGAACCAGGAGTGTGCCAACAAACTCCTGAAACTACTGGAAGAACCTCCTGCCGGCACCCTTTTTCTGCTGGTATCGCAGGCCCCGGAGAAGCTTCTGGCTACCATCCGCTCCAGATGCCAGCTCATGGAGATACCCCCTATGACTGAAGAACAGCGTCAAAGTCTCCCTCAGGTGATATCGCAGGATCCGGCCGAATACCGTGACTTGCTGACAGGACTTATAGAAGCCGGTATTGCCAAAAAACTAATTGATACCTTTGCCATCTGGGAGACACTCTCAGATATGGGCAGGGAAAAGCAGAAGGAATTCTGCCTCTACAGCGAAAGATTTATCAGAAAACTATATATGACTTCGCAGGGTCTGGAACAAATTGCGGAGACACTTCCTCAGGAAGAGATGCAAATCCGCGATCTGGCTTCTCGTATAACGCCCGGGTTTTACGAAAAGGCTCTTTCGGCTTTTGACCGCACTTTATCAGCCATCGAAAGCAACACCAATTCCAAACTTACATTCTGCGATTTGTCAAACCGTTTGTTACTCTACCTATAATTATGGAAGAAAAAGACCAAAATAAAATATATGATTGCTCGAGGGGATGTGAAGTCGAACGGACTGCACATGGAGCACTGCGTACCTCCTACAATCCCGGCTGCTGCAAACTCTCGGATTTCGACTGGATGCAGGGCATCTCCCAGGAACGCTATAAGGACCTCTTTGAGGTAAGGTTCAAAAACACCCGTAAAATCATCTATAAAAACACTTCCGGACAACTTATCAAAACCGGTGACCTGGTGGTCGTGGAAGCGCCCACAGGCCACGATGTAGGAATTGTCACCCTTGAAGGCCCCGTCGTTGTACGACAGTTGATGCGTCACAATACCGATCCATCTACATACGAATTCAGACGAATTTACCGCAGGGCAAAGATTCTTGACATCGAAAGATGGCAGGAGGCTATCGCCCGCGAACATAAGACAATGATTCGTGCACGCCAGATAGCTGCAGGACTTGGACTTGATATGAAAATCGGTGATGTAGAGTTTCAGGGAGACGGCACAAAAGCCATCTTTTACTATATCGCAGATGAAAGAGTGGATTTCAGGCAACTGATCAAAGATTTTGCGGAAGAGTTTCATATCAGAATCGAGATGAAACAAATCGGAGCTCGTCAGGAGGCAGGGCTTATCGGAGGTATTGGCGTGTGCGGAAGAGCGCTCTGCTGTTCCGCATATATGTCCGACTTCAAGTCCATCACCACTCAGGCTGCACGTTGCCAGGATCTCTCTCTCAACCCTCAGAAACTTGCCGGACAATGCAGCAAGCTCAAATGTTGTATCAACTACGAGGCCTCGCTCTATATTGATGCCCAAAAGCATTTTCCTGACCTTCGCGGACCGCTGGAGTTTAAAGATGGAAATGCATACCTTCAGAAGTGCGATATCCTCAAGGGAATAATGTATTTCTCCTATGAGCCGCATAGCATGATAAATCTGTTTCCTCTCAGCGGACAACGCGTACGAGACATAATGGCAATGAACCGCAAGGGCATCAAGCCTGACTCCTTAAAAGACAAAGAATCGGAGCTTCACGAAACGGACTTTGTAAGCGCTGTGGGCGATGACAGCATCTCTCGTTTTGACGAAAAACGTCGTCCCAAACGTAAAAAACAGCAAAAACGTTTCGATAAAAGCAGACAGCAACGCTCAGAAGATGAAAAACCTCGTCAGGAAGATGATAACAAAGTGCGCTTGGAAGGCAATAAGGAGGGTCAGAATAAAGGTTACCGCCGCCAGGGACAACGTGGCGGAGGCAGACGAAGAGATCAGGGTAAACCAAGAGAGAAAGGTGGAGAAAAGAGAGAGTCATCTGAAAATCAGTAGGGCATTCGGAACGATGCTGATACTGCTGGCTGTTTGCACGATCCTATTCGGATCCTGCTCAAGGCCGGACGATGGCTACAGATATATCCATTTGGATCCAAACTGCGACTCCATACCGGTCTTCACATTTTCACTGCCGGTGATTGACAGCACTACTATCTGTACCACTTTCATTGCCGTACGATATGATTGCCGGCTCCATAGTAACTCCGTTTCATTTGCGGTGGACATAACTTCACCTGACGGTGAAGTTTTTACCGAAAAGATAACCCTGCCCCTCACAGAGAGTTCCCAGGTGGAGATCAGAAGGAGCAGATTCGGTATTGTGGATATAAAATGGCCATACCGAGAGAATATAAAGGCCTCCGAAGGAGAATGGAGCATCGCCATGACACCTCTACACGAAGATGCAACGAAATGGCTCCACGGAGTCGGTTTTTCCTACCATTTCAACAAGTGAATCCGCAAACGAGATGAGCAAAAAAAACAAATTGCTGAAATTCAAGGAAAATGAAACTTTCAAATGCCTTATCCAGCCTCGTACGGAAGAGGTGTTAAGATGTGACCATCCACTCAAGGGAGGGTGGCATCGGGAGGTGTTTGACAATGACAATCCTATAATACTCGAACTCGGTTGCGGTAAAGGTGAATATACCATAGCTCTGGCTGAAAAGTATCCGAACAACAATTTCATAGGTATGGATATTAAGGGAGCGCGCCTCTGGAAAGGAGCCAAATATGCCAATGACAACCAACTTCCCAATGTGGCTTTTCTCCGAACGAGAATAGAATTTATTGAATCTCTTTTCGCCGCCGGCGAAGTGGCGGAAATATGGATTACATTTGCCGACCCACAGGAAGGCAAGCCTAAGAAACGCCTAACCCATCCTCTCTTTCTTACCAGATACCGCAATATCCTTAAAGAAGACGGGATTGTCCACCTCAAGACCGACAGCAGGTTACTCTATTTCTATACCATGGAGGTGGCGGCGGCCAATTTTCTCGAAGTACTGACTCATTGCGAAGACATTTACGGCTCGCCCGAATCCGTTCCCGAAGCGGTAACTGCCATCCAGACCTTCTACGAATCACATTTTCTAATGCGGGATATCCCCATCACCTATATGGCATTCAAGGTAGCTAGTGAAGGAGAGCTAATCTCCCCGGAATGGGACCAAAGCCCCTACATACAATCCTACAGGACAATTACGATAATGAAGTAACGGCCAGGCACTCAATCTCTACAAGCCATTCGGGGCGACAGACGGGAGCTAAGAGGTAGGTGTGAGGTATATTGCGGAGAATAAAAGAGAGACGTTGTTGCACAACCTCTAAATCCTCACTATTTCTGAGATAGACTATAGCCATCTGGACATCTTCCATGGAGGCATCAGCCTCTGAAAGTAAAACAGAAACATTTTCCATCATCCTGTCACATTGCTTTCCGACATCACCTATGTGTACCCCCTTTCCATGGGCATCTATGCTCGCCGTGCCTGAAATGAAAATATGGCTGCGGTCATCATAATCTATAACCGTACCTCTTTCAAAAGTCACCCCGTACAATGAGGTGGGAGAGAGATGTGAATAGGCGTGTAAGTACCTGACACCACACTTTTTCGGATCCCTGAGCGCCAGTGCATCCAGCATAACGTCGCCTCCCGTGACAGGCTTTTTTCCGGGAACACCAAAAATCCCGGTGCTCGCTATATAGTGAGTATCTGCGCGAAGACCTACCGAGTCGAAAAATTCCCTTCTGGCTCTGACAAAGTCGGCATATTTATAGTCAATATCATCTACAAAAAACCAGGTGCGTATGCAGTTATCACTTATATTCATCCCTTGTGAGGTGAGAAACTGCTGATAATTGCACAAGACCTCCTGACTCTGATCATAAACCTTTTCTTTGTCCGAGACGATATTGGCACTCCATACCAGCAACTCTGAAGCAAGAGAGGGTTCAGAAGCCCATATCCAAAGAGAAACAGGCAGATCCCCCAGAGGTCTCTCTCTTACAACGGATATCGCTTCAAACGGTCTCTCAAGAGGGGCTACAGCTGTCACTTCATCCAGAAAAAGACGGCCTGCAATTACGCTAAATCCCTGTGGAATGGATTCTGCAGCTGTTCTAAGCGCACTTTCCACAGATGGAGCACAGACCATTATCTGAAGCTCGGTTCCACTACCTTTAGGAGCGAAAACTTTTGTATTGCACTTCACATTCATACCCAAATATGTTCAACAAGAATTTTTACACCCATAAGCAGCAATATAAGGCCACCGGTAAACTCAGCAACTGACTTAAAGCGGCTTCCGAAAATATTACCAACGTAAATACCGATAGCTGAAAAAATGGCAGTTGTGATTGCAATAAGCAATGCCGCCGTCCATATATTTTCATTAAAAAATGAAAATGAAATCCCGACCGCAAGAGCATCGATGCTTGTAGCCACCGCCATAACCAGCATGCTCTTAAAAGAAAAATCAGGGCTGATATCTCGCTCTTTCTTCGAAAAAGCCCCCCTTATCATATTGATACCGATCAATCCTAACAGCACAAAAGCAATCCAGTGGTCGACATGCTCCACAAATGAAGCAAAACTCACTCCCAGGAAAAAGCCGATAACAGGCATCAAACCCTGAAACCCACCGAACCAGAGGGCAACACTCAACACATTGCGCGGACGGAGACGTTCCACGGAAAGACCTTTGGCTACTGAGACGGCAAAGGCGTCCATTGAAAGACCTACCGCTATGATAAAAAGCTCTAAAAAAGTCATAAAAAGGGTGTCAGCACTTTCTGACTGACATATATCGTGCAAATTCAACCAGATACTCTCTAGCCGGTGAATCATCCAGAACTGAAAGTGAAGTCACTGCCTTGGAGATCTCCTGCTCGAGACGATTGTAAGCATAATCAAGACCTCCATATCGCTCTACAAGAGCTAGTGCCTCGCGTGACATTGCCTGCTTTTCCTCCTCACCGGAATTCATGTCGAGAAGCCTTAGACGTTCCACAAACTCCGAAGAAATCTCGCAGGGCGCATTATACAGAAAACCGAAAAAGGGAAGGGTGAACTTTTTATCAAGTATATCCACTCCCACCGGCTTGCCGACATTGAGGCATGTAGAGTAATCGAAGATATCATCCATCATCTGAAACGCCATTCCAAGGTGAAAGGAATAGGATTTAACGGCTTCCATCTGTACAGCGGAAACATCGGCAGAATGAGCCGCACTCATCATCGAAGCTTTGAACAACGATGCGGTCTTGCAGAATATTATGGTATTGTAATCCTCTTCGGTGGCATCAAGCGAACTTGCCTTCTCCAACTGGAGCATCTCCCCTTCCGCCAACTTGGCAAGACAGCCGGCAAATAAGCTGAGTACCTCATTATCGCACTTCGTAAGTATGAGATCTATGCCTCTGGAAAGCCAAAAATCTCCAACAAGCACGGAAGCTGTGGGGGAATAGAGGGACATCACCGTTGGAGCTCCACGCCTTCTGGGAGAATTGTCCGCCACATCATCATGAAGCAGAGTTCCGGTATGCAAAAGCTCCGCTGCGACTGCACAACGGAGCACTTTATCATTGCAAACACCGGAAATAGCTCTTCCGGTCAGCAGGGCAAGGAGGGGCCTGAGTTGTTTGCCGGAATGCTCAAGCAAATAGGCATTAACCTGATTGAGCAGGAGCATCTCCGAATGAATGCTCTGCCGTAACAATTTCTGGAAAGCAATCCAGTCGCTCCCCAGATACTCTACCACCCTCCGATACAACACGGTGTAAGGGTTTAGAAACAAAAACCTACTGAAATCTGGAGATTGCCGATACTCTTGTCAGCCTCTTTGGCGTTAGCCAGATATTCGTCAATACTGCTCACATGTCCGAAATTCCATTCATACTTCGCTGTAATCTGAAGCTTCCATATATTCAGACCTGCACCTACTCCAATACCATATTCCAGATTGGTTTTTTCATTGATAAGTTGATTGACCAAGGAGTTGCTTGCTTCTTTATTCGCCCAGTTTTTGATGTTGTATGCAATCTTCGGAGTAAGCATAATGAAGGGTTTGGCAGCAATCAGATCAATACCCCACTGAATATTTACGGGCAGCTCAAGATATGAAGACTTTTTCTGAACCTCAAGAGCACGATCAATATCAACAAGCTTAACGCCCTGAACACTGTAAAGAAGTTCAGGCTGAAGGGAAAAACCCAGCACGCTACCTGTCTGGTATCCAGCACCGAAATGCCATCCCGAGCCATCTTCAAATCTGAAGCCTTTGCCCTCAAGATCAACATTGGTATAATTGAGGCCACCTTTGAAAATCAAACCCTGCGCACTCGCTACAGTACCTGTAGCGAACAAAAGCAGAATCGCAAGAAAAATTGATAAACGTTTCATAATACTATTCTATTAGTGAAGCTATCTTGTTGTCAAGTTCCCTTTTGGGGACAACGCCGACAACTCTATCCACCACCTCTCCGTTTTTGAAGAAAATGATTGTAGGAATATTCATTACGCGATACTTCGAGGGAATCGCGCTATTTTCGTCAACATTACATTTGGAAACTATCACCTTACCCTCGTACTTGACGGCCAATTCATCGATGACAGGAGATATCATCAAACAGGGGCCACACCAGGGTGCCCAAAAATCCACTACTACCGGCTTATCTGAAGCCATTACGATATCCTGAAAATTGGAATCATTTACTGCTAATGCCATAAAATGTCTATTTTAAATTGTTTATAAAATGCTGATTAAATTTATTTACAAAGTGCTAAGTTAGTCAATTTTTTAAAAAAACTATACGGTCTGTTCAATATTCCATACGAAAGCGCGTACACCAATCTCCTTGTTGCGATTGTCAAGTTTTCGGACAGTCAGCAGGAGTTCCTCCACACGATCATCCTCTATGACAGTCAGCACTGCGGAATTCATTTCCGGCCAGGTATGAGTACCGCGACGGGGCTCCCCATCATTGGTACCGCGTCCCTGTACCTCTTCAAAAAAGGTAAAGCCGTTTATCTTGAGTTGATCAAGCATATACTCAACACGTGCCGTGTTGGCCTGATTGAATACTATAAAAACACATTTCATATCTGTCAACTATTTTTTTAAAGCGGCCTCATCGTCAGCCGATATTTGCATGAAAACAAACTCTTTGCGGAGCTTAGCCTCTTTATTGCGTTCACCGTGGCGTGACATGACAGCGTACGCAACAGGCACGATGATCAAAGTAATTACCGTGGAAACCAAAAGGCCCCCTATAACCACGATTCCCATCGGACGCCACAACTCGGATCCCTCTCCCCGGCTCAACGCCATAGGGAGCATGCCTAAAAGGGTGGTCACGGCAGTCATAAGCACCGGACGGAGACGTGACTCTCCGGAAAGTGCAATTGCTTCGTTGAGTTCATGTCCGCGATCACGCATCAAGTTAGTATAGTCTACAAGCACTATACCATTCTTGACCACTATACCCACAAGCATGATACAACCGAGGGCTCCGATCATATCGAGATTGATACCCGTAACCCAGAGTGCCAAAATGACACCCGAGAGGGCAAATGGTACTGACATCATTATGATGGCCGGCTTGGAAAGAGATTCGAACTGCGAAGCCATTACAATATAGACCAGAAGAACAATCAGCAACAACAACTCAAACATATCTGCAAAGGTTTCCTGCTGCTCTTCATAATCGCCCGCAAGACGTACTTGCACACCGCTTGGAGTGGAAATTTTGTCAATTTCTGCCTGAACTTGCTCTGCAAGTTGGCCCAAAGAGACATTGTAAGGGGTTATCGACACCGTCAGATAGCGCTGACGGCTTTTCCTGTCAATGGTAGGCGGAGCCCAGTACTCCTCAATCTCGGCCACCTCTCTCAGTTTGATGGAGCGGCCGGTATTTGTGGGGATGGTTAAGTTTTCAATCAGAGTGATGGAATTGCGATCCTCCTCCTTGAGACGTACAACGATATCATACTCGTCGCCATCCTCCTTGAGGTATCCGGCCAAGAAACCATTTACACGATTGCGCACATAAGTGGAGACGGCTGCTGAATTGAGTCCATGATAGGCTATTTTCTCCTTGTCCACAGTAATTTTGAGTTCGGGACGCTCTTCATCACGGCTGACATTAACGTCACGAGCCCCCTTGATATTGGCCTTAACTGCCTGCAGCAACTCCTCCGCATAAAGATTGGTATCATCAAAATCGAAACCGTAGACTTCCACACTCACTTTATTGCCACCTCCCATTCCCATACCACTGGATGTCGTACACTGGTAGTCGATGATTTCGGGATACTTATCAAGTTCTGCACGCAGCACCTCCGCAATCTCGAAGATTGTCCTTTCTCTCTCATATTTCTTATTGCAGACCACGGTCATCGCGATCTTGTTGTTGGTTGTCGAGGAGAAGAGGGCACTGATTCTGGCATCTTCATTGCTTCCTGCCGAGGTGGATATGATCTTGATTTCCGGTACCAGTTCTTCGAATCTGGCTTCAATTTTACGTGCAGTCTTGAGGGTCTCCTCGAGACGGGTGCCTCGCTGGAGTTCAATTGTAACACTGAGACGTCCGTTATCGCTTTGAGGCATGAAGTCGGCCCCTATTCTGCCGGTAATTGCCGGAAGAAGCGAAGCCACAAAGAAAATGAATGCTATGAGAATTGTGATTCTCTTATGATTGAGACACCAGCGCAGAATATTTGCATACCAGGCACTTACCTTGTTGTGGAATTTCTCTATATATTTTTCATACCAATCAATTTTAGGTTTTACAATCTGCAGATGACCCTTCTCGTCAATTCTCACTTTATTGGCCTTGAGCAACTGAGAAGCCAGCATGGGCGTTAAGGAAATAGCCACTATGGTCGAAATCGAAATTACTATGGTCACAATCCATCCAAGCTCCTTGAACATGATACCGGCCATACCGCTGAGCATTGTCAGAGGTACGAATACAGCTATGATCACAAGCGTAGTGGCAATAACCGAAATCCACACCTCATTCGTCGCATAAATGGCAGCCTCACGCGGTGACGAGCCTCTTTCAACATGCTTGGTGATATTTTCAAGTACTACAATCGCATCGTCAACCACCATACCGATGGCCACTGTCAGCGAACTGAGCGAAATGATATTGAGCGAACTGCCCACGAAGAGCAGGTATATGAATGCTACGATGAGCGAGATGGGAATCGTAACGGCAATAATGAATGTCGCTCTCCATTTGCCGAGGAAGAAAAAGACCACCAGTACCACGAAAAGCAATGCATAAAGTATGGATTCCTTTAGTGAATTGATGGAATTTTGAATTTCTTCGGAAGAATCATAGATAATGCCCATGTCGATATCCGAAGGGAGCGTCTTACGGATCTTTTCGATCTCCTTGCGCACATCCTTGCAGACCTGTACGGTATTGGCGCCCGATTTCTTGGAAATCATCAGTCTGACCGCCTCTTGCCCGTTTACCTTTTCGTCAAGTGTAAGATCCTTGATAGTATCCCTGACGGTAGCCACATCTTTTACAAAAATAGGTTTGCCCATAACTGTGGTGACAACGATGTCGCCTATTTCCGAACTCTCGATATACTCACTGCGCACCTGCATATGATACTGCTCTTTTTCCATTTTGATGGTACCGGAGGCAAGATTCAGATTGTTTGCTCTAATGGCATTGCCGACAAGTTCCAAAGGCAGACCGTAAGCATCGAGTTTGGCCTGATCTATATCCACATAGACATAGCGTTGAGGAGCACCGGTAACACCAATGGTTCCTATACCGTCAACACGATTGAGGATGGTTACCACCTCATCATTGAGAATCTTTTCAAGTCCCGGATAACTCTCTTTTGCCAACACATAATACTGAAGTATAGGCATCATGCTGGTGTTTAGTTTGAAAAGTATCGGTGTGGAACAACCTTCGGGTAGGTTGTCTCTGATCAGATCCAGATATGAGCGCGCATCGTTGGAAACTTCGTCCAGATTTGTGCCCCACTCGAACTCAAGGAAGACAATGGACATATTGTCTCTCGAGCTGGAAGTGAGTTCTTTGAGGCCGTCAATCGAATTGAGGCTGTTTTCAATAATCTTAGTCACATTGGTCTCAACTTCGCCTGCACTTGCTCCCGGATAGGTAGTCATAACCGTCACAAAAGGCGGGTCAATCTCCGGAAACTGGTCGATAGGCAGCCTGTTCAGTGAGAAGAGACCTATGATAATCACGGCGGCGAAGATAAGTACTGTCGTCACCGGTCTTCTAATTGAGGTTTTGTATATACTCATATTATCAGTTCTGCTTTACTACGTTGAGTTTGACTCCGTCTACAAGTTTGGCCTGGCCTACCGAAACAAGGCGGTCACCTTCATTTACTTCATTGCTGATGAGTTCTACCATATCGTCGAAACGCTGTCCGGTCTGCACAAATACTCGCTTGGCCTTGCCATCTTTCTCGAGATAAATATAGCGCTCATTGGATCCTACCAGCTTGAGAATAGTCTGATAGGGTACAATGATGGCCTCAGACTGACCGAGAGGAAGTGAGGTATGCGCATACATTCCGGGACGGAGCTTAAGAGAACCGTTTGGAATTCTCACCTTGCACTGGAAAGTGTGAGTAGCGGCATCAATTGTGGGATATACTATCTCAATGGTACCGGAGAATGATTCTCCGGGATAGATGTCCGATTTGATATCTATCCTCATTCCTTTTTTAACGAGAGGAAAATAGCTCTCCGGAACATTAATCAGAGCCTTCAAAGTATTTATCTGGGTAAGAACAAGAATAGGCATCCCGCTATAAAGCTCACCGGCCTCGTAGTTTCTGGCCGAAATCACACCTGAGAAGGGAGCTCTTACAAAGGTATTCTTTTCGAGGAATGCCAGGGATTCTTCGGTCTGGTCATATCCGAGTTTAGTCTTGTCATAGACCTGTTTGGAAATTGCGCCGCTCTCCTTGAGTGCCTCCATCCTCTGAAGTTCCACTGCCAGATTAGCATAAGAAAGTTTTGTGTTATTGAGTTGGGTCTGATCCATGCGCACAAGCATCGAACCCTTCTGCACATTGGAGCCCACTTCTACATATATGTGTTCTATCTTACCGGTTATGGAAGGAGCAATATTAACTGTTTCATAGCCCATCAGAGTGGTGGAAAACTCAACCACACGCCGGATTACCGACCTACTTATGGTTGTGGTCTCCACCTGTTCAATACGTTCCTGGGCGGTTTCCTCCTGCTTTTGCTGCGATCCACCGCAGCCTGCAAAAAGCATTGCCGTGATGGCAATAAGTGAAATACGGATGATTTTCATATGTTTTTTCATTGATTATTATCTGTTCAAAAGTTGTTCCAGGGAAATTTGCGCGTTGACAATCTGAAGCAGGGACTGCACATAGCCGTTCTGAGCAGCTATCAGAGTGGTACCTGAGTTGGTCACATCCAGTGCGGAGGCCACCCCATACTCATATTTTAGAGCAATATTATCAAATACTCTTCTTGCCACCTCTACATTTTCTTTCTGGGTCCGATACTGTTCAAGAGCCGATTTCAGGTTGTAAACCAACTGTCGGTGCTGGATTTTCAAAGCCGCTTCGGTATCGGCAAGTGTATTGAGCTGCTTTTGATATGAAATGCGTGCGGCCTGTACCGATTTGGTATTCCTGAGACTGGTAAACAGAGGCACTTTAACTGCAATACCGAGCATATTCGGAGGGGTCATATTCATCGTCATCTCATCGCTGAAGTAGTGCTTTTTAGCATATTGATGAAAAATACTGAAGGTAGGACCTCCCGACCAGCCGGTCAGCGCAATCTGCTTTTTTGCAAGATCGGTGCCGGCTTTCAGTAACTTGTAATTATAATTATTATTTACATCAAACTCCTCACGTAAAAGGTCGCTCACCGCATCCACATTCATCAACTCCGGAATGCCCTGGGTGAGTTCTATTTCCGAGTTTACATCAAGATTGAGCTGCAGACGAAGGGAGTTGTAGACCATCTCCAGTGAACGTTCGGTAGCATTGATGGAACTCTCCATAGTAGCCACCTGCACCTTGAGCTGGTCAGCCGCAGTTTGTTCGGACACCCCTACATCCACCGACCTTTGAGAGATACTATGGAGCTTTTTCATGCTCTCAAGGTTTTCTCTGAGCAACTCTAAAGTCTCCTCCGTCACAAGTGCCGAATAATAGAGTACCTTTACTTGGTTTGTAATCTCTTGTCCGCTCTTGCGAAAAGAGATGTCCGCCATATGCTTCGATATATTGGCTACCTGAGTTGAAACAATTTGAGCTCCACTCAATGCAACTGCTGTGGTGACGGTAAAAGAGGCGCTGGGCGGCATGGAAATGACCATCGCGCCAAAATCCATCTTGTAACCCATCATGTTGGTATAATCCAAACCAGCCGTCACCTGAGGCATCATGCTTGCGATGGCCTGCCACCGGGCGGCTTCTGCCTTCTTAATATCCAGCGAAGCGTTTTCGAGGGTACGGTTGTGCTCAAGAGCATATTCCTGAGCATCCTGGAGGGAAAGATAGAACTTTTCCTGTGCCCCTGCCGCAAAAGCAACAAAAAGCAATATCACGCACACACCCGATCTTATGAGATTCATGGTTTTTTGTTTCATACAATATTATTGATTTTATTTTTACTCAAATAGTCGTCAATAAGCATTCTGCCCTTTTCAGTGGAAATGCCCCTGAAATAATAGATGATTGTCTGGTAGTAGATTTCTTTATTGCTTAGAGGGGTCTCGGCATTGTAATCAACCCTGCCTATGAGCCTAATGAGCATAGGGAGCAGAGTCACCAAAGAATCAAGTTGCAGGTCGGGAAGAAGCAGACCATCTTCCTGGCCTTTGCGCAAAAATTTTCGTAAATCTCCACGATGCTCTTCTAAAATGACCTTTTCCACATTCTCATAAATGTCGGGAAAGTATTTCTTTGCATCCGCAAAGAGACGGAAAGCACTTGTGAGTTTGCTATCAGGGCGATAATGGTATCCGCTGAGAACAACGCTTATGATGTTATCATCGTGACTGCTGAAGACTTCATGATAGTATTCACGGGTTTTCTCATTACAGTAGAGAAGAGTCTGCTCTATTATGTCGTTTTTGTCGAGGAATAACTCATATAGAGTCCTCTTGGAGATCCCGTTGTAGGCAGCAATTTCGTCAACCGTCACCTTGCGACAACCCTCTTTAATCAAAAATT
>DFOK01000035.1 GCA_002376715.1 Bacteroidales bacterium UBA3543 | reverse complement strand
AAATATAATTTTAAAATAATATCGGAAGAAAAATGAAAAGAATATTTGTTGCAATAATAGCCGCATTAATTTTTATTCCATTACAGGAGACCAATGCCTGTACTTCGGCAATCATTACAGGAAAGGCAACACCAGACGGACGTCCACTGCTCTGGAAACATCGTGATACGGGTACTCTGGATAATCGTATAGAATATTTTGACAAATCCAAAGACAGAAGCATCAAATATGCCTTCATAGCTCTTGTGGATAGTCCGAAAGAGACCAAAGAGGCTTGGATAGGTACCAATGAAGTGGGTTTCTCCATTATGAATACCGCTTCATATAATCTAAATGATGAGGAATCTCCGATACAGGATCAGGAAGGGGTGGTTATGTACAATGCGCTTGCTACTTGCAGGACTCTAGCAGATTTTGAAAAAATGCTTTCCAAAATGAAATTTCCTACCGGAGTGGAGGCAAATTTCGGTGTCATCGATGCCGAAGGTGGGGCCGCTTACTATGAAGTGAGCTGCAGGGATTGGGTAAAGGTAGATGCTAATGATCCCGCCATTGCACCCGAGGGTTATCTTATATATACCAATCATTCCTTTACAGGTAAACTGAATGATGGTATGGGCTATATACGCTATGTGAGTGCTAGTGATATCTTCCGCGACCGTTTCGTAAAGAACCAACCTATGACTCCTCAGTGGATTTTTAATTTACTTTCCCGCAATTTTTATCATTCTCTTCTCGATATAAATCTTGCTGAAAATCCTGAGGTAGTTCCGAGCGGATGGTTTATTGATCAGGATTTCATTCCTCGAAAATCCACTTCGGCCTCGAGTGTGATAAAGGGTGTACTTCCGGGTGAGAATCCGGAATTGACGGTTATGTGGAGTATAGTGGGATATCCCCCCACAAGCGTTGCCGTACCCCTATTCGTAAAGAGTGGAAAAGATCTTCCTGCGCAGGTAGTGGCCAGAGGTGAAAACAGTGAAGGTCTCAATCCCAAGAATTGTGAGATTTGTGACCTCGCAATGGCTCGAAAAGCGGGTGTATTCCCCGTTGCCAGAGGAAATGGGGGTAAATATTTCCGTTTCGATCTTCTCTGGAATAGAGAGGGAACAGGATATATACAACGTCTTGCTCTCTATGAGGAGGCTATTTTCGAGACATTCAATCCTGTAATAGATAAATGGTATGAAAAGGGTTCGGTAGATATTTCAGAACTCTCCGAGCTCTATTCAAAAATGGATATAGGCGCTGCTGTAAAATAAGGTGCATATTCCCGAAAATATATCCAGAAATTATGTAGACAACTGTTTCACATCGTCGGCGAAAGCAGTTTACATAACATCGGTAATTTCTCTGATGGATGCTCCATCGGTGCATGTCGTGCTGGCAGATACCAAGAAAAATGCCTATTTTCTCACCAACGACTTTTATAGTTTCTTTTCGGACGAATGTGTCTATTATTATCCCTCACCGACAGATAAAAATGAACTCAAAGAGGCTACTGCCAAAGTGCAGCGCACAGCCACGTTATCTGCTCTGAATTCATTTGAGGGAGCATCCGATGCTTTTTGGCGTGAAAAAGTAGAAGCCGGTTCTTTTGTCATAACCGGTCAACTGATGGACATGGGATATAATTCCCGTCATAAACCTGTTTTAATAATTACCTATCCTGATGCATTGGATTTGCAGATACTCAAAAAGAGCGAAATCAGACGCACCGTACTTTCAATAAAGAGAGGGGAGAGGCTTTCCCATGAATTTATAAAGGAGATGCTCTACGAAAGTGGGTTTGAAAAGGTGGATTTTACGGTTGAGCCTGGGCAATTTGCATTGAGGGGTGGTATAATCGACATTTTTTCATTTGCCGATAATTTGCCGGTCAGGATAGATTTTTTCGGTAATCAGGTTGAATCCATTCGAAGATTCGATATCAATACCCAGCTTTCGAGAGAGAGCCTGGAAAGCGTAGATATTTTTCCGGACATCCATAAAGAAACAGATGATTCTTCGCTTGTTCCGTTTTGGGAAATTCTTCCCGAAAATACTGTTCTATGGGATTTGAGAGGGGAAAATCCTACCGGAGAAAATTATGTCATACCTCAGCCCACATTCAATAAAAATTTTGAAATACTTTCACAGGATATCCGGAACAAAATGGATGAAGGATATACCGTGACCATTTTAAGTCCCAATGAGGCCCAAACCGACCGCCTCAGACAGATTTTAGTTGACACAGGAGAAAAGGTACGACCTAATTTTCTTCCGTTGTCACTTCATGAAGGTTATGTGGACAGGATTTCAAAGAATTGTTACTATACCGACCATCAGATATTCGAACGTTATCACAAGGTTAAGGTTAAAAGGCAGGTTGAGAGATCCGAACGACTTACCATCAATGAAATAATGGCATTTCGAATGGGGGATTACGTAGTACATATAGATTACGGAGTGGGCAGGTTCGGCGGTCTTGTGAAAACAAATGTCAATGGCAAGGTACAGGAGGCCATAAAATTGGTCTATAAAGATAACGATGTGGTCTTTGTCTCAATTCACGGCATCCACCGCATCTCCAAATATAAATCGAGGGATGGCGAACCGCCGAAGATTTACAAGCTCGGCACCAAAGCGTGGGAAAATCTCAAATCCAGAACCAAATCCAAGGTTAAGGATATTGTAGATGATTTGATAAAACTTTATTCCGCCAGACATCATTCGAAAGGCTTTGCATTTTCAGCGGACAATTACCTCATGCACGAACTGGAATCCTCATTTATGTACGAGGATACGCCCGACCAGGCCCTTGCTTCAAAGAAAGTAAAGGAAGATATGGAAAGCGACCGGCCTATGGATCGCCTGGTGTGTGGAGATGTAGGATTCGGAAAGACGGAAGTGGCCATAAGAGCCGCATTCAAGGCTGTTTGCGACAGCAAGCAGGTGGCGGTTCTGGTACCTACCACCATTCTTGCGCTGCAGCATTATCATACATTTTCTTCCCGTCTGAAGGATTTCCCCTGCAGGGTAGAATATATAAGTCGTCTTCGCAATACAAAAGAGATATCGCGTATATTGGAGGACCTCGCGTCAGGCAGAGTGGACATTCTTATCGGTACTCACCGCATCCTCAACAAAAAAGTGCTCTTCAAGGATCTTGGACTACTCATCATCGATGAAGAGCAAAAATTTGGAGTCTCCTCAAAAGAGAAAATACGTCAGATGAGGAGCAATATAGATACTCTCACCCTTACTGCCACTCCCATCCCCAGAACCCTGCAATTTTCGCTTCTCGGGGCGAGGGATCTCTCCATAATCAACACACCTCCACCCAACCGCAAGCCGGTCTATACCGAGGTGATAAATTTTAATGACGAGGTGATAACCGATATAATCAACTCCGAGCTGGAGAGAGGAGGGCAGGTATTTTTTGTTCACAACAGGATCGAAGATATTCTCTCCGTATATGACATATTGCAACGTCTGGTTCCCGAGGCAAAGATATGTGTGGCACACGGACAGATGGAACCGGAGATGCTGGAGAAGAGAATAGTGGAGTTTATCGCGGGAGAGCACGATATTCTTCTGGCCACTACCATAATCGAAAACGGCATCGATATTCCCAACGCCAATACGATGATCATCAATCAGGCGCAACGCTTTGGTCTGAGCGACCTCCATCAGCTCAGAGGCAGGGTGGGCCGCTCCAATGTAAAAGCTTACTGTTATCTCCTGATACCTCCCATCGCTTCCATTACGGATGATGCGCGCAGACGAATCAGAGCGATCGAAGCTTTCTCGGATCTGGGCAGCGGATTCAACATTGCGATGCAGGATCTGGATATCCGCGGTGCGGGCAATCTGTTGGGTGCGGAACAGAGCGGGTTCATTGCCGAGATGGGATTCGATACCTATATGCGGATTCTCAATGAGGCGATGTCTGAGCTGCGTGAAGAGAAATTGAGTAGGGGAGAGGATGTCACTTTACCGGACACGATACGTTCCGCTCCAATGGTGGATACCCAGATAGAAACCGATCTGGAGGCCTATATTCCGGATGAGTACGTCCAGGTGACTTCGGAAAAAATCCGCCTCTACAAGGATTTGACCACTATCAGCGATGAGAAGCAGATTGAGGCTCTGCGCAGGGAGATGGAGGATCGCTTCGGTCCAATTCCCGAACAACTTGAAGAGTTGATCCGCATAGTGCAGCTCAAGAAGGTGGCCCAGAATCTCGGTTTCGAGAAAATAATTCTCAAAAACGGAGTAATGCTGGCCTATTTCATCTCCAACAGCATGCATTCCTATTACAGAGGAGATCTCTTTCCGGCCATACTTTCCGCCATACAGTCACTTGGTGATCGCTGTAGAGTCAATGAGGTAAAAGAGAAACTTTATGTCAGGGTAAAAAGTATTCCTGATGTGCGTCAAGCCATTCTCTTTCTCTCAAAACTCATTTAGATTCCAAAAACTTCTTACCTTTGCAACCCTGAATAAACAATATGGATAGAATGTATTTACTTATAGATATCGGCAATACGGCATGCAAAGCGGCCTTTGCCGACGATGAGAAAATAGGAAAAGTTTTTCGTTATGCGGGAGATGATATCCGGCAGTTTGTACGCGACACTTGCGAATCCGAATATCCCGGCAAAAAGGCCTGGGTGGCTGTTTTAAGTAATGTTCGTGCTGACGATCCCGATCTGGAGGCTATGTTGCGCAATGAGTTTTGCGACCGTTTGGTGGTGCTCGATGTGGCCGAGTGCGATCGTCTGGTGGAGACGGGACTCGCGCAGTTCGAGGTACTTGCGAATATGCCTGAAGGTATGGGAGCAGATCGTATAGCGGCTATTTTGGCTGCCAACAACCTCTTTCCGGAGAATGATTTGATGGTGTTTGATTTCGGTACGGCCACAACGGTGGAATTTATAAATTGTCATAAAGAGAATTCTCCGGCACATTATATAGGGGGCTCCATTTCTTTGGGTTTGAATACAAGATATCGGGCTCTGAGTCATTTTGCGGAGCGTATTCCACTGCTCAATCCGAGGGATTTCATGGAGTTTCACAAGGATGAGAAAATTTGCCCTTATGGTACCGATTTGGATACTGCGATGGCAGCGGGTAATATTCTCGGCATAATGTTTGAAATAGAAGGATATCAGAGAGAGAGTCCTGAACGAACGGTGATTTTTACAGGAGGGGATGCGATTTATTTTGCTGAAAAGCTTAAAAGTTCCATATTTGTCGTTTACAACCTTGTTTTGATGGGGCTCTCACAGATAGCACAGTTTTATGCTGAACAATAGTACCATACGAAAATTCAGAAGAATCGCGGCAACGCTGCCTGCGTTATTTGTGCTTTTTATTGCCCTCCCTTCTTCGGCGCAGACGATAGCTGCCGACGGCAGTTTTACTCCATATTCAATGTTTGGTGTAGGTTCCCTTGTAAGACCGGGTACATCATATAATCTTTCGATGGGGGGTATCGGTATCGGGGACCGCAATTTTCGCTACATTAATTATATCAATCCGGCAGCCGTTACAGAGCGCCAGGCTCAATCGTTTATGCTCGATTTCGGCATAGAACAGGGAAATATCTATTATACCGCAAATCCGGCTACTGCTATTGGAGGAACAGGTTCCGATCTGCTGAAGAGTGTAAATAATACCTTCAATATGCACCACATCATAGCATCGTTCCCGATCTGGAAAAGTTCGGCTTTCAAAGTGGGTATCGTGCCTTACAGCAATGTCGGATATAAGTTTGTTACGACCGAGAGCAATGATGAGATGGTTGCCGAAGCCGGAGATATAAAGTACTCTAAAATTGGGCAGGGCAGTATTTACCGGACATTCATAGGAGCGGGAGCCACCTTCTGGGACAGGCTCAGCGTGGGTGCGGATCTGCAATTTTATTTCGGTACGATAAATCGCTACAGCAGCGCTACGTTCACCACCAACACATCATTCCGATCGATCAATTCAGGTTGGACCTTCGTTTCACGTGCAATATCGGGAAAGTTCGGACTTCAGTACAGGCAACCGCTGGTCGGCAACACATCGGCTACTATCGGAGTTACATACGATTTGGCCACTACATTCAGAGGAGAGAACATACGCTACGCCTACGGAGTATCGGCAAGCGGCAAGGATACGGTTTTCCACCGCAACACTCCTCTTGAAACAATGTCGATACCCTCCGAGCTTGGAGTGGGATTTACCATACGCAATACGGAAAAATGGATGGTGGGATTCGATTACACGCGTTCCAATTGGACAAATTATTTTCTCGAGAAGACCCCGGGGGTGGACATCAAACCTACGACGGCACAGACATTTAGGCTGGGATTTGAAGTGACCCCAAACAGATACGATATCAGATACTATCTCAAAACGCTCACCTACAGGGCAGGAGCCTACTATGAGCAGAACTATTTTACCCTAAACGGTTCTCCCATTACAAGGCAAGGCATCACCCTCGGAGTTTCGTTTCCGGTATTCCGATACTATAATGCAGTGACTTTTGGGGTGGATATAGGCCAGAGGGGTTCGGTTGCAGACAATCTCATAAGGGAGAGATATTTCCTTTTTACTCTCTCGTTTGACCTGCACGACATATGGTTTATAAAAACTTTATATCAATAGATTAGATTATTTTTATTAACTTTACCCGATATTTTAAAAAATGGAAACAATGAAGAAAATCGCAATTATCCTCTTTGCAATGGTTCTTTCTCTTCCTGCATTTTCCCAGGGAAAGTATGGAAAAGACAGTGTGGAATGTACTAAATATCTCTCGTTCTATTCGGAACTTTACAAACAGAGAAATTATGACGAAGCTGCTCCGCACTGGAGGAAGGCCATCGCCCTCTGTCCTCCGACAGCCAGTCAGAACATGCTCCTGCACGGTCAGAACCTTCTCCGTATGGACATTCGCAAAAATGCCAAAAATCCGGTCCGCAGACAGGAGCTCATCGACTCTCTGATAATGCTCCATGACCTTCGTTCGGAATACTATCCCAATAACCGTGTGAAGAGTATGGACAATAAGGCCATCGATATTATCAACTATAACTATTGTGGTGACGATCCTCTCAAACAGTATCAGTTATTGACCGAGATCATCGAGACCATCAACACGGACTGTAGCCCCATCGTTTTCATCAACCAAATGAAAGGTGGCGTGGCGCTTTACCAGGCAGGCTCTATCCCTGCAGAGGCTTTAATGACCTGTTTCGAGAATAATATCTGCCACATCGAGGATATGATTGCCATGGATCCTGAAAAAGAGGAGTATCGCACCGTGAAACAAGACATTGAGACCATCTTTGCCGAGAGCGGAGTTGCATCGTGTGAAAACCTCATAGAACTTTATACCCCAAGATTCGAAGCCAATCCTACGGATGCCAACCTTCTCGCTACAATGGTAAAAATGCTTACAAGAGCTGACTGTGTCAGTACCGACCTCTTTCTCAAGAGTGCTGTCGCTCTTCACGAGATCAATCCCTCGTCCAGTTCGGCCTATGGTCTTTACAGACTCTATTCTTCACGAGACGAGGATAGGCTTGCCGCACAATTTTTCGAGAGTGCCATTTCTCTTCTTGACCCCAACGATGTAAAGACGGCGGCGGAATACAACCTGGAGTTGGCTACCTTCTATTTCAAGAAACTCAATCGTGCTGCTACTGCAGTAGCTACCGCCAAGAAGGCCATCGAGTATGATCAGAGCGTTGCAGGCAAGGCCTATCTTCTTATCGGCACCATCTGGGCATCACAAGAGTGTCCCGGCAGTGAGGTTGACGTAAGATCCAAATATTGGGTGGCGGTTGACTATATGGTCAAAGCCAAGAATGCCGACCCTGAAGTTGCCGATCATGCAGATGAACTTGCCGCACAGTACCGCAAATACTTCCCAATGCAGGTTGACGCCTTCATGTATGACGTTACCGACGGTCAAAGATATACTGTCTCCTGCGGAGGTATGACGGAAATCACAACTGTAAGGACACAAAAATAATCTTTTGATTCCCACAGTACATTACAGATACAAACCTATAGCCATCGGTTCATGCTTGATGGCTATAGTGCTTTTTGTGCTGACATCCTGCAGGAAAGAACCGACGGGCGATCCCATTGATCCGACGGTGACCCCACTACAAGTAGTAAAGAATATGGAGGTGGTGCAGACGGTCAATGGCGGAGTGGAGATGAGGATGCATGCGCCCGAAATGCGTAAATACTCATATGTGGCAGATTCGGTTGAGGTGAATTATGACCTCTATACCGGTGGCTTTTCCGTCAATGCATTTACCTCTGACGGGGAGCTCGAGACACGCATCACATCGAAAGAGGCCAAACATATCATCACCGACGGAAAAGAGCAGTGGCTTGCTTACGGAGATGTGGTAATCACCAATTATATCAAGCAGGAGAGTATGGAGAGCGATACCGTTTACTGGGACCGTCAGGAGCAGAAAATATATACAAATTGCTATGTCCGGCTCTCCTCACCACAGGGTATGATGCAGGGTTATGGGATGGAATCCGACGAGATGGCCAGGAATGCTATCCTGCTCAAACCCTTCGATTCTTACACTGTTGCCGCTGACAGCACCTCAATTTTGCTCGATTCTCTAAATTTTGTTGGCCCACCCGTGCAACGTTTTTGACCTTTTATGCATCTATATAATATATTTTTGTTTACTTTTGCAATCCATTTTCCAAAATGGATATTGAAAGTAGATTAAAAATAAACTAAAACTTAACAAACACAATGGCGGTTCTTGAAAAAATTCGCGTCAAATTAGGAATTTTTATAACGGTTCTCATCGCAGTCGCGCTGTTATCATTCATCATTGATCCTCAAACTCTGAGTTCGACTGCACAAAGATTTTCATCCGACAATAAAGTAGGTGTATTGGACGGCAAGTCCATTTCATATAGTGATTTTTACCAGGAGGTTGAGTATTTTACCCGACTGACCGAATTGATGGGACAGAGTTCCAACAGTGAAGAGGTACAGAAAACCATCCGCAATGCAGCCTGGCAGTCTCTCCTCGATAAGCACCTGTTCCAGCCCATGATTGCTGACGCAGGCATCGTCGTAGGTGACGAAGAGATGCTGGATCTCACACAGGGTGCCAACATCTCCCCCGTGGTGGCAAATCAGCAGATGTTCCAGGATGCCAACGGTACATTCAGCCGTGAGGCTCTCGTAAGTTTCGTACAGGCGATCCCCACCGATGCCACCGGTCAGTATGAGATGTATTGGCATTCAGTGGAAAATTCAGTTTATACGGACAGGCTCTATAATAAATATGCCTCGCTGATTGGCGCATCCAATGTTTATAACAAGGTTGAGCAACAGCGAATGATATTTGAGAATAACGTCCTTTCTTCGGTTGATTTCGTGCTTTCACCCCTGGGCTTTGAGCGTGATACCGCCATCACCGTTTCCAACAAGGAGGTAAAGGAGTACTATAAGGCACGCAAGGAGCTCTTTACCCGTCCGGCCACCCGCAATATAGAGTATGTGCTCTATGAGGTCGTGCCTTCAGATGAGGATATTGAGAGACAGACCGAGAATTTCAATGCGCTTTATGTCGAGTTTGCCGTAGCTGACAATCCCAAAAATTTCATTGCTCTCAATTCCGACCGCAAATGGGATCCTTTCTATTACACTGAAGAGGAGCTTGAGTCAGAGCCCCATTTCAAGGCTGTTGCTTTTGGAAAGAGAGCTCCCGCAGTGAGCGAGATCAGCTCCGGAGAGAATCAGCTTGCAGCAGCACGCTTGTCCGATATTAAGATTATGGCCGACTCTGCAAAAGTATGGTATGCACCATTCCCTCTAGAGAATGAGGCAGAGGCTGATGAATTGCTCGCAAGAGCTCAGAAGATGAGAGAGCCCTCGGAAGAGTTCAGTGAGATGGGCTGGATTACTCAGGATGTGCTTTCATATGCCGATCTGGCGGGCTTTGAGAAGGCTCTTGAGCCGGCAACAGGCAAGGCATACAAGATAAAGGGCGCTACCGCCAATGCATATTTTATCGTCTATGTGGCAGAGCGCACAAAAGCTCAGAAAAAAGCACAGCTCGCCACTTTTGTCAAGAACATAATCCCCTCCGAAGATACCTACCGTGATTTTCAGATGAAAGCTACCGACCTTGCAGACAGATCTGATGGCGACTACGAAAAGTTTGCCTGGATAGTACGCGAGGAGCAGCTTCCCGTCATCCCTGTAAACGGTCTGCTGCAGACTACGGAGCGTATCGGCGTTGTGGAGAACGCGCGTAGCGTGGTACACTGGGCATTTGATCGTAAGACCAAGTCGGGCGAGGTGTCGGATGTGATTTCCGTTGACAACAAATACTATTTCGTCGCTGCTGTGACTTCCGTATATAAAGAGGGCGTAATTCCCCTGAACGAGATACAGCAGGATATTGTCTATACCATCACCGCGGAGAAACAGATTGAAAAGATGGCTTCCACCATTGGTGAGCAGATTGAAGGTTGTACCACTATGGAACAGGTGGCCGAGGCTCTCGGCACCACCGTAAGCCATCAGGATGGCATTACCTTCGGTACCACACTCCAGCAACTGGATCCCAAGTTTATCGGTGCAGTGGCCTCCGCCCAGCCGGGTGTCATCTCAGGACCGGTTGCAGGAGACATCGGAGTATATGTATTCCAGGTTATCGACCGTCAGACAGGTACCTTCTATACGGAGGGAGATGTGCAGAAAGCGCTCTCGCGCAAATCGGCTTATCAGACCCAGTTGTTACAGCAGGTAATGTCGGAAATTGTCGAGATTAAGGACAACAGAGCCCGATTCTTCTAGATTTTTTCAACAATTTTTGATAATTATTAACAATTTTTTTTGAAAAGTAAAAAAATATAACTAAATTTGGCCATTAAATACTATGGAAAAACTGTGTTTTTTCGGCAATTCATTTATGTTTAACCAATAAATATCAAACACTTAACAATTTTTTTTTATGAAAAAGATTATTTATTCATTAGTGATCATGATTGCTGCAAGCACTCTTTTCACTTCGTGTCTTGAGTATGTTGAGCCGGTTGGTATCCAGCAGCTTCGCACTGCGAAGGCCGACTATCTCGATGCACTTGCTACACTACGCTTGGCAGATGCCGAGTTGCAGAGAGCCAATGCTGCCTATGTACTGGCTCAAACTGCTTACGTTGACGCTATGACTGCGCACCATCTGATCACCAACAGGATTTATGAGTATGATGTTCAGATCAAGGCTGCTGCAACTGAGCTTGAAGTTGACCGACTCAAGAAGGAAAAAGAACTTCTCCAGATTACACATGCTGCCGATATGGCTCGGGCTAAAGAACAACTCGCATGGGCTGAAGAGCAGCTGAGAGTGGCTCTTCGTGCCATAGCTGCCGTTCAGCACCTTCTTACACCGGAAGAGCGTGAGGTTCTCGCAGAGGTTACGCAGAATTACCTGGATGCTCTTGAGGAGTACAATGAATGGCTCTATGATCTTGAGGAGGCTAAAGCAGAACTCTGGAATCTTGAGTATGCATTCAAAGACTCTACCGATTGGGGAGTTGACTATCAGGCTGAAATTGATTTCTTCACAGCTGAGATCGCAAGAGCACAGACTGCTCTCAATACCGTTCCCGAGAATCTTGACCTCGAGGCTTGGAATGCCGAGGTTGAGAACCTTAAGGACTCTATCGACGCATACGACTATGGACGTCAGGCCATTTCAAAGGATTCCGTACTCTATATGACCAACGTATATTGCGAAGGTTCAGAGGCTTATGAGCGTGCTTTCGAAGCATGGCTAGCTGCAAATAAGGCTGAAGTAGACGGTACCTCAATCAAACTGAAAGCCGGTGTGGTTCCTTATGAGAAAGGTTTTGACGGTAAAGATCTTAAAGCTGAGCCGGTTGAACCTGCAAAACCTGATTTCTCAGGCAAGGCTGCTCGTCTCCATTGGGAATTTACCGGAGATACCAACGATCCTGCTGCAGCGCTTGTTTATAACAAGTTCGTTGACCTGATACAAGATTACAGACAGGTTGCTCCTTTCGGAAAAGACTCTACCGTTGCAAACGGAGGTTACTATGGTAACGTGTTCGCGGGTGTGGGCGGTATTGATACCATCAAGATCAATGCTACGGTTGATATGAAGGATTTCATCCTCAACGACTCAACTCCCACCCCGAAAACATATAAGTGGAAGAAATCCGACGACACTGAAGTAACTTCGGTAGGTCTATATGGTCTTAAGGGTGCTATCAACATCCTCGAAAGAGAGCTTGTGCTTATCGATGCAGCTTCAGATGTTCCTGCTAAGCAGACGGCATACAACAATGCCAGGAACAGATGGCTGGCCGACCGCGAGTACCTCATCAACAAGACTCACCTCGCAGAAGAGGCTGCTGCTCTTGCAAACATGAAGACTAGCGTATTGATCCCCGATGCTATGAAAACCGGGTTTGACGGTAGAGCAGAAGATTTGATCTTCGCTATCAAAGACTTCAGACTAAGTCGTACAACCGATGGTTTGGATAGCTCTTATGGTGACACCATTCAGCTTATCAACGCCATAAAAGATTTCTACAACGCGAAAAAAGCATATATCGGCAATCCCTTCAAGGGCCGTGACTCCATCAAATTTAAGGATGCAATGGATCAGGATCGCATGGTATTCCTCGGTGATCTCGACTATGCAGGCTTTATACAGAAAAAGACCCAAAACGGTCCCGATAGATTCTCTTCAATTTATGGTGGTAAGAACTACGACACCCATGGTTCTCACCTTAACAGGGCCGTTGTGACCGGTTGGGGTACCGGTATTGAGTCTGAATATGATGCCCTTTTGAAAGTATTCGTTGCCATCTTCCCTAATAATGCAGCTTCATTTAACACATGGGGTGCCGCAGAGGCCTTCTTCGATGGTCTTACTCTTGTTACCGGTCCTCTGGCTCTCATTTGGGAGGTATATGGTGCAAACGGTCTCATGGAAGATGCAAGGATAGGAGGTAATCCCTATGACCCTCAAGCAGATAACCTCAATCTTAAGGGTATAGGTACCAAGAACTTCCTCAAGGTTTACAACAGATTCTGGGGTACTGCCGCAGTTGATATGGCAACGGCAATTTACAAAGATGACGCAGGTTGTTATACCGAGGCTACTTTCAAAGATCCTTATAAACTTGTAAGATTTACAGGTGCTGAGATCAATTTCAACACCGACCTTGCAGTGGTTCTCTCTCTCATTGATCCATACGGCAAGAGGGTGGATGGTAATTACAAGTTAACCCACAACTGGGATAAGGTAGCTATAAACAGCAAGTCTGCTATCTTCGGAGATGTTGCCGGCGGTAAACCTTCAGAGTTTTACAAAATGCTTAAGGCTGAGCAGGATCTCATAATCGAGATGGCCATGACTACCTACAGTGCTACTCTTGCAGAGATCAAGGCTTATGTAGCGCAAATCGAGGCAGACTTCGATGCCAAGAGGGCTGATATGCAGAACAAGTATAATGCCGCTAAAGAGGCTTATGACTTCAACAAAGCAGCTTGGGCAACATATCAGGCAAATTTGAAAGCCAAGAAAGAAGCACTCCTCCTCGAGCTTACCGGCAATAAGGAAGGTAAGGTTGTACCTGCAATTGCAAAGCCTGATGCCAATACACACAACGTACCTACTTCCATGAAGAAGTACTTCGACCACGAAGGTCTGCCGATATGGAACGGCGAGTACGATCTCGGCGGAAAACAGCTTGTTTGGGCTAATCAATATCTCAAAGATTACCCTGCAAAACTCAAAGAGTGGATGATCCAGACCCGCACAGCCAACCATGTAATCATGCACCTCAATGCTATTAAGGACATTCTTGATCCTGCATACAGAGCAGCTACCAAGATTTACACTTATGACTGGAAGAAGTATGTTCTCACCGTAAATGCTGACCATACCTATCAGGTTGACGTTGAGGCTATCAAGAAAGACTACGACGCCCCTGGTGCTGCTACACTGCTTGACTACTTCAATAACTACAATGAGTACCAGAAAGAGTACAGAGAAGCTTGGACCAAGTATCTTAAGGATTGTACAGGTCAGCTCGGTTATTGGAAGAAGGTTCTCGCCGCTTACGAGGCAGGTTACGATCCTCTCGAGATGGCTGTTAAGCAGCAGAGGGGTATAGTTGATACACTCGAGGAAGTAGTTGCAGTCTTCAAGACATACCTCGATGCTGCTGAGGCTGAGTACAAAGCAACTATCGCTAAACTTTTGAAGTAATCAAACAATCTGATTGAATCTTAAGTGATTATTTTTAAAACAGAAACAATGTTAAAGAAATTAAGCATATTACTATTGACTATCCTTATGGTTGTGCCAGCAATGGCACAACCCGAGGAGGGTTGCGAGTGTATGTTTGCTCCTCAAAAGGGACAATGGCAAATAGATCTTACCGTAGGTCAGGGACAGTTCTTCAATGACATTGCGGGTCTATATTATCTATTGCCAAATGCGGATGGTAGCTCCATCGGATTGGGTTTGAATGTTTTAGGTCTTGGTAATCAAGAGATTCTAGGACTTGGAAACGAGAACATTTCGGCCGATCTAGCCACCTACGTCTTGAACATTGGGTCGTTAAACAGAAACAGTCTTGTTAACATAGTAGGTCTCCAGACCAGATATTTCGTCGCAGACAGATGGGATCTCAACCTACTGGCAGCTTACAACGTTAACATGCAGCCTAGAAAGGATTTCATTGAAGGTGCTTTCACCGACGATGCAAACCTCAACGTTGACCACATTGACCCTTCAAGGGTTAACGTGCGAGTAGGCGTTGGTGATATTTATGCACATAAAGCTATTCTGGGAGCTGTTACTCACAGTTTGATGACACAAATCGGATCAAACTTCTATTTCAATACGAAGAATCCGCGCATCAATCCTTACATAGGAGTGATGGGACAGTTCAAGTTGGCCCGTATAGAAGCATATTATCCTTATACCGGACAGACCGTAGAGGATGACACCAATTTTGGTGGCACCACTAACAACGGCCCCCAGGTTCCCGGGATCAATGATCCTCTCGCAGGAGTGGGTCAGCAGAACAACAATCCCTGGAATCAGCCCGCTACAGGCAGCGGGACGCAGTTCGATGATATCGCGCTGCACCGTCCTGCGCTAAGGGGTGCTCAGGTATTGGGATTTGGCGGTGGACTGACGACAGGCGTTAGTTACTCATTGGCTCAGGGACTTATTCTGAGTTTTGAGGTGGCTCCCGTTCTCTATCAGTACTCGCTATTACACTTGCAAGTGCAGGGACAAGATGCATACTATGCTATGAATCACAACATCAGAGCGTTTGCTTTTCCTCAAGTGAAGCTTGGCATTCGCTTCTAATCTGATAATTAGCGAGTAGCATTACTAAAACTTAAAAAGGCGACCAAACGGTCGCCTTTTTTTGTTAGTTATAATCGTAGCGATTAATTGTAGCTCTTGTTTATTGCTGCAACGCCTGTGTGAGCGTGATGAACTCTTCTACCGAGAGTTGTTCGGGACGCGCCTCTGCAAAGGGGATTGAGTTGGTTGACGCTTGCTTACCCGTGCTCCTCTTTGAAGATGGGGCCGAAGCGTCCGGTGATAGCTGTGTCTCAGCTACAAAGTTTGCAATTAAAGGTTTGAGGGAGTTGCGAAGTGTTTTACGGCGCTGGTTGAAAGCAGTTTTTACCACACTTTTGAAAAGTTTCTCGTCACAGCCAAGATCAGTGCGGTCATTGCGCGTAAGGCGGATAACGGCCGATTTCACTTTAGGTGGTGGTATAAAGGCCCCTTCGCCTACGGTAAATAGGTATTCTATATCATACCATGCCTGGAGAAGTACGGAGAGTATGCCGTATGTTTTAGAACCGGGAGGAGCGGCAATCCGTTCCGCCACCTCTTTCTGTATCATACAGACCACTTCAGGTATTTGCTCTTTATAGTCCAGAACCTTGAAGAATATTTGAGAGGAGATGTTGTAAGGGAAGTTGCCGATAATTGAAAACTTTCCCGGAAAGAGTTTGGAGAGGTTGCTTTTCAGGAAGTCTGCCTCGTAGAGTACGGGGCTGAGTTGCGGCCACTTTTCGAGTAAGTATCTTACCGATTCGCTGTCAATTTCTATCACTTTGAGGCGCACGTCGCTGCGTGTGAGAAGATGCTGTGTGAGCACACCCATTCCCGGACCTATCTCGAGGGTATCAAAAGCGCCATCGCCGGTACCCTTTAAGGCTTCGACGATGTTGCGCGCTATAGTCTGATCTGTTAGAAAATGCTGTCCAAGACCCTTTTTAGGCCGTACAGCAGGTTTTCTTGTTTGATCGAGGGTTCTACTCATTTGCGATGAAATGGTCGTACATAATCTTAATCATGCCCTTTAAGAGGCCCTCTTCTGAGGTCTTGGCTCCGCTACTGATCACGATGAAGCCATATTTCTCTTCAGGATGGAAGAACATTGCGCTCCTAAGTCCGTATGCACCGCCTGTATGACCTACAAGTTCCACTTCGGGGATATAGTCCGTATTACGCCACAGGGCGAGTCCGTAATGTTCGTCATCCGAGCGGGGAGTCTGCATATTTTTAGAGCTTTCCTCAGAGATGATGCGCTCCTGCACTCCGGGATAGAGGCCATAATTCATATGCATCATCATATATTTTGCAAGGTCGGTGGTGGAGATCTTCATTCCTCCGGTGGGGGAGAAAATAGGGGTGCTGTATCCGGTAACGTAGTTGGCAATTTCTTCGGCTCTCGACTTGTATGCGTTGGGCTGAGCTTCCAGGCTGTCATTCTCCGAATTATAGGAGTAGAGAGTGGCAAAGCGGGTAGAATCGAGTTCATCGATGTTGTAGCCGCCGTAGAGTCCGAGGGGATTTAGTATATGGTTTACTACATATTGATCAAAGCGCTCTCCTGAAAGCTTTTCGAGGATGGTGCCTGCCATGTTGAAATTGAGGTTGCAATATTGGTAACCTTTGCCCGGTTCGTATTCATTGTAACAGGCTGCGCAGTCGGGGTTGGTTGCGGGATTGATGACATCGAGTGTGAAATAACCTTGGGAGTCATTTAAGCTGGAGGTATGCGAGAGCAACATCTCGAGAGTAATGATTGTCTCGGGAAATTTGGGATTGCGTACCTGAAATCCCATCAGATCGCTGACATCGGTCTCAAGAGTGACTTTGCCCTGTTCAACCATCTGCATGAGGGATGTGGAGGTAAAGGATTTGGAGATGGATGCAATCCTGAAAATAGTCTGTGCATCTACCTTTTCTCCGGTTTCAATATTTTTAACTCCGAAATAGTTGTCGTAGATGATCTTGTTATCTTTGACAACGGCTACTCCGAGGCCTATGTTGCCGATCTCTTCCCTGAAAGCGTTGAGATCTTTTTCAAACTCGGGATAGGATTTTGGGGCGCAGGCCGTAATCAGGAGCGCAACCAGCGCAAATAGGGTGATTTTCTTCATAATCATAGGTTTTGATAAATACTTTTTACAAAGATAGGATTTCAAGTTAAAATAATTGGTATTTTTGTGGACTATGAAAGAGAAGAAACCGGCTACCCCGCTGCTTAAGCAGTTTTATGGAATCAAGGCACAGTATCCTGATTCTCTGCTGCTCTATAGGGTAGGTGATTTCTATGAGACTTTCGGTGAGGATGCCATTATAGCGAGCAAGGTGCTGGGTATCGTTTTGACGAGACGTGCCAGCGGTAAGGGAAGTTATATCGAATTGGCCGGAGTACCCCATCATGCTCTGGAGAGTTATCTTCCCAAACTGGTTCAGGCGGGTTATAAGGTGGCTGTTTGTGATCAGTTGGAGGATCCTAAATTCACCAAAAAGCTGGTCAAACGCGGAGTTACAGAGCTTGTCACTCCCGGGGTTGCCTACAATGATACCATTCTCAAGCAGAATGAGCACAATTATCTGGCAGCGGTCGCTTTTGAGGGGAAAAATGCGGGAGTCGCCCTGCTCGATATATCCACAGGTACATTCAAGGCAGCCCAGGGGTCGCTGGAGTATATTGAAAATCTACTTTCGGGCAGCGCACCTAAAGAGATCCTGGTGGAAAAAAGTTATTGCGAAGGTTTCCGCAAAAGATTCGGAAATATAGCCTATATATCACCGCTCGACGAATGGGCTTTTGTCTTTGAATCTTGCCATAAAAAACTATGCAATCATTTTGCCATAAATTCACTCAAAGGATTCGGCATAGAGAGTATGCCGCTTGGCATAAAAGCGGCGGGTGCGATACTATTCTATATGGAGATTACCCACCACCATGCGCTGGGGCACGTTAGTTCAATTTCACGTATCGACGAGGGAGATTTTGTCTGGATAGACAAATTTACATTCCGCAATCTGGAGGTATTCACCCCTCTTGCCGGAGCGGAAGGAGTTTCTCTATTGGAGACTATAGACAGGTGTAGCTCCCCTATGGGTGCACGCAGACTAAGGGAGTGGCTGGCAATGCCTATCAAAGATATATCGGAACTCACTTTGCGTTATGATACCATTTCCGCCTTCCAGGCTGACGAAACAATGCTGGAGAAGGTAAGGAGCCATATCGGCGATATAGGTGACCTGGAGAGGATCATCTCCAAAGCAGCTGCGGGTAAACTTTTGCCGCGTGAGGCTCTGCAACTCTCACGGGGCCTCGATGCCATAGCAGAGATAAGAAAGTTGCTTCTGAAGAGCGCCGATCCGGTATTCAACTCCTGCATAGATCAGCTGGATGCTTGCGGGGAACTGTCCAAAGAGATTTCTACCCGAATTCTGCCCGATACGGCCGCTCAAATAGGTAAAGGAGATGTAATTGCGCACGGAGTGTCGGAAGAGCTCGATTCATTGCATGATGCACTTTCCCACAGCAAGGAGATATTGCTGGATATTCAGCAACGGGAAAAGGAGCGTACCGGTATTCCTTCGCTCCGCATCAGTTACAACAATGTTTTCGGCTATTTCCTCGAGGTGCGCAATACCCATAAGGATCGCGTACCGGCTGATTGGATTCGCAAACAAACGCTGGTTAGCGCTGAGCGTTACATCACTCCGGAACTCAAACAATACGAAGAGAAAATTCTCGGGGCAGAGGAGAAGATACTCGCCCTCGAGACAGAGATATATGGTGCTCTGCTGACCTCTATTCAGGCTTCAGTTGCCGTAATACAGCGTAATGCTTCGGTAGTGGCACGGTTGGACGTGCTCGCCGGTTTTGCACGACTGGCGCTGGATAACCGGTACTGCCGTCCGGAGGTGAATGATTCACTGGAGATCGAAATCAGCGGAGGCCGCCATCCCGTGATAGAGACCCGCATGGCTCCCGGAGAAGAATATGTGCCCAATGATCTTTATCTGAATAATGACTCGCAGCAGATAATCATTCTCACCGGACCCAACATGTCCGGAAAATCGGCTTTCCTGCGGCAAACGGCGTTGATAGTGATGATGGCCCAGATAGGCTCTTTCGTCCCCGCAAATCGCGCGAAAATAGGCATTGTGGACAAAATATTCACCAGAGTCGGGGCCTCCGACAATATTGCGCGTGGAGAGTCCACTTTTATGGTGGAAATGCTCGAAACTGCCACCATTTTAAATAATCTTTCCAAAAGGTCGCTGGTATTGCTCGACGAGATCGGACGAGGCACGAGTACTTATGACGGGATGTCGATTGCCTGGGCGATAGTCGAGCATCTGCACGACAGTAGCCAGCGGGCCAAAACACTATTTGCTACCCATTATCACGAACTGAACGATCTGGAGCAACTTCACGAACGTGTCTTCAACTACCATATTTCCGTCAGGGAAAGTGACGGTAAGATCATCTTTTTGCGTAAGCTCTGCAGGGGCGGTGTCGCCCACAGCTTCGGTATTCACGTCGCCCGCCTTGCCGGAATGCCTGATGAAGTGGTAAAACGTGCCGAAGCACGTCTCGCCGAGCTCGAGGCTGAAGGTGGCAATGGAGGCTCCGCTACATTTTCACCCAAACCCCCAAAATCCGCCCGCTCCACCCCCGAAAAAGGAATACAGCTCACCCTCTACCAATTGGATGACCCGCTGTTGCTCGAGATCAAGGAGGAGCTCCAAAATATTGATATCAACCAAATGTCTCCCTTGGACGCATTCGACACCATACGGAGGCTCAAAAAGAAGATAGGACTGTAAAAAGAGCATTTAAGAAGGATTTGTGATGAGAGATTTATTGGCGGACAAACTCAGGACTACCCTTTCACTGGCGGGTGTCAGCATAGGGATTTTTTCGATAGTGGCGGTTTTTACCGTCGTGGATTCACTCAAAGAGAGCGTAAATGAAGGCTTCCGGAAATTCGGAAGCGACGTAGTTATAGTGGAGCGTGTGCCTCTGGAGCCCGATTTCGACCGCGATGGGCGACAAAAATTGTGGCAATATGAGAGCCGCCCGCAGATCGGATGGCCGGAGTATCTTTTTCTTCAGGAAAATAGCGCTGCTGCCGGCAATATGGCATTTTCGGCCTCATTTGAGATGGAATGTGCAGCCGGTCGTGAAAGTTATGATGAAGGTGCGTTTGTTGCCGTGGACGGCGACTGGAGGATGCTGGTTCAGGAGAAAATTCTCCATGGGCGCGGTTTTACTTCCGGAGAGCTTGCAAGCGGTGCGGCCGTCACCATCATTGGCTCAGAGGTGGCACAAAAGCTTTTTGCCGATATAGCCGATCCGGTCGGCAGAATGATAACTGTCAGGGGTGTTCCGTTGCGGGTAATCGGCATATTTGACTCTGCGGGAGATAATCTGGTCGGCATGATGGATGTGGATTGTGTCAGGTTGATACCGGTAAGATTTGCATTCCGCATTGCCGATATCACTTCCCCTGCCGTTAAAACCCGCATAATAGCCTCTCCGCATCAGGCAGGGGAGAGAAGTTCTGACGGGATTTCCAAAGAGGAATTCAAAAGCGAACTGCGTATGCTGATGCGTCAATATCGTCGGTTGCGACCGGTCCAGGAAGATGATTTTGCTCTTAACGAACTCTCTTTTGTTGCAGAACAATTTAGGTCGGTATTCGGTATGGTAAATACGGTTGGTTGGGTGGTCGGTATCTTCTCTTTGCTTGTGGGCGGATTCGGAATAGTCAATATAATGTATGTGTCCGTTGAGGAGCGCACGCGTATTATTGGAATTAAAAAGGCTCTGGGTGCTCGTAAAAGAGTGATTACGATGCAATTTTTGGCCGAAGCCGCTACATTGTCAACTCTCGGCGGACTTGCCGGCATCGTACTGGTCTGGTTTGCCACACTTCTGATTCCCGATACTCTTTTTCCGATCTATCTGTCGCCGTCGAATGTTCTAAAAGGAATAGCCATAGCGCTTGTGATAGGTGTCGTTTCCGGTGTGGCCCCCGCCCGGTATGCCGCATCGCTTCACCCCGTCGAGGCGATAAATAGTTGAGAACCTTGCTAATTGAGCTTGAGAACAGCCATGAATGCACTTTGCGGAACTTCAACGGAGCCGATCTGGCGCATACGTTTTTTACCCGCCTTCTGCTTTTCGAGGAGTTTGCGTTTACGGGAAATGTCGCCTCCGTAACATTTGGCGGTTACATCTTTGCGCAACTGACGCACGGTTTCCCTGGCAATGATCTTGGAGCCTATAGCCGCCTGAATGGCTATATCAAATTGCTGACGTGGGATCAGCTCCTTGAGTCTTTCGCAGATTTTTCTGCCGAAATCGTAGGCATGGTCCTGATGGATCAGGGTGGAAAGCGCATCTGCCGGTTCGCCGTTGAGAAGAATGTCGAGCTTTACAAGTTTGGCTTCCCGAAATCCTGTCAAATGGTAGTCAAATGAGGCGTATCCTTTGGAAATGGATTTGAGCTTGTCGTAAAAGTCGAAAACAATCTCCGAAAGCGGCATATCGTAGGTCAGTTCGATACGGTCGGCCGAGATATAGTGCTGATTTTTGAGGGTGCCTCTCTTTTCGAGGCAGAGTTTCATTATCGGACCGTAATATTCAGTCTTGGAGATAATCTGTGCTTGAATATATGGCTCTTCGATATGCTGGATGAGTGTGGTGGGGGGAAGCCCTGAAGGATTGTGCACTTCGATACATTCACCCTGGGTTGTATATACTTTGTAGGAAACGTTGGGAACGGTGGTAATCACATCCATATCAAATTCGCGGAAGAGACGTTCCTGTACTATTTCCATATGAAGCATTCCCAGAAATCCGCAACGGAAACCGAATCCGAGCGCAAGCGAACTCTCCGGCTCAAACACCAGCGAGGCATCATTGAGTTGAAATTTTTCCAGTGATGCACGCAAGTCTTCATATTCGTCCGCGCTTACCGGGAACATACCCGCATAGAGCATAGGTTTCACATCCTCAAATCCCGCAATGGCACTCTTACAGGGATTGTGGACATGTATAATGGTGTCACCCACTTTCACCTCCGCAGCCGTCTTGATGCCCGATATTATATACCCCACCGAGCCGCATTCTATTTCATTTGTGGGAAGGTATTTCATTTTGAGAACGCCTACTTCGTCGGCGACGTATTCCTTGCCTGTATTTACGAACTTGACCCTATCGCCTTTGCGGATAATGCCGTTTGCTACCTTGAAATAGGCTATGATGCCTCTGAAAGAATTGAAGACCGAGTCGAAAATCAAGGCCTGGAGTGGTGCTTCGGGATCGCCTTTGGGAGCAGGAATTTTTTCTACAATGGCTTCTAAGATGGCTTCTATGCCTACTCCCATGCGCGCAGAAGCTAGCAATACATCTTCGTTTTTACAGCCGAGAAGATCGGTCACCTGATCCCTGACCATATCCACCATGGCGGCTTCTACGTCGATTTTGTTGAGGACGGGAATAATCTCAAGGTCGTGTTCAATGGCGAGATAGAGATTGGAAATGGTCTGTGCCTGAATACCTTGTGTGGCATCGACCACCAGGAGGGCTCCTTCGCAGGAGGCTATGGCGCGTGATACTTCGTAGGAAAAATCTACGTGTCCCGGAGTGTCAATCAGATTTAGGGTATATTCTTCACCTTTGTGCACATAGTCCATCTGGATGGCATGACTCTTTATGGTGATGCCCTTTTCCTTCTCCAGATCCATGGAATCCAGCACCTGTGTAGCCATGTCACGGCGGTCGATGGTATTGGTAAATTCGAGCAATCTGTCGGCCAGAGTGCTCTTTCCGTGATCTATATGTGCAATGATGCAGAAATTCCTAATGTGTTTCATCTTTATCTTCTTCCAAAGCGCAAAGATAATGATTATCTTTGTTTTTTAATTTCATTTCGCACTATGAACGATATTCATACTTATCAAAAAATCGCATCTCAGGTCAGAAGGGATATCCTCAGGATGGTTACAGGTGCAGGATCCGGTCATCCTGGAGGTTCGATGAGCAGTGCCGACATTTTGACGGCACTCTACTTCAAGGAGTTGAATGTGGCTCCGGAGAGTTGGAACAGGGCCGGAACCGGTCACGATATGTTCTTTCTTTCCATCGGACACGTCTCTCCTCTCTTTTACAGCGTCCTGGCTCGCAGGGGATTTTTTCCGGTTTCCGAGCTGGGCACATTCAGAGTATACGGCAGCAGACTCCAGGGGCACCCTTCTATCGAGGCAGGCCTTCCGGGAGTGCACCAGGCTTCCGGTTCTTTGGGGCAAGGACTCTCCGTAGCCATTGGAGCTGCACTTTCCAAGCGCCTTGCGGGTGACAAAAGCAGGGTATTTGTCCTTATTGGAGACGGTGAGTCTCAGGAGGGTCAGATTTGGGAGGCAGCGGCAGCAGCAGTTCACCATAAGGTTGACAATCTCATTGCAATGACCGACTGGAACCACCAGCAGATAGATGGCACCACGGAAGAGGTACAGAGTCTGGGCGATCTGACCCTCAAGTGGAACGCCTTCGGATGGGAGTGCATCGTGGCAAACGGTCATGACTTCAACTCCATTTTCGAAGCATTCGGCAGGGCTGACTCTCTTTTGGGCGGCGGTCGTCCGGTGATGATTCTTTTCGAAACCGAAATGGGTCACGGAGTAGATTTCATGGCAGGTACCTGCGAATGGCATGGCAAGAGTCCCTCAAAAGAGCAGTGTGAACGGGGACTTGCCCAACTTGAAGAGACTTTGGGAGACTATTAAAATCCGGCAATATGAAAAAATATATCAATACAGGAAATAAAGATACCCGTTCGGGTTTTGGAGCGGGTCTTTCGCATCTCGGTGCCATAAACCCTAAAGTGGTTGCGCTTTGCGCAGACCTTACGGGTTCGGTTAAGATGGATGCATTTGCAAAAGCGCATCCTGAAAGGTTCTTCCAATGCGGCATAGCTGAGGCAAATATGATGGGAATGGCGGCAGGACTTGCAATTGGCGGTTATATTCCTTTTGCCGGCACATTCGCAAATTTTGCTGCAGGCAGGGTATACGATCAGATCCGTCAGGTGGTCTGCTACTCTGAGACCAATGTCAAGATAGCTGCATCCCACGCCGGTATCACACTCGGCGAAGATGGTGCCACTCACCAGATACTGGAGGACATCGGACTGATGCGGATGCTCCCCAATATGGTGGTAATCAATCCTTGCGACTATAACCAGACCAAAGCGGCCACCATCGCTGCAGCAGCCTGGCAAGGCCCCGTCTATCTGAGATTCGGACGTCCCGGAGTGCCTAACTTCACACCTGAAGATCAGGTATTAGAAATCGGGAAAGCGCTGCATCTCAACGAGGGATCCGACGTTACCGTAATTGCAACCGGACATCTTGTCTGGGAGGCAATTCAGGCGGCTGAAATCCTCGCTACGGAAGGTATAAGCGTAGATCTTATCGATATCCATACCATTAAACCTCTTGATGGAGAAACAGTCATATCTTCTGCGGTAAAGACCGGCCGTGTAGTTTGCGCTGAAGAGCACCTGATGGCCGGAGGACTCGGAGAAGCTGTTGCAGGTCTGCTGGCAAGGGAACATCCCGTACCGATGAGATTTGTTGCAGTCAACGATCGTTTCGGCCAGAGCGGTAAGCCGGCTCAGTTGTTGTCAGCTTACGGGCTGGACGCAGCACATATAGTTGCAGCAGTAAAGGAGATTACCGGCGCATAAGAAAGAATATTGTCGGAAGATAATCATCATTGATGGAAGATAGCGATATCATAAGATTGTACAAATCCGGTCAGCCTGAGCGCGCTTTTACCTTCATCGTGCGCAAATATGGAGAGCGTCTCTACTGGCATATCAGACAGCTGGTGGCCGATCACAATGATGCCGACGATATCCTGCAGGAGACCTTTATAAAAGTTTGGAATGCTCTTCCCGCATTCAGGGAGGAATCCAAGCTTTATACCTGGCTTTATCGCATCGCTACCAATGAGAGCCTTACCTTTCTAAAGAGGAAAAGACTCCGGGCGACTTTTACATTCCGTGACCCGGATGCAGATATGGCTTCATTCATCGAATCCGATCCGCTTTTTGACGGGGATCAACTCCAACTTTCTCTCCAGAAAGCAATAGCCACCCTTCCGCCGAAGCAGAAAAGTGTCTTCATTATGCGTTATTTCCACGAAATAAAGTATGAGGACATTTCCGAAATAATGGGTATTTCGGTCGGAGCCTTAAAAGCCTCTTATCACCACGCTTTCAACAAGGTACAGGAATACCTCAAAAAAGAGGGATATTAAACCTTTTATTCGATTTAATGTCTAAAAGTTATATGAATCAGCAACACGACATACACGACGACCCACATTTGAAGCGCAATCCCTTCAAGGCTCCCGAAGGATATTTGGAATCTCTCGAGGAGAAGATTCTCTCTTTGGCAGGCATTGTTCAAAATGAAGAGGTACGGGAAGTTGTCACTTCTTCACGCGGTAGTAGGTGGTTTAATGTCCTCAAGCCGGCACTCTTGCTTGCCTGTACATTCGGAGTGATTTTCGGCATGGGATATGGTGTGTTGAGATTGACCGGCACCCTTAATAAGCCTTCAGATACCGAAGATTCCTATTATGCGAAAATGATTGAAAAAGGGTTGATCAGGAGCAGTTTCATCTACCCGATTGAAGAGGAGCTCGGGTATGAAGATTTCGATGATGAAGAGCCTGTATTTGACGAAGAAGAAGTAGTTACCTGGTTGGCAACACAGTACTCGTCAATGGATTTGGCACAGTTGTATTACGACGAAAAATAGAGAAGATATGAGACGATTTATTTTAATTATCATGACAGTTGCACTTTGTTTTGGCGCTTATGCTCAGGACAAACCTCAGAGGCTGGGAAGAAAATCCCAGCACGAGGAGATATTCAACAAGTTGCATAATGAAAAAATTGCATTTTTCACCTCTGAGATAGACCTCACACCGGAAGAGGCTCAGCTCTTCTGGCCGGTGTATAACCAATTTCTCAAAGAGAGCCAAAAGGCACACTCAAAAAGCATAAAGGCTCTCCAGGCCCTTAAAAATAAGTCCGGAGAGAAACTTACCGAGACTGAGCTTCAGAAAAGAATTGACGAATATGTTGCGAGCATTGCCGCGCAGGATGAGATTTTTGTCAAATATGCCGCTGAATTCAAGAAAGTGCTCCCTGTAGAAAAAATAGCCAAACTCTATGTGGCGGAGGAGAAGTTTCGTATAAAAATGATCCGCGGGTTTAGAACTAAAGGTTCCGGTCAGAAAGATTCCAAGGATTCCGGGTCTGAAGAGATGGAAAAAAATTAAAAATTGAGATAAAATTCACAGGTAAGCGACTTATACTCTCGGGTAAAGTCGCTTTTTGTTTGTATTATCAGTTCTTCGGTCGTGATTGCGGCTCCGGTGGCATTGTCGCCAGGATTGTCTTTGAAAGAAAACTCCATCAAAGCTCTTTTCGGCGGTGTATCGGGTAGAGATCTCACCAGACATAGGCGGGTGAGTTCCAACCCCTTCAGATTGGCTTTTCGCTCGAAAACACGGCTCTCCTCCACAGGAAGTATCAGCGCCAGCCGTCCTTCGGGAGCAAGAACGTTTATTGCCCCGTCGAGTATCTCCTCAAATTCCAAAGTGTCGTTATGGCGTGCCGTGCTACGTCTGAGGGAAGGGGCTTTCTGTGAATCTATGAAATAGGGTGGATTGGAGACTAATAGATCGAAACGTTCCCTTCCATAGTCGGCCGCAAACTCCTGAAACGATATATTGCGGGCAGTCAGAACCCCACTCCAGGGAGAATTGGCAAAGTTCTCTTTTGCCTCCTGAGCGGAATCAGGATCGATATCTATGCCGGTAACAAGAGCATTGCCTTCGCAGCGCTGAGTTATCACCAGAGCTATGACACCTGTCCCTGTGCCGATATCCAATACTTTTAAAGGGGAATTAGGTGGCTTGGAGTCTTGTTGAAGATCTACCCAGGCCCCGAGTAGCACACCATCGGTGTTGACCTTCATCGCGGACTTCTCATTGGAGAGACTGAATCTTTTGAATCTGAAAATGCTCATCCGACTATCCGACAAACTCCCCGTCTTTCATCTCGAGAGTCCTGTCCGAGAGGGCTGCAAGCTCCTTGTCGTGAGTGACTATGACAATGGTAATGCCATATTTGTCCCTCAGGTCGAAAAAGAGGCGATGAAGTTCACCTTTGTTCTTGCTGTCGAGGTTGCCGGAGGGTTCATCTGCAAAAAGAACTGCCGGCCGGTTGACCAGAGCGCGGGCAATGGCTACACGTTGCTGTTCGCCTCCGCTGAGCTCGGAGGGTTTGTGATTTGTTCTTTCGCCCAATCCCAGCTGTTCGAGTAGTTCCATAGCCTCTGAAGAGGCCTTTTTGCGGCTCTTTCCGGCAATCAAGGCGGGAATCATAATATTTTCAAGCGCCGTAAATTCAGGAAGCAGATGATGTGCCTGAAAAACAAATCCGATCCTGGTGTTGCGGAAACGGGCCAGTTCTTTGTCCGAAAGAGCAAGAACATTAGTCCCATCAATGGTAACCCGTCCGCTGTCGGGTTTGGAAAGTGTTCCGAGAATGTGCAGAAGAGTAGATTTACCGGCGCCGCTGGCTCCGACAATGCTGACAACTTCAGCAGCATCCGCCTGAAAACAAATATCCTTCAGGACGACGAGCGTCCCGAAGGATTTTTTGATATGTTCGGCTACAATCACTAGTCTTCCTCTTGAGCCTCAGCTTCGTATTCCTTGAGGAGTTTTTCCTGTATGTCGGCAGGTACCTGCTGATACTCGAGAAGTTCCTGTGTAAAGGTCGCACGGCCTGAAGTAAGAGAGCTCAAAGTGGTGGAATACCTGTAAAGCTCTGCCAGAGGAACGCGTGCACGAAGCACCTGGAAACCCTTTTTAGAGCTCATTCCCTCAATCATGCCGCGACGGTTTTGGATGTCGCTCATAACATCGCCCATGCAGTCGCCCGGCACAAGCACCTCTACCAAATAAATGGGCTCCATAATCTTCGGACCGGCATTCTTGAAGGCCTCTCTAAAGGCGTTACGGCCGGCAATAATGAAGGCGATTTCCTTAGAATCAACCGGGTGCATTTTACCGTCATAAACGAATACACGGATGTCACGGGCATAAGAACCTGTAAGAGGACCTTCCTCCAATCTCTGCATGATACCCTTCTTGATGGCGGGCATGAAGTTGGCATCGATGGCGCCGCCTACGACACAGTTGTAGAATTCCCATTTTCCGCCCCAATCCAGCTCAAACTCCTCTTTGGCTCTAACGTTGAGCACTTGCTCTTTACCGTCAATCTTGAATTTTGCGGTAGTCTCGACTCCCTCTATGATAGGTTCGACAAGGAGAGTAACCTCACCGAATTGACCTGCACCACCTGACTGTTTTCTGTGACGATAGGTGGCATTTGCAACCTTGGTGATTGTCTCTCGATAGGGAATCTTCGGAGCGAAGAGATCAATCTCGAGTTTGTTGGTGTTGTTGAGGTGCCATTTTAGGATATTGATGTGCTGCTCGCCCTGGCCGTTGAGGATGGTTTGCTTGAGTTCTTTGGAATACTCCACTACCATTGTGGGATCCTCTGCTGCCGCGCGGTTGAGAGCTTCGCCCAACTTCTCCTCATCTTTCTCGTCCTTTGCTTTGATGGCGGTGCGGTATCTGGAGGGAGGGAATACTATGGGCTCAACAACCTCCTCATATCCGGGCTGGTTGAGGGTCTGGTTGGTCTTTACGTTTCGGAGTTTTACGGTACAACCCAGGTCACCTGCCAGAAGCTCGGAAACTTTCTCTTTTTTCTTGCCGGCTACGGCGTAAAGAGCTGAAACTCTCTCTTTATTACCTGTAACGGGATTGACCAAATCCTGAGCCTCGCCGATTTTACCGGACATAACTTTGAAGTATGATACATCACCGAGATGCTGCTCTACGGATGATTTATAAACGAAAAGCGAGGTGGGACCATCCACTTTCTCCGAAGGAGCGGGAGCAACATCCAGCATAAACTGCATGATACGTTTCACGCCGATGCATTTCTTTGCAGAGAGACAGAAAATGGGATAGAGTTCTCCCTTTACAAAGCCGATGTTGAGACCTTTATTCATATCCTCTTCCGATAGTTCACCATCTTCGAAAAACTTCTCCATCAAAGACTCATCGCTCTCTGCCGCCATCTCCATAAGGGATGCACGCATCTCTTCGGCCCTGTCCATCTGGTCTGCGGGGATCTCAAGCACCTCACGTGTGCCATTATCATCTTTGTATTTGTACATCTTCATTGTGAGGACATCGATAAAGCTATCGAAGCCCAGGCCGGGATTAACGGGATACTGAAATACAACTGCTTTAGAACCAAATGCCTGATGAATGCTGTCTATGGTGTTTTCCCAGTTGGCTTTCTCGGTTTCGAGCTGATTGACTGCCAGCACTACGGGGAAATTGCGCTCTTCTGCATAGCGTCCGTGAATCTCGGTACCAACCTCAACACCCTGCTGTGCATTTATGAGCATGATACCGGAGTCGCACACCTTCATTGCCGAAACCACGCCGCCTATGAAATCGTCAGCACCGGGTGCATCGATTATATTGAGCTTGTGGTCCATAAACTCTGCAAAGAGTGGAGTGGAATAAATGGAGCGCTGGAAGAGCTGCTCGACTTCGGTGTTGTCAGAAACAGTGTTCTTGGCTTCAACTGTACCTCTTCGGTCAATTACTTTGCCCTCGAAAAGCATAGCTTCGGCAAAAGTAGTTTTACCTGACCTTGTACCTCCCAATAGAACGATATTTCTGATCTTGTCTGTGGAGTAAGTTTTCATTGTATAGATCGATTTTGAATATATTTATTTGTTAATTGCAAGAGTGTTTTTCCGTCGAAAATAGCCCACAAATTTATGTTTTTTGCATTAAATATGCAAATTCAATTGGTTATCAGTCAGATTGAATGAACGGCGATGATATGGAGTGAGGCCGTAAAGGGCAATAGCCTCCCTATGTTTCGCTGTCGGATAGGCCATGTTTTCTTCCCATCCGTATTGGGGATATTCGGTCGCAAGGTGCCGCATATATTCATCCCTATGGGTTTTGGCCAGGATAGAAGCCGCTGCAATGCAACTTAATTTGCCATCGCCTTTGACTATGCAGTGATGGGGTATTTCCCCGTAGGGTTTGAATCTGTTGCCATCTACAAAAATCAGTGAAGGAGTCACCTTTTTTCCACCGGCATCTTTTAGGTCGTCAATTGCCCTATGCATCCCCTCTATGGAGGCGTTGAGAATATTGATGCGGTCTATCTCCTGTGCATCTATGGAGACAACACTCCAAGCCATGGCTTCTCGCTCTATTATCTCCCTCAGCTTCTCCCTTTGATGGGCGTTAAGCTGCTTAGAATCGTTTAACAGCGGGTGAGAAAAACCTTTGGGAAGGACCACCGCGGCTGCAAATACCGGTCCTGCAAGGCATCCGCGGCCCGCTTCATCACATCCGACCTCGATGAGTCTCGGATCTGTGCCTTTGAGTAATGTTTCTGCCGACAAGATAGAGGTCTGCCTGTCGGGACAGATATCCATCAATTGATAGACATTGCCTATTTTATGTTTTTTAAGCAGTTCGGGGCCGACCAGGCTCTCGCCACACACCACCGCCGGACTTTTGCCGTATTTGCGGCAGAGTAAGGCAATGCCATCAATGAGTTTTCCGCTCAAACTCTGGGAATCGAAACGACCTTCACCTGTGATAATTGTTTCCGCGGAGGCTATTTTTTCTTCCAGGGAGAGCATTTCTGAAAACAGTTGCCATCCGGGCAGAAGTTCTGCTTTGAAAAAGCCGTAAAAAGCAGCTCCAACTCCTCCTGCAGCTCCCCCTCCGAGGATAGTTGCTATATGGGTAGCGCGTGCGGCAAATTCTCCTCCAAATTGTTTCAGTAAAGATTGTGCTTTTTCCGCATATAGCTCCATACGTTGCTCCAGCAGTGGAAGTGTCATCCAATTTGCTCCCTTTTGCGGAGCATAGACCATAGTCGCTCCGTTTGGGCCCAGCAAAAGATTCTCCACATCGCAGGCTATTTGGAAGGAGATATTTTCGCACATACGCACGATTTCCTCGGGAGATATGCTTCCCTTTTCACCCCAGATACCGTAGCCCATATCGTTGGTTGCACTACCTCCGATACCGATAATTATTCTTCGTGCACCGGCTTCGGCAGCGGCACGGATCATCAGTCCGAGTCCGAAAGTGTCGGTCTTAAGCGGATCCCGTTCCTCCTCTTTGAGCAATGTCAATCCGCAACATTGTGCCATCTCTATAAAGGCGCATTGTTCGCCGTTTCTATGAAAGAGCAGTATCGGTGCTTTGAGAGGTCTCCGGAGAGGATCACAGCACTCTACATCCACCAAATGCGCTTGGGACGAAGTATCCTTTGAAAGTGCGGCGTACATTACATCCAACGACCCGTCACCACCATCCGCCATTGGGATTTTTTCCATCTTCACCTCTGAAATGTGTACCGCACGCATTTTTATGGCCTCTTCTATTGCGTCTGCCACTTCAGGAGCACTCAAGGAACCCTTGAATTTGTCCGGTACAATCAATATTTTTCTATTTGAAACCATTTCTGTACATTTGTAAGATAAACTCTAAAATTAAACCAATTTTTTGACAAAATTTTTAAATATGAAGAAAATTACAATCGTATCCCTTCTCGCGCTGGTTTTTATGATAACACCTATGCGCGCCGACGAAGGAATGTGGCTTCTCCCTTTGCTGAAAAAGATGAATATCAAAACAATGCAACAGATGGGCCTCAAACTGTCGGCAGAAGAGATTTACAGCATCAACAACTCCTCCATCAAGGACGCCATTGTACACTTCGGTGGCGGTTGTACGGCAGAAATCATCTCTTCTGAGGGTCTTTTAGTGACCAATCACCACTGTGGCTACGGTTCCATACAGCGTCTGAGCTCCGTAGAGAACGACTATCTCGCTGATGGTTATTGGGCGATGGACCGCTCACAGGAACTTCCTGCAGAGGGTCTCACCGTGACATTCCTCGAGAGCATGACTGATGTCACAAAAGATGTTGAGAAGGTACTCAAAAAGGCAAAAACCGCCAAAGACAGCACCAAGGCAATGAAACAACTCGAGGCCAATCTTACAGGAAAGGCTGTCGGCGATAACAAATATCTACGCGCCAGAGTCTATTCGATGTATGGTGGAAATGCCTACTATCTCGTTGTTTCAAAAGTTTACAGTGATATTCGTTTTGTGGGTGCTCCCCCTTCATCAATAGGTAAATTCGGAGCAGATACGGACAACTGGATGTGGCCGCGTCACACTTGTGATTTCTCCATGTTCAGGGTATATGCGGACAAAGAGAATAATCCCGCTCCCTATTCTTCCGACAATGTGCCTTACAGACCCAAGCAGCATCTGAAAATCTCCCTCAAAGGCATTCAGCCCAACGATTATACGATGATTATCGGCTATCCCGGCCGTACCAACCGTTTCATGACCCAGTCGGAGCTGATTGAAACGCGTGACATTTCCAATGCCATCAGCATTTATATCAGGGGTAAGCGCCAGGAATTGATGATGGAGGATATGCTCGCCGATCCCAAAGTAAAAATCCAGTATGCAAGCAAATACAGCGGCTCTTCAAACGGCTGGAAAAAATGGATGGGAATGAACGAAACATTTGCAAAACTCAATGTAGAGTCACGCCGCGCAAAGGAAGAGGCTGAGTTTACCGAATGGGTGGGCAAAAAGAAGTCCCGTATCAAGAAATATGGCGACGCTCTCGATAAGATCAATTATGCCGTAAAAGATAGGGCAGAGGCTCTTATCATCTATACTACGCTTGCCGAGAGCGTGGGCCGTATTGAGATAATGTCCATTGCATCCATGGTCAACAGCCTCTATACCACTCCTTTTGCAACCGATCAGGAAAAAGAGGAATACGGCAATATGCTTGACCGTCGCATCACCTCTTTCTATAAGGATTATTCCCTATCTACGGACAGGAAGATTTCAAAAGCTATGATTAAGATTGCAAAAGAGCGTCTCTCGGAGGAGCATCTCCCTTCATTCTACAAAGATATAGAGAGCAAATTTGCCGGAGATATTGATGCTTATGTAGATTATATTTTTGACAATTCCATTTTTGCGTCTGAGAAAAAGGTACTTGAGGCCATTGCAACCGGAACTCCTGTGGAAAATGATCCTGCAGTGGAGTTGGCAAAATCATTCAGTTTGGTTACTCCACCGCTTCGCGCCAAGATTGCCTCCTCTCAGAAGATATTTAACGAGGGCAAAAAGGCATATATTGCAGGTACTCTCGAGATGCGTGAAGGCGAGGCCATCTATCCCGATGCCAACTCTACAATGCGACTCACTTATGGAAGAGTGCTTCCTTATTCCCCCAAAGATGCCGTTATCTACAATTACTACACAACCCTCGAGGGCGTAATGCAGAAGGAAGATCCTAACAATTGGGAGTTTATCGTGCCCGAAAAGCTCAAGGAGCTCTATAAAGCCAAAGATTATGGCAGATATGCCATGCCTAATGGCGAAATGCCCGCCTGTTTCATTACCAATAGTGACATTACCGGGGGCAATTCCGGCAGCCCCGTACTCAATGCCAATGGCGAACTCCTAGGACTGGCCTTTGACGGTAACTGGGAGGCAATGTCGGGTGACATCATCTTTGAGCCGGAACTTCAGCGCTGTATCAATGTGGATATCCGCTATGTCCTCTTTATAATGGACAAATTTGGCGGAGCAGGCTACCTTCTCGATGAGATGGATATAGTGGAATAATAAGAATCTGTAAAAATAAAATAAAAATGGCTTTGGAAAAACAGATCCAGGAAGATCTTAAGGCTGCCATGTTTGCAAAGGATGCAACTGCCCTGGCCTCCATAAGGGGGATCAAGGCAGCCATCATGCTGGCAAAAACAGCGGCAGGTGCATCGGACGAACTTACCGATGCCGACATTATCAAAATCATTCAGAAACTGGTAAAGCAGCGCAAAGAGAGCGCAGCCATCTACACCGAGCAGTCACGTCCCGAACTTGCCGAAGCGGAGTTGGCCGAGGCTGCAATTATGGAGAAATATCTCCCCGTGCAGTTGAGCGAAGAAGAGGTTGAAGAGGCTATCAAAAAGATAATTGCCCAGGTCGGGGCACAATCGCCGGCCGACATGGGCAAAGTCATGGGAGTGGCCACCAAAGCCCTTGCAGGGCAGGCAGATGGCCGTCTTATTTCAACAATTGTAAAGCGGCTGCTTTCATAGCTTCAAAGAGAGGTCCGTCTTGGAGTGCGGCGGGATTGCCTTCGTCGCCTCCCTCACGGATACTTTGTACTAATGGAACCTGTCCCAGTAGGGGCAGGTTATATTTTTCTGCCATTGCTTTGCAGCCATCTTTTCCGAAGATGTAATATTTGTTCTGCGGCAGTTCTGCAGGAGTAAACCAGGACATATTCTCTATAATGCCGTAGATATGCTTGTTGACATTTTCATTTCTGAAAAGATTGACGCCTTTTTCCACGTCTGTAAGGGCGACAGCTTGTGGAGTGCTGACAATGATTGCTCCATCCAGCGGAATGTCATGTACCAATGAAATGTGAATATCTCCTGTTCCCGGAGGCAGGTCTACCAGCAAAAAGTCCAGCTTACCCCATTTTACCTGAAGGATCATCTGTTTGAGGGCGTTGCAAGCCATCGGGCCGCGCCAAATAAGTGCCTGTTCGGGTCGGGCGAAATAGCCTATAGACATCCATTTCACACCGAATTTTTCTATCGGAAGGATAATTTCGGTGCCATCTTCGATATACTGGCCATAATCTTCGACAAGGTTGCCTTGGGCGTCATAAATTTCGACTCCGGGTATTTGTCCTTCGGTACCGGTCATTTTTGGCACTGAAGGGCCGTAAACGTCGGCATCGGCCAGGCCCACCTTGTAGCCCATGCGGGCAAGGGCAATCGCCAGATTGACCGCGACGGTGGATTTGCCTACGCCACCTTTGCCGGAGGCTATGGCAATAATTTTATCTACATCAGTAAGTTGCTTCTCGTCCAGGTCGAGAATGGTTTTTTTCTTTTGCGGCTCCTTTTTGGGAGGATTGGGATTGTAGGGACCCTTGATATTGTAAGGATTTGTCATTTAGTGTGTAGTGTGTAGTATGTAGTGGGTAGTTGGTTAATAATTGCACAAAGTTAATAAAGAAAAGACGAACAACAAGGAGAAAAAATATGCAAAAAATATTGATTGGAAAGGTTATGCTATTGGTGATATCCAATCAAATTGTTACGTATATTTGTGCCCACAAAATAATTTATTCATGGAATTTTTACGAGTTGATATTGAAAACTCTGAACGATGGGATAAAGTTTGGGAGCTGTATGAGGCCAGTTTTCCCATAGCCGAACTGCGAAAAAAGAAAGACCATTTGCGTGCATGTCAAGACCCATATTTCTTCCCGATTTCGGTATGGGAAGGAAATCAATTGATTGGTATTCTATTTTATTGGGAGTGGCCCACATACCGCTATTTGGATTATTTAGCCGTTTTGCCCGAGTTGCGTGATCATGGTTACGGCTTTCAGATGTTGCAACACCTTCGCGATACGGAACATAAGGTTATCTTGGAAATTGATCCGCTCACTGACGAACAATCCGTACGTCGTTTGCATTTTTACGAACATGCAGGATATACCCTCACTCCTTATCGGTTTTCCCTCGCTTACCGGTTGGATGCGGAACCGCAGGAACTGCTTATCATGAGTTCTCCCGAGATGATTACCAAGGAGCAATACAACGATTTCCTTGACTTTATTGGAGAACACGTAATTTTATATTGCGAAAAGGAAGAAGCGCAATAAGAACTTCCACCCCGCACTTACTCCAAACTTATCTGACCCCCAACTACTCACTAGAGACTAAGAACTAATTTTTAGCGGTGCTTTTTAGGAAAAGTTCCGCCATCTGTGTGTCGTCAATCTTCGAAGGGGCATCGCACATCACATCCCTGCCGGTATTGTTTTTGGGGAATGCGATGAAATCCCTGATGGTTTCCTGTCCGCCGAAAAGGGCGCAGAGACGGTCAAATCCAAAAGCGATACCGCCGTGAGGGGGAGCTCCGTATTTGAATGCATCTATCATGAATCCAAACTTATAGAGATACTCCTCTTCACTCATTCCGAGTACCTCGAACATCCTTTTCTGGATATTGGAATCAAAGATACGGATGGATCCGCCGCCGAGTTCGGTACCGTTGAGAACAAAGTCGTAGGCATTGGCTGCGACCTGCTCCAGATCTTCCTTGTGATTGCTGTAAAATTTCTCCAAATCCTCAGGCTTGGGAGAGGTGAAGGGGTGGTGCATTGCATAAAAACGCTTTGTCTCTTCATCCCATTCGAGCAAAGGGAAATCGTATACCCACAAAGGAGCAAACCGGTCGGGACGGCGAAGTCCGAGACGGTTACCGAGTTCGATACGGAGAGTGCCGAGAGCCACCTGAGTTTTCTTTTGCTTCCCCGCCATGATAAATATCATATCACCTTTATTTGCACCCATATCGTCTGCGAGAGCCTGTAGTTCTTCTGCTGAGAAAAATTTGTCGATAGAGGATTTTATACCCTCTTCGCTCACTCTGATATAGATAAGTCCCTTTGCACCCACCTGGGGCCTTTTAACCCACTCGGTAAGCTCGTCAATCTGCTTGCGTGTATAAGAGGCGATACCTTCCACTACTATCCCACCAATGTAAGGTGATGAATCGAATACGACAAAGTCGTGTCCCTTGACTTTATCGGTGATCTCCCGGATCTTCATTCCAAATCGGATGTCGGGTTTGTCGGAGCCGTAGTATCTCATGGCATCTGCATAACTGATGCGGGGAAACTGCTCTTTAAACTCCACTTTAAGCACACTCTTGAAGAGATGTTTCATCAAATCCTCGAAAGTGTTGAGCACGTCCTCACGTTCCACAAATGACATCTCGCAGTCAATCTGTGTAAATTCCGGCTGGCGATCGGCACGCAAATCCTCATCCCTGAAACAGCGCACAATCTGAAAATATCTGTCATATCCCGCCACCATCAGCAGCTGTTTGTATTGCTGGGGACTCTGTGGGAGTGCGTAAAATTCGCCCGGGTGCATACGGCTCGGCACTACGAAGTCACGTGCCCCCTCAGGGGTTGATTTGATCAGAAAAGGGGTCTCTATTTCGATGAAGTTGCGGCCATCAAGGAAGTTGCGTGTCTCGTGAGCGAGCTTGTGACGAAGTGTAAGAGCACGTTTTAGGGGGTTACGTCTCAGGTCGAGATAACGATATTTGGCCCTGATCTCTTCGCCTCCGTCCGACTCGTCTTCGATGGTGAAGGGAGGGATTGTAGCCTCGTTGAGGATGTTGAGATGGGTGAGTTTAATCTCGATATCTCCTGTGGGAATACGGGGATTTTTGCTCTGACGCTCCTCTACTATGCCTGTAACCTGGATCACATATTCGCGTCCGAGGCCGGCTACTTTTTCGTTAAGTTCACTTGATGATGACTCGTCAATTACCACCTGAGTGATGCCGTAGCGATCTCTGAGGTCTATGAAGCTCATACCGCCCATTTTGCGGTTTTTTTGAACCCAACCGGCAAGAGTTACGGTTTGGCCGGCATTTTCAAGCCTCAGTTCGCCACAAGTGTGTGTTCTATACATATAATTTTATTCAAAATTGGGGTCTAAAATAATCAATCTGTTGCCTTCAGCAAGTTTTTTTGCCCATATAAAATAGCCCGTGGCACTAAGATGAATACCATCCGTGGTGTAGGCATCGGCAAGATCTCCGTTGGCATCACTCAAAAGCGATGCGATATCAAGATAGATATATCCATATCTGTCTTTTGCGGCATCAAGGAGTTTGTTGAGTTCGAATATTCTCTGGTTGTTGCCTTCGTAGAATTTTGTTTTAGGATTGAGAGGTAGAACACTCTGCACATAAATGAGAGCATTGGGCATCTCTTCCTTGAGCTTTTTGATAAGTGATTCATATTTAGCCCATATTTCGGAAACCGGAAGCTCCTGTTCGTTTAGAAGGTCATTGGTCGAGGTCATCAGGAATATTTTATTGGCATTTTCATCGGCAATCTCATCCACTCTATCTATGATACCTTCGATAACATCTCCGCTGATACCGCGGTTAAGAATGTTGAGGAAGGGGAAAAGTTCTTTCCAGGGAGCATTATTGGTGAGGCTGTTGCCTAGCATTATTATTGACGACTCTTCGCTGTTGGGTAGTGAGCGGAAGATGGAAAGACGGTGGTTGTAGTGATCAAATCTTTCGGCTTTTACTTCTTTTTCCTGCGCTTTGTTGAGGGCAGTCAGACCTATAAAGGGTTCGATGGCTTTTGCGTATGCCTCGTAACCGGCTCCATTGAGCAACATACCATTCCAACTATAAGCGGGATTGATGGCTCCGCTTTCATCGGTAAGCACAGTTGCCATATCGATAAAAGTAAAGCCGGTTTCCTCGGCAGATTCGGCAAGTGAATTATTTAGCTCTGCGGTCTGTGCCACCTGTTCGGCAGTCATCTCTCCCAGAGGGGTGACTCCGATATAATAAATGAGACTTACGGGGGAAACCTCCTTTATGAGGCCGCAAATTTCAGAAATGTGTTCGAGAATAACAGCGTTATCATCTCCGTGCATAATGTCCCTTGCGCCCGCGCTAAGGAAGATTTTTTTGGGTTGGGCTTTGGCAATACCGCCGATTCTATAGCGAAGATGTTCGGTGCCGTCATATGTAATGCCTCTGCCGATAACTTTGACCGATCCGAAAAAATCACTCCACATACCCCTATCTATGAAGTCGTCACCGACCAGCACGATGCAAGACGTGTCTATCGGTAATTCGGCGTACAATGTATGCTTTTCAAGGAAATAGGGTTGATTGGTGTACCAGAAGGGCTCCACAGCCGTCTCCTTTTTACAGGAAGTGGCGAATGTCACTGCGACTAGTGTCGCAAGGGTCAATAGAAATAATTTTTTTCTCATTTTATCATTGAATTTTGTCATTATACATTGAAAAGGAAGTGCATTATGTCGCCATCTTGCACCACATACTCTTTGCCTTCGCTGTTGAGTTTGCCGGCAGCGCGGCAGGCAACCTCTGATCCCAGTGCAACGAAGTCATCATATTTTATAACCTCTGCACGGATGAATCCTTTCTCGAAGTCGGTATGGATAACTCCGGCAGCCTTTGGTGCCTTATCTCCCTTTTTGATGGTCCAGGCCTTCAATTCGGGCCCTCCTATAGTGAAAAAGGTTTGCAGATTGAGCAGAGAATAGGCCGATTGTATCAAACGCACTACTCCGGAAGTTTCGAGGCCGATCTCCTGCAAAAACATCTCTCTTTCTTCAAAGCTTTCCAACTCTGCAATCTCGGATTCAATTTTGGCGGCAATCACCAGTATTTCGGCATCTTCGCCTTTAATGGCTTCACGTACCCTCTCCACATAGGCGTTTCCTGATGCGGCAGAGGCTTCGTCCACATTGCAGACATACATTACGGGTTTGTTGGTGAGAAGAAAGAATTCTTTCGCAATCTTAGCATCCTCTGCATTCTCAATCACTACTTCACGGGCATTGCGCCCCATTTCCAGTACTTCTTTATATCTGAACAGCAGATCTAGAACTTTTTTGGCGTGCTTGTCGCCGCCTGACTGAGCTTGTTTCTCAACCTTTACAATACGGTTGCTGACCGTCTCCAAATCCTTAATCTGGAGTTCTATATCTACAATTTCCTTGTCTCTTACCGGATTTACGCTGCCGTCCATATGGACCACATTTGGGTCGTCAAAACAACGTAGTACATGCAGAATTGCATCCGTTTGGCGTATATTGGATAGAAACTGGTTGCCGAGTCCTTCACCCCTGCTTGCTCCCTTTACAAGTCCCGCAATATCCACGATTTCCACCGTAGCCGGTACTACCCGCGGTGGCTTGACTATCTGTTCAAGAGTTGTAAGTCTCTCGTCAGGTACGGTGGTAAAACCTATGTTGGGTTCTATCGTGCAAAAAGGGAAATTGGCCGCCTGTGCTTTTGAGGAGCTGACACAGTTGAAAAGAGTTGACTTTCCAACATTTGGCAGTCCTACTATCCCACATCTAAATCCCATGAATATACTTATTATTAATCCAAACTACAAAAGTAGTAATTATTTGTTTATCTTGGCGCTAAAACAAGGAGGTATGTGATGAGAGGATTATTATTGGGCGTTCTGCTCATTTTTGCAGTTCCGTTTCGGAAGCCTGTGCAGAAAGAAGAAATCAGAGTGATGTTTTGGAATGTCGAGAATTATTTCGACCCCTTTGACGATGAAAAAACGGATGATGATGAATTTGTCTATGGGGGTCGGTATGGATGGTCGTGGAAGCGTTTTTTGCGTAAGCGCAATGCCATTGCCAAGGTGATAGCCTCTTCTGCAGATGAACTCGGAGGCTGGCCGGATCTGGTGGGTTTGTGTGAGGTGGAAAACAGAATGGTGCTCCGCCAGCTTACTGAGCAGACACCCCTGGTACGTTTGGATTATGATATTGTGCACTACGACTCGCCCGACCTGCGTGGTATAGATGTGGCGCTGCTTTATCGCAAGGAGCGGTTTAAAGTATTGCGCTCGAGAGCAGTGGAAGTACCTCTTTCCGACAGTTCCGCTACACGCGACATTTTGTATGTATGTGGTATTTCGCTGCCCGGAGAGGGAGTTGCGGATACAATCCATCTTTTTGTCAATCACTGGCCCTCAAAACTGAGCGATGATTCAGACCTTTCTCCGCGAAGAATGGCCGCGGCATATGTCTTACGGGAAGCAATAGATTCTGTGAGAGCCATTTCGCCGGAGGCGTCAATTCTAATAATGGGCGATTTCAATGATACTCCTGATTCTCGCATTTTGACTGAATTTTCACGGGATATGGAGTTGTGTGCTCTCTCTGTCGATCCGGCGGCAGAGGGGTCGGGTTCTATAAAATACAAAGGCGTATGGGGATTTATAGATCATTTTTTTCTTTCCGAAAATCTTTTTAAGAGGATTGCTCGATGGGAAAATGGTACTCTCATGCGCATCTATTCTCCCGCTTTTTTGTTGGAGGATGATAGAGAGTTTCTTGGGCAAAAGCCCAGGCGTACATTTATCGGGCCTCGATATAACGGAGGAGTGAGCGACCACCTTCCGATTTTGCTGCGATTGCAGCGAAAAATACATATATTTGCACAATGAAACAGTATCTTGACCTGCTCGAACATATAATGCGGGACGGCACTGACAAGAGCGACCGTACCGGTACCGGTACCCGGAGCATCTTCGGCTATCAAATGCGCTTTGACCTCAATCAGGGTTTTCCGGCGCTGACCACCAAAAAACTTCATCTGAGATCCATAATCTACGAGTTATTGTGGTTTATTGCCGGAGATACGAATATTCGCTACCTCAACGAAAATGGAGTGACCATTTGGGATGAATGGGCAGATGACAACGGAGATTTAGGGCCTATTTACGGTCACCAGTGGCGTAGTTGGCCTGCTACTGACGGAGGCACTATCGACCAGTTGACTGCGCTTGTCGAATTGCTTAAGAGCAATCCCGATTCGCGCCGCCATATTGTTTCAGCCTGGAATGTGGCAGAGGTGGGAAAAATGGCACTCCCGCCTTGTCATGCACTTTTTCAGTTCTATGTGGCAGGCGGAAAACTCTCATGCCAGCTCTATCAGCGTAGTGCGGACGTATTCCTTGGAGTACCATTCAATATTGCATCTTATGCGTTGCTGACCATGATGCTGGCGCAGGTATGCGGTTATCTCCCAGGAGAGTTTATTCATACCTTTGGCGATGCTCATATATACCACAACCATTTTGAACAAGTGGCCTTGCAGCTCTCCCGAGAGCCGCGTCCGCTCCCTAAAATGCTAATCAATCCCGACAAGAAAGATCTCTTCAGCTTTGACTACGAGGACTTCACTCTCGAAGGATACGATCCTTATCCGGGAATAAAAGCCCCAATCGCCGTATGAGCAGAACACCCATCATCTCCCTTATTGCTGCCGTTGCAACGGATGGAGCCATAGGCAAAGGCAACGCCATGCCCTGGCATATTTCCGATGATCTTAAATATTTTAAGCGGGTTACTTTCGGCAAATGCATCATAATGGGGCGCAAAACCTGGGAATCCCTCGGCTGCAGACCTCTTCCCGGACGGGACAATATCATTATCAGCCGCACACTCCCAACACAGACTCCAGTAACTCCGCTGGCTCAAGAGGTTCCACAGGCGTTACCGATTCTACTGACCTCCCGGGTTCATTATGTGCGCTCTTTGGAGAGTGCGCTTGATCTTGCGCGGACTATTGCTCTCGAGACGGGGCAGAACGAGATCTTTGTGATTGGCGGAGGTAATATTTATCGCCAGGCATTGGAGAAGGCTTCGAGAGTTTATTTGACCGAGGTGCATACAGACGTTCCCGATGCAGAGGTTTTTTTCCCGGATCTCGATCCGGAAAAATGGCATATAGTCACTCGAAGCGGCATCGCCATTGATGAAAAATCCGGTTTAAACTATGAATTTTTGATATATGAGTGCTAAAAAATCACAGTCGTCAGGTGTCACCGGACGTGACTCGTTCACCAGTTCATTTGGAGTGCTGGTTGCTCTTGCCGGCTCAGCCATCGGACTGGGCAATCTATGGAGGTTCCCTTATCTTGTGGGAGAAAACGGCGGTGCCGCTTTCATCTTTATTTATGTTGCTTTCGTCTTTATCCTCTGTCTTCCGATAATGTATTCGGAATTCATTATCGGACGCAGAAGCCAGAGAAATGCTTTTGGAGCTTTCAAGGTGCTTGCTCCCGGTTCCAAATGGGGGATTGTAGGCATTTTCTCGGTACTTTCAGCTCTCTGCATACTATCCTTTTACAGCGTTGTGGGAGGATGGTCGATAGAGTATCTGGTAAAAGCCATAACTTTTGATTTTACCCGTGAGGTCGGAGGCAATCTTGATACGATGTTCAGTGATTTTGTCACCTCTCCGATCAAACCGCTTATATGGCATATTGTCTTTCTGCTTTTGACGGCTCTCGTGGTGATTGCCGGGATAGAAAAGGGTATAGAAAAATATACCAAAATGATGATGCCGATGCTTTTTGTGATGATTATCATCATTGCCGTGCGTTCGGTAACCCTTGAGGGGGCAAAAGAGGGTATAAACTATCTTTTCAAGCCCGATTTTTCCAAAGTGACTTTTAATACCCTGCTTGCTGCGTTGGGACAGGCATTCTTTTCACTTTCCATAGGCTGCGGAACGATAATGACCTATGCCTCCTATGTAAGCAAAAGCGAAAATATAGTAAAGACATCCGCACTTACGGCAGTAGCCGACACTGTTTTTGCCATCATTGCAGGTTGCGCAATTATGCCGGCGGTATTTGCATTCGGTATCAGTCCCGGAGAGGGCCCCGGTCTCGTATTCATTACATTGCCAAAGATTTTTGCTCAAATGCCGCTGGGAGGCATTCTCGCCATTATCTTTTTCTTTGTGCTCATTATCGCAGCCCTGACCTCTTCCATTTCTTTGCTTGAGGTAGTTGTGGCCTATCTCAAGGAGGAGTTCAAGATGAAACGCACCACAGCTGTGATCATAGGATCCTCGGTTTTCCTTGTGACGGGATGTCTCGCTTCTCTCTCCATGGGGGTACTTTCAGATGTCAAGATCTTTGGAAAAACTTTCTTTGATCTCTTCGACACCCTTTCTTCCGACTTTTTCCTGACCACATGCGGCCTGCTGGTTGTGATCTTTGTGGGCTGGAGGCTCGGTAAGGCCAATGTGATGGACGAACTCACCAATAGTGGTACTCTCAAACTTCCCAGGTGGTTTACGGAGACCACATTCTTTATCATTCGTTTTGTTGCTCCGGTAACTATTCTGGTGATAATGATATTTGGTTAGTTTCGAGTTGGGAGTATGACAGACTAAAATATCTTCAATTGCTTACGGATCTCCTTCCTTTTCCTTTTGACTTGTAAAGCCAGTCCTGTATAGAAAGCAATTCTCCGAAGGTGGCGCGCGTAACCGAAGTAATTATTTCGTGACCGTTGGCGCTGTTGGTAAAATAGACTACTCCCCGACGATCTTCCGGACGGAACATAAAGAGTGCCTTGAAGCTACCGTTATCACCCAAATGATAATAGTAGCGAGGGGCCTCCCCTTTTTCAGCGGCAGTCGTGTCAGAATATATGGCGCCTAAACCGATGGTCCACCGGATTGTAGAGTCGCAATCAGGATGATCCGCATAACGAATTGCATGTGACTGTGGCGTGAGCATTTCAGCGTGTGATGCTGCACTAAGACCTCTTCCTTCCATAACGGCTATCAAAAAGCGCATATATTCAGAAGCATTTGTACGCAGAGTATAGGCACTATTCTCACGAGGGTGACGTCCCTGTCCGCGATTTTTTGCAACACGATTAAAACCGTCAAGCGCAATGCTGTCGTACTCCGGCAGCCAGCCGTAAGAGGTAGAATTCATTCCCAGCGGAACAAAAACCTCTTCGCGTGCAATCACATCGAGTGATGCACCACGGATTGCTTCTATAGCACGCTGCAGGAATGCAAAGCCCTCACCAGAATAGGAGAAACAGGAATCTGCCGGATATTTAAATTTTATCACACTCGTCGGCCATTCATCAGATGAGGACTTCGCCGACCAATTAGGCAATCCGGTGGTATGTGAGAGGACCATCCTTGGAGTAAGAATAGCGGCCATCTCTTTATCCTCAAACCGCTCTATATCGGTATATCGGTATATTGGCGTGTCGAGATCAATCTCTCCCTTATCCACCATTCTCATCACAATATATGCAAATAGCGGCTTGCTAAGGGAGGCTGCTTGGAAGATACTTGAATCATTGGCAGGCTGGGTGTAGTTATACGTGCTGTCCGCAAGAATAACTCCTCCGATCGAAATGTCTTTTTCAAAAATGCAATATTGAAAAACCGGAATGTTTGCGGATTTGACATCTTGGTAAAACTCAGATACTATCTGATTCAGCTCTTCAATACTGGCTTTGGGAGCATTGCAGGTGGTAAAAACTGCACTCAGAATTAAAATAATTACAATCTTCTTCATTTTATTTTGGTGATTTTAATAAAGTATCTACACTCACAGATTCAAACTCAAAATGGGCGGTCACATCACACCGTGGCCACCCATTTTTCAGTTTGGAGTAGACTCTGATTATTTCAGAATCTTTGCAAATTCTATATCTGTGAGCATTCTCTTAGCGTAGTCTTCTCTCTTGGCTGCTGTTTCAAGCTCTTTCTTGCAGGTTTCAGCATCACCTTTACGTGCTGCAATAACAGCCTTGAGGTAGGCTGCATGAGGGCATTTGCAAGTTACGACTGCCTTTTCAGGCTGTCCGTTGAGGATGTGTGCAAGAGGTTCATTGTGGTCACCTGTGCCATTGAGTTTGGCAAGAGCCTCTTTGTATCTGCCTTCGAGAATATCAATAACTGCGGCGTTGATCTTGGCCTGAGGACGATGAGACTCTTCAAACCATTTCATCGCCTCTGCATTTTTGCCTTCACGCATAGCGATAACACCCATTGCATTCTTGTAATAGCAGTTCTTTTTGTTCATCTTTTCGAGAAGAGACTTGGCTGCATCGTTCTTCATAAGGTTGAGGTGAACACAAGCTGCATTGTACTTGGCGCGGTCGCTGTCAAACTTCCTGATAGCCCTATCGTAGATGTCGAGTTTTGCGTTATTGTCTCTTACGAGAGTTGCAGCGCGGAGGAGAGCTTCTTCGTCGAGGACGTCGATATTGGTCTCCACAAGCTCTTTGAGCTCATCAGCACTGTAGTTGGTGTATTCTATGTCGGTGATGAATCTTGCACGGCGAAGTTCCGGAAGAATGGTTTCTGCAAGTATTTTATATACCTGAGACATATTTCTGATCTCTCTTTCGCGTACGTTGGAATCGCTGTACATTGAAAGAACGCGAAGGATAAGTTCTTTGTCCTCAATGTTGGAGTTCTTTACAAGCTCCTGGAAACCTTCCCAGTCCTCACCAAGGCTCTTGGTGCTTACTGCGCCTGTCTCAAGTTTCCTGGCAAACCGGTTGAATGCCCTTTCGGCGCTCTTTTCGCGATTTGCAGAGAGTCTGTTGTTGAAGTCAACTGCACCTTCGGGAGAAGCATAAGCAACAATTTTAGTGCCCTTAACCTCTCTGCGCTCGTCCTGTGCAAGATCCTTGAGAGCTTGCTCAAAGTTTTTGATATCTTCACTTCTGAGCTGCGAGGGGCGTACGGTTGCGCTATTTACAAGATAGAGAATCTGTGCCTCTTCAGTCTCGGGAATCACTTCCATATATTCGTCCTTCATCATTTCGTATGCGCCTTCTGTCTCTACGAGCATGTAAGTAGTATTGGCTCCGTCAGCAATCTTGATGTCAGCAGGGAAGGGGAATTCTTTGCCTTGGTAGAGAACAGTTGCGCGAGCTACAAGCTGTGATTTCTCCATGCCGGGAACATATTTGAAATGAACGCGTTCGCTGATGGTTGCACCATCCTCGGTCACAAGTTTGTAGTTGTCGGTAATTTTCTCGCCCTGATATACAAAAGGCTTGCCCTCAACCTCTCCTCCACTGTAAACCAATACGGGAATCACCTCAAGAATTGCCTTTGGATGGAAGTATTCGGCAGGGAATGTAACGTCAACAACAGCATCGATGTTACCTGCAATCACTTCGAGAACCTCAGGGTTGCAATTGATTTTTACTTGGTCGGCGGCTTCAATCATCTTGGAAGGGTTGCCGCAGGAAGCCATAGCCACAGATACGACAGCTATGAGCATAAGGTTGATGATGTTTTTTCTCATAAATATTAAAT
>DFOK01000014.1 GCA_002376715.1 Bacteroidales bacterium UBA3543 | reverse complement strand
TCGTTATTCCGTATAGGAAAATTAATATTTGATGATTGGAAAGATGGATTTCAATTTTTAGAAGAATTAAGTCAAAAAACTATTCCTGAGAAATGGTCATATCAGAATCATGAATCTGCTATTCCTCACCCCATTCTAAAATCTTTCCTTGAAAACACTTTTGAGAAATTGCTGAAAGATAATAAAAAAAAGAAATTAATCATTAGCGATGACAATAAATTTGCATTATTTAATTCAGGGCTTTTAGATAAATTTTTTCATGACATTTATATAATCTTAGAGATCAGGGAGGAAGATGGAGAAAACACTTATTATAATCCGACGATATTAAAAAGTTTATATGATTTGTCAAAACGAAAATTCAAGTATAACAGTGAGTTATTGAATCACCCAGACAAATTACCAGATAGCATTGATTTCTTTTCTGACATTAAAGAAGTAACATTCAATAATTCCTTGCCAATTGATAGAAGCTATGACAAATTTACACATATAATAGAAGAGAAAATTGATAGATTTCCTCCTGAATACCAAAATAAGAACACAATAGAACTTGCTCGAACTCTTGACAACGCCATTAATTATGCGAAAGCAATGGCAAAGAGGAATTATAAACTAGTAGTACCTCAATATAGACCACAGACAGATAAACTACAATTGTTAATGCCGATTTATTTAAGTGGTTCTTTTTCTCGACGACCTGACTTTGCTTTAGTCTTGGATTTAGAAGATGGAATTTATACACCTGAGACAATATTACCATTAGATGCAGCATATCAAAATGCTAGACTGATTGCAAAACCAGATAATTTTTGGTTAAATCCAGATGATATTTAATATTTTCACCAAAAAAATAAATATACGAAATGTGGGGCAATTTTGTAAATTGAAACTTTATAACATTTAATAAATTAACTATCGGTTTAATATTGTAGTGCCTTGCAATTCCACATTACGCCAATACTTTTCCCGTTATAGCCAATGCTAAAAGACAAGACCCATAAAAACAATGAAAGACCTAATAGACAAATTATCTTCATACAACATTTTTAACTACCTTTTTCCTGGTGTGGTATTTTCATTACTCATAACTAAACTGACTAGTTACAATTTTATGTTCGACAACTTATTTATAGGAGCGTTTGCTTACTATTTTATTGGACTGACAATAAGCAGAATTGGTTCAGTAATAATTGAACCTTTTTTAAAATGGTTGCGGTTTGTGAAATTTGCTGAATATAAAGATTTTGTAAAAGTTTCAAAAAATGATCTAAAACTTAAAACTCTCTCTGAAGCAAATAATATGTACAGAACAATAATATCATTGTTTGTAACTGTATTCATATTGTTGGGTACGCAAAAGTTAGCCAAACATTGGCCTTTTTTTTATGAGAATCAAGGGTTCTTGGCTCTCATTTTTCTGTTGATTTTATTTGTTTTTTCATATAGAAAGCAGACAAATTATATCACTCACAGAATTAATTCTTCAAAATAATGACACGAGATTGTACAGTAGTTTTTTGGGACGTTCAACACGGACACTCAACTTATATTCAGACACCAAACAATCGGCACATAGTTGTTGACCTTGGAACAGGTGACTACTCGGGAAAAAATTTAGAGTTTAGTCCATTAAAACATCTAAAATACAAATGTGGTGTTAAACAATTAGACTATGTAATAATTACACATCCCCATTTAGACCACATAGATGACATTCTGAATTTTGACTTGCTAAGTCCGAAAGTCTTTCACAGCCCAAGGCACTTATCAAATACTGAAGTGATGGAAGGGGTTCAGGAAAAAGATAGAAAGAAATTTGAAAAGTATTGTGAAATAAACAATAGGTACAATTCTCCTATTGCCCCCGATAGTATTAACAATACTTCTAAACCAGAGAACTGGGGTGGTTTAAAGATTCAATCTTTTACCCCAACAACTTGCGATCATAATAACTTTAATAACCATAGTATTGTAGTAATTATTGAGTGGGCAACAACTAAAATTGTTATTCCCGGTGATAATGAAAAATGTTCATTTGAGGAATTAAAAGCATTACCAAGTTTCATGACTGCAATTAAAGATGCAGACATACTTTTAGCTCCACATCATGGACGAGAATCGGGCTTCAACATAGATTTTGTTAATCAAGTAAATCCTAAACTAACAGTAGTTTCTGATGGACGATTTTGCGAGACAAGTGCTAATGCAAGGTATTCTGCAAAAAGTAGTGGTTGGACAGTCCATAAGAAAAGTGGACAATCTGAAATAAGAAAATGTTTAACAACAAACTCAGACGGTGAAGTATTAATAAAATTCGGCTACTTATCAGATAATAAACCTTATTTATCCGTGACAATTGAATAGAAGCACAGGCTATAACAGGCGATTGGCTTAATGTCTGGTTAGGTGGATATTGATAGTTTTATGCTCTAAAATTCTCCACTGCGCCAAGCACCAAACTGTTAATTCATACCCTACTAAATACACACTCCGGCAAGTTTTTTAATGATTACAGACCATCCTCAACCCAACAGATGCATAATAAGTCACTTATTATAAAAATTCGTATATTTATTTCGTAAATAAAATATTAACCGCTACTTTAAAAAACAATGTCATGTCAATTTATCGATTACACATTAGACCAAAAGGAGGAAAAGCTAGTGTTAAAACTGCTTTTAATTATTGCTTAGAACATGGCGTTTTAGGTGTTGGGTGGAGAATAACTGATTCTATAGATGAGATTAGCTGGGAGGAATATTCCTCACAAGCAAAACAACAATTTCCTAATATTGATACGGTAAATTATTTGAAAACTCGAATAAAACCAAATGATTTAATTTGGACCAGAGATGCATTAGGTGATTATTACCTAGCAAAAGTTCGGTCAGAGTGGAAATACTATAATACTATTGAAGCAAATGAAGAAGATATTGATATTGCAAACGTAGTTGAAGTAGATTTCATTAAAATTCCCACAAATGAAGTTCCGGGGAAAGTTATAGCTTGTTTCAGAGCAACAAGAACATTGCAAGCTATCAATTCGGAGTTTGTAAGTGAATATTCAAAGTATATTTGGAATAAGAAAAGTGATAAAAATATATTTAATGATATTACAATCAAGCAGAATAACATTTTTGATTTTATTGATTCTGAAGAATTGGAGGATTTGGTGTTTGTATATCTCCAACTTAATAATTACATAATTGTACCCAATTCACGTAAAGCTGATACGATGAGTTATGAATACTGCGCAATTGATAAACAAACAAAATCTAATTATTTAGTGCAGATAAAATCAGGCAATACTCCACTTGATTTTAAAAAATATCAATATACTAACGAAAATTATATCCTTTTTCAATCCAATAATTTATACATAAATATTTCTTTAGAAAACGAAAAAACAAAAGTTATAAGTAGAGAAGTAATAGACGAGTTTATTAAAACATCTTTTGAGTATCTTCCAAAAGTAATACAGAATAAAATTGAGATTATAAATAAAATGAACGGCTAACCTCAGCTATAACCTCAACACCCCTCCCAAACCCCACTCCGGCAGGGTTTTATGTTACTCCGCACTCAGAACTTAACCCGCACCTCGCACCCTGTACCGCTAACATGCACCCACCGCGCAACACGCACCCTGTACCCCGCACCCTTCTCACTACAGACTACCCACTACAGACTCCTCACTACATTCCATACTCCCAATAGAGCATCAGCAAATGTGCGGCGCTCCAGCTGAAGTGGGGGGCTTTGAGTTGGTGGCCGGTAAGGGCGTCGTAGTTTTCGTGGATGGCGCCGCCTTCCCGGAGTTTGTCCAATCTCTCGAAGACCTGTTCGGTGTATTGGTCTGCTTCAGCACTTTTTCCATATTTGCGGATGCCGCTGATGGCGAAATAGGTTTGGTCCAGCCAGATGGGGCCGCGCTAGTAGCCGTTAGGTGTAAATTCGGGTTCGTCGGCACTGACGGTGGGGAAGGGGATGTATGTGGAAAATTTATTTTCGTCTTTTAAAATGGGGAACATTTGGTCAAATTGCTCCTTTGTGGCCACCTTAGTCCAAAGTGGGATGTAGGCTTCGCTGCCTTTCACTTTTACAAAAGAACCATCTTTGATGCGTCTGTCATAAAAGAATCCATCCTCGCTATCGAAGAAATAATCTTCCGGATTGCCTGCCTTTTCTTTAAGTTCGAAAGGCACGCCCAATATTTCTGCAAACTTCTGAAGCAACCTATTTTCCAGAGCGAGGAAACAGTTCAAATCCACGCTTTCTTGATCGAAGCTCCAGGCATCGGGATGATTTTGTAACATTTGCGCCCGGTCAAAACGGATGGCGTTGTCCATACCGCTTTCCCATGCTGCCGCTACCGTTGTCCCGTCAGTAGAGCCAAACTCGCAGTAACCATTTTGGTCGTAATCCCTTTTCCAAAACCACCATTCGTGATATTTGACCAATTTGGGATAGATTTCACGCAGGAATTCCAAATCACCGGTTTGAGAATAGATCGCATCCACCGCCCAGGCCGCCAAAGGGGGTTTGCTGTCGCGGGCATTATTTTCCGAGCTATCGGGAAAAACACAGTCGATCACCATTCCATCTTCCAGTTGATAATCAAACATAGCCCTCACCTGATTTTTAGCTAGTTCTGGCGCAAAGCGCGAAAGAGCAACGGCATGTTTCCAGGAATCCCACGCCCAAAAACCCACAAAATAGTAGGCTGCGTGGCTCGGCACAACGCCTTCGTGATACAATGCCTCTCTCGGCGACCGCCAGTTGGAAATAAGAGTTACAACCGATTTTGCAGCAATTCTATCAAATTCGGGCGGCATATTTTCTCTCAGCGCAGCTGAAAGATACCCGTTCCATCGCTCTTTATTCTCTTTAATATAGTGTTGAGGCTGAGCCAAAATGGAGTTTGCCCTCTCGATCAAAGCCGTTCTTTCACTCTCATCCTCATCTCTGAAAACCTGCAACACAGCCAAGTAAATACCCTCAGGCGATACATCATTACAGATAGCTTTACCCTCTTCAAATGTCGTGTTTTCGGGGAAACAGAGGATATATTCCTCCTTTTCCGAGGAGAGAAAATGGAGCCTGTTTTCCTCCTGAATGCGCTCGATGGAGTGCTGTCGCTGCCCAAAATCCTGCTCAATCAGAAGAGTTGAAGTGCTATTTGGACGAATATGGAGCAGTGCTATGGAAGCATCAATAAAAATGAGTTCCTGTTCTATCTTTTTGTCTGCCGCTGAAGCGGAAATATAGATTCCGCCCGGATAATAATTAATGGAGTCGGGAGTAAAGAGTTCGGAGCTGTTTTCTTGAAAAGAAACTTTTGCAATCGTGACCCCTTTCCAGCCATATTGGTAGAAACTGAACGGGCCGCAAAAGCCATTTATCCATTTGTCCTTTTGAGGGATAGTGAAGCCCATCCAAGTGCCCATATCCGTAAAACAACCGGGCGTATAGCGATAGAGTGAATCCGGATTGTAGGCAATATCCAGAATGTTGTCAAAAAGCGGATTCCCGGCCTTGTGCCTCTCCGAGCTGCATCCCGCAGCAAAAAGTAAGGATAGGCAAACTATAAACGGGATATATCTTTTAATTAGCATAATCGTTATTGAGTTTCGGGTTTCAGATCAAGTTAATTCGTATGATCGTTACTATCTTAAGTTTATCAAATTAAGTTAATCATAAGAGCGGCTATTAAGATTTTTCTGTCGTTGTTTTTGCCTAAAATCCGGTTACGGCCAAAAACACAGCAAAAACGCTATGTGTCTTACCCTTTAGTCCATCGTAAAACTCATTTAAATCGAACAAAATAGAGTCACCAAAAACGGCACACTGAGGTCTGTAACAAATCCATGGAAGACCGACAAAACCATATATTCTTTTCCGGAAAATTTCATAATTATTGGTAAGGTCGTATCCATTGTGGTAGCGCCGCCGGCGGCAATGGGGGCCAGCTTCCCAAAGTATTTTACAAGCACCGGAGCCAGCAGCAAAGCGAGTATTTCGCGGGAAATATTGGAAAGTAGAGCAATAGTGCCCAGTTCCGCTCCTTTAAATTCCGTAATAAAAATACTCGATAAAGAGTAATAGCCCAATCCGCTCCCGACAGCCATGCTATCTATAACGGAGCTATTCGGTAATAACATACCAACTATCGCAGCTCCTGCCAATGTGCCTACAATCGTTAATAATGGTAAAAGCAGAAGTCGGGGGTTGATCTTTGTGAAGCTTTTCAGAGTTTCAGGGTCGCTTCCAAGGCTGACGCCGACACAAAACATTAATGCACCAAGAGCGTAAAAACTGATATCTCCTTCGAGAATTGATGCCGGCACCACCCCAAAATACCCCAGCAGTGAACCGACTATGAAAAATCCGACTATGATCAGACTGCTTCTCATTGTACCTTTGATTTATTGACAATTTTCCAAAGTAACGCAGCCAGAGTTATACTTCCAAGAAGAGCTCCCAGTGTTATAATGAGAGCATCGAGACCCAAGTTTCCCAAATTGGAAACAATTTGCGGATTACTGCCTACTTCCAATCCAAGAACAAATAAGAGTATCCAAATAAGAACGGTAATCACTTTGGAAATAAAGGAGAGATTTCGCTTGCGAAATATATATCCTACCCCAATCCCAAGGATCATCAATGCCAATACTTTAAACATCTGTAGATAAAATTAGAACAGTTAGCAAAATAGTTAAAGTCTCTGAAAATATCGCTTTCCAACAGCAGCTCAAGAGCCATAAAAGCCACTTTGAGTCCGCTGTTGACAGCAACAAATATAGCACAAAAATCGATGATAAAAACAACAACAGCGGCCTAAAAAAGCCGCTGTCATTGATATATGTGTTTGTAGTTTGTGGTTATTTCACTTCTTCAAAGTCCACATCTGTCACTTCGCCGTCCTGGCTGCTGCCGCCCTGGTTGCTTGAACCTGCGTCGGTAGATGCACCGCCCTGAGCCTGAGCCGCCTTAGCCATATCTTCGCTGGCTGCGTGCCATGCCTGATTGAGTGCCTCGGTAGCGCGGTCGATGTCGTCTATATTCTGAGCCTTGTGAGCCTCCTTGAGCTGTCCGAGAGCATTCTCGATGGCGCCCTTCTTATCAGCAGGGATCTTGTCGCCATACTCCTTGAGATTCTTCTCGCTCTGGAAGATCATCGTGTCTGCAGCGTTGATCTTGTCGATGCGCTCCTTCTCTGCCTTGTCGGCAGCCTCGTTGGCCTTAGCCTCGTCACGCATTCTCTTGATCTCCTCCTCAGTGAGCCCTGTTGAGGCCTCGATGCGGATCTTCTGCTCCTTACCGGTAGCCTTGTCCTTTGCAGTTACGTTGAGGATACCGTTGGCGTCGATGTCAAAGGTAACTTCGATCTGAGGAACGCCGCGGGGTGCGGGAGCGATACCGTCGAGATGGAACATTCCGATCTGCTTGTTGTCGCGTGCCATTGAACGCTCACCCTGGAGTACGTTGATCTGCACTGAAGGCTGGTTGTCGCTTGCAGTGGAGAAGGTCTCCGATTTCCTGGTAGGAATGGTGGTGTTAGCATCGATGAGCCTGGTCATCACACCGCCGAGGGTTTCGATACCTAGGGAGAGGGGAGTCACATCGAGCAGGAGTACGTCGGTCACGTCGCCTGAGAGTACACCACCTTGGATAGCTGCTCCAACTGCTACTACCTCATCGGGGTTTACGCCCTTGTGGGGTGCTCTGCCGAAGAATTTCTCTACAAGCTCCTGGATGGCAGGGATACGGGTGGATCCGCCCACGAGGAGTACCTCGTCGATGTCCGATGCCTTGTATCCGGCGTCTGAGAGTGCCTTGCGGCAGGGCTCGAGAGTGGCCTGGATAAGGTCATCACAGAGCTGCTCAAATTTAGCGCGTGTCAAGGTCTTCACAAGGTGCTTTGGAATACCATCCACAGGCATGATATAGGGGAGATTGATCTCGGTTGAGGTCTGGCTGGAGAGCTCGATTTTGGCCTTCTCTGCGGCCTCTTTGAGTCTCTGAAGAGCCATAGGGTCCTTCCTGAGGTCAATACCTGAATTATCAGCCATAAACTCTTCAGCGAGCCAGTTGATAATTTTGTAGTCAAAGTCATCACCTCCAAGGTGTGTATCACCGTTGGTGGATTTTACTTCAAATACGCCGTCTCCCAGTTCGAGGATAGAGATATCAAAAGTACCGCCGCCAAGGTCGAATACTGCAACCTTCATATCCTTGTGCTGTTTGTCAAGTCCATAGGCGAGTGCAGCAGCCGTAGGCTCGTTGATAATCCTTCTTACCTTGAATCCTGCGATCTCACCGGCCTCTTTCGTAGCCTGACGCTGAGAGTCGCTAAAGTATGCGGGTACGGTGATGACTGCTTCAGTCACTGTCTGTCCCAGATAATCTTCGGCTGTCTTTTTCATCTTCTGGAGTACCATAGCCGAAATCTCTTGAGGAGAATAGAGACGTCCGTCAATATCCACGCGAGGAGTATTGTTGTCGCCCTTTACAACCTTGTATGATACTCTTTTACTCTCTTTTGAA
>DFOK01000076.1 GCA_002376715.1 Bacteroidales bacterium UBA3543 | reverse complement strand
ACACTACACACTACACACTAACTATTCATTCCATTTTTTATCTTTAATTACCGGTGGATGGAATGGAATGAAGTTTTTGGGTATTGGAGTAAAGGTTGTTTTGGTGGGCGCCTTGGTGAGGTTTGGTGCATCAAATACGGCAAACTCAGCAAAAGTGGGTGTGGTGCCCTGTGAGAGCTGCATAATTCGTTTGTAGATGGCAAATCTTGAGGGAGCGTTAAACCCATCTGTGTTTGCATTCATTATACTGTTTGTTGTGGGACGCCATGCTCCTGTGGCAAAGGTGAGAGCACCTTCATAGATTCCAACAACTTTTTGATAATTAGCATCACTCAACATAAAGGACCACTGAATTGTGGCAGGGTCTGAAGTGATATCGACATTGGCTCCCCAGCCCCAATTGTCCCTTTGCTTAATAAAAGAGTCTCTAGATTCTTCAGTTATTGCTCCCTTTCCGGAGGAGGTATACTCATCCAAAAGTTTGCCAAAAGCGTGACCTCCACTCTCATGTAGCACTACTTTACCAAATTCGGAAACTGAATAATCGATAATAGCACAATAGCCAATAGCCGAATTATCCGAATACATACTACAGGTACCGGAGTAATTAGGAGAGTTGATTATAACAGTAACCACGCTCTTGCTCATATCTGCGTCCGGAACCTTATTAGCATATTCAAAAACTTTTGCGTCATTGCCTTCAACGAATGTGCCTTCACCGAAACTGCAGCTAAAGGCTGTCTGAGAGTCATCAGCTATCTCTTTGTTTTTGGATACGGCTGCAACGGAATAGACATCAAAACGATTACGTAAAGACTTATATGGCTCCTCACTGAAGAAGGCTTCAACAGCATGCTGTACCCATGTATCAAAAGTGCCAGCGGCGTGATCCTTATCGGTAAAGGCATCCCCTGTAAATATCAGCTTAATCCCATTCCCTACTGTGTGAGTTTCTAGAGTTTTAACCTTACCATCGGCAGAGTAATCGGTTGACTCGTAATAGGAGCCTCCTCCACCGGAAGCTTCACCAAGCTTGTTTTTAATGAAGTTCTCCAGCTCATTACGGTTATCTCCAAAAGCGGCAGTAGAGAAGACCACATTGCCATTTTCATCAACGACATGGAGATTTGGTATAGACATTTGATACAACAGAGAGTTATATACATCTGCTGTGGGTTGGATAAGTATTGTCCTCCAAGGCATACCCAAAGTATCGGCAATTTGCTTAAGCTTGGCATCTGTCATACCCATAGCGCCATAGTTTCCACCATAAATCGAACAACCAATTACATTCAGCCCTTTAGACTTATAAGTATTGTAAATCGAAATAAGTTGAGGCGTGTAAGCGGTACAGTATGAGCACCAAGTCTGCCAATCGAAAAGTATTGTATATTTATTTGATGAATACTCATTTCCAAGGTTGATTGGAGCTCCCGAAACATCGTTAAAGGTGAAATTAGGAGCAGGGAAATTGGTAATACCGGAAAGATCAAAATTGTTGTAGCAAACTATCCTGGACCAGAATTTTTCCCAAAAAGTGGTGTTGTTGAGGATGGATGTAGGAATAGTGCCCGATAGATTATTCATGGTGATATCGAGACCGCTCAAATTAGTTAAAGTGCCCATTTCACCGGGAAGTGGTCCGGTTAGTTGATTGTAGAAAAGATAGAGGTGTTCCAACGCTTTAAGTTTACATATCTCAGGAGGTATATTTCCGGTAATAGCATCGTAACAGAGTTGCAAAAACCTCAATTTTGAAAAATCTCCAATCTCGGCGGGGATATTGCCTGAGAGATTATTATCAGGAAGATTAATTACAATCACATGCCCTTGCGCGTCAACTCCTATTCCATACCATTCATTAAGTGGCTTATCACTTAGCCAATTATCCTTTCTTGTCCATTGGCTGCCATTTAGTGAATTATATAACGCAGTAAGAGCAGCGCGCTCTTTTGCCAATGCCGAGGACTCTTCTTTGGCTCCCTGATTAATATTGATAAAACTCTCCTTACCGGCACCGGATATCTTAACCTGGCCTACCCTACCGACCATAGCACTATTCTTAGCTATTTGTAAGACCAACTTATACTCCTCTAACCCCTTAGTCTGTACCTGAGAGACTCCAATCCAACTATGAGCATCCCCAAGTACAGTAGCGGTATAGTTGATATTGGTCAAGACCGGAATCCGCAACTCGCCTCCATCACTTCCTATTGTAAACTCTTTCTGTGTTAAAATAATCTCATCTTTCTGACTCTGGGTAATTGTGACTTTTGTGCTCTTATCACCATAACTGATGGTCAGAGTACCGGTTCTTGGATCATAACCTTCATTCTTGGCAACGGAGAGAATTATATTGTAATTGTTTAGTGCCTTGGTCTGAGTAATAGTGCACCAGGACTTACAATCATCTGAAAGAGAACAACTATAGTCAACATTAGAGCTGACAGGAATTGTTATAGTGCCTCCATCACTTCCTATTGAAAAATATTGCTGATCTACAATAAGTTCTACAACCTGCTTCTGCGTAATGGTGATGAAGCTCTCCTTACCGGCACCGGAAATTTTAACCTGACCTACTCTCCCATCATAGCTCTCGTTCTTAGCGATCTGAAGGACCAGATGGTACTGTTCTAACCCCTTGGTCTGTACCTGAGAGATTTCAATCCAACTTTGAGCATTCCCAAGTACAGTAGCGGTATAGTTGATATTGGTCAAGACCGGAATCCGCAACTCGCCTCCATCAATTCCTATTGTAAACTCTTTCTGTGTTAAAATAATCTCATCTTTCTGACTTTGAGTAATGGTGACTTTTGTGCTCTTATCACCATAACTGATGGTCAGAGTACCGGTTCTTGGATCATAACCGTTATTCTTGGCAACGGAGAGAATTATATTGTAATCATTAAGTGCCTTAGTCTGAGTAATGGAACACCAGGATTTACAATCATCTGAGAGAGAACAACTATAGTCAATATTTGAACGAAGAGGTATTGTAATATTACCTCCATCACTGCCTATTGCAAAGTCTTGCTGATCTATAATAAATGCATCAACCTGCTTCTGAGTAATGGTGATGAAGCTTTCCTTGCCGGCACCGGAGATTTTAACCTGACCTACCCTTCCATCATAACTCTCGTTTTTAGCAATCTTGAGTACTATATTATAATCTTCCAAACCTTTTGTTTGGGCTTGTTCTATTGTAATCCAATCCTGGGCTCCCTCCACTACAGCACAACTGTATTGTATATTGGCGGATACAGGAATCTTCAGCTCACCTCCCTCGCTGCCTATGATGAACTCTTTTTGGGTTAAAATAAACTCATCTTTCTGACTCTGGGTAATAGAAATTACTATACTTTTATCATCATAACTGATGGTCAAAGTACCGGTTCTTGGATCATGTTTTTCATTCTTAGCAACGGAGAGAATAATATTGTAATTGTTCAAGGCCTTAGTCTGAGTTATGGAGCACCAAGATTTACAATCATCTGAAAGAGAACAACTGTAGTCAATATTTGAACGAAGAGGTATCGTAATATTACCACCATCACTGCCGATTGAAAACTCTTTCTGCTCTACAATAAGTGCATCAACCTGCTTCTGAGTAATGGTGATGAAGCTCTCCTTACCGGCACCGGAAATTTTAACCTGACCTACCCTTCCATCATAGCTCTCGTTCTTGGCAATCTGAAGTACCAGATTATAGTCCTCCAAACCTTTGGTCTGGCTCTGTTTTATTGTTATCCACCCCTGAGCTCCCTCCATAACAGTACAGCTGTATTGTATATTGGTCGAGACGGGAATCTTCAATTCACCCCCTTCAGTTCCTACTATAAACTCCTTTTGAGTTAAAATAAGCTCATCTTTCTGACTCTGAGTAATGGTGAGTGTTGTACTCTTTTCAGCATAACTGATGGTCAACGTACCTGTTCTCGAATCATACGTATCATTCTCCTTCACAGTGAGAATAATACTGTAATCATTCATTGCCTTGGTCTGAGTAATTGAGCACCAGGATTTACAATCATTTGAAAGAGAACAAGTAAAATCAACATTGGAACTAATAGGTATTGTAAAAGTACCCCCATCACTTCCTATTGAAAGTTCTGTCTGATTTTGATTCTGACCCTGACCTACAATAAGTTCCGGCTCAACACATGAAAAAACGCTTAGAATTAAGCAAGAAATAATAAAAAGTCGTGAAATTAACCGTTTCATAGCAATCTGAGATTAAGTTATATTTTAGGAACAAGTTCCGGTAGTGATTTGTAAAAATAGGAATAAAATCAAGAGTTACGAAATTTAAGCAAATGAAAAAACGAGTTGCGGAATTTTAAGCAACCTCGCAACTCGTAACCTCGCAACCCGTAACTCGCAACCCGCACCACGAAGACTACTCCACTATCTCGATCTCGTCGAGAATGCGCTGAGCTCCGGCGAGCTTATCTATAATAAAGAGCGCATATCTTATATCTATGGAGATATTGCGACATACATCGGGATCGAAGTCAATGTCACTCATAGTGCCCTCCCATACTCTGTCGAAATTGATACCGATCAGATTGCCGTCGGCATCAATGACAGGACTGCCGGAATTGCCGCCTGAAGTATGGTTAGTCGCAATAAAGCAGACAGGCATGGTACCGTTTGCGCCCCATTTACCATAATCTTTGCGCGCATAGATATCTCGGAGTTCCTGAGGTATGTTGTAATCGAAAATATCGGGATTGTCCTTCTCCATTATACCCTCGATGGTAGAAACGGGCTTGAAAAAGATGCCGTCCGCAGGAGAATAGCCCCTAATATGACCGTAAGAGACCCTGAGAGTGGAGTTTGCATCCGGAAAGAAGGGCTTTTCCGGGGAAAACTCCATCTGACCCTTCATATAAGTGCGGTAAAGTAGAGTAATCTGCCTGTTAATCTCGGTATAGGGCTGATTGATCTCATTGAGATAGTGCTGCCTGAATTCATTTGAGAACACAAAGGCCGGATCAGCCAATAGCACATCCTGGAAGTTTTCGGCAGAAAAAGCCTTCTCCAAAAGAGCGCGTGTCCCCTCTTCAGTAGTGAGGGCAGAAGTAGCAAAAATATGTTCCACCCAGGCATCGGTAGTGCCGAAATTGTTCATTTGCGCCGCAAAATAGGTAGGACGAAGATGCTGCGGCACATTCTTCTCATACTCTGCCAGAAGAAGGTGGAAACTCTCCTTGTCGATGGGAAGGAAATAATCCTTGAAATATGCCTCTATCATCTGGTCGAGATAATCCTTGCTGCGGTTACGGCTGAAAGCCGTGACAATATTTTCCGCAAAGCGGATAATCTCGTTGGCACGAATGCTCTCATTGTAATAATCGGTAGCAAATGAATAGTCCTCTAATTCCTCATAGAGTTTATCGAGCTGTGGAATCAAATCTCTATACTCCGGCTTATCAGCCGCCCACTGTTGGAAGGCCTGCTCATAACTCTTCTTTTTCTCATAAGTTTTGAGTTTTATGATGCCGTTCATCTCACCGAGCCATTTTTTCCAGGCATTGGAAACGCTGGAATTCTTGGAGGAATACTGTATTCTCACTTTCTGGCTCTGCGACATATATTTCTCCTGTACGTCTAGACGTTTTGTGCGGAGATTGCGTTTGTGGGGGTTTGAGATATCGGAGATGTATCTTACTGCTTCAGAGTGGATATATTCCTGAGTTCTGCCGGGATAGCCGTAGACAAAGGTAAAATCACCCTCTTTGCGCTCTTTGATGGAGAGTTTGAAATATTTTTTAGGCCTATAAGGTACATTCTCCTCGGAGTATGCAGCGGGATTGTTGTCTTTGTCGGCATAGATTCTGAAGAGCGAAAAGTCTCCGGTATGACGGGGCCACATCCAGTTGTCGGTATCACCGCCGAATTTACCGATCGATGATGGCGGTGCACCCACAAGACGCACATCGGTAAAGGTCTGATAAACCCATATAAAATATTGGTTGCCATAGTAAAGAGGCCTTACGGATGCACTATATCCGGCACCCTCTTTAGAAGCAGCGTCAATCAGGGGAGCACTATTAGCCTCTATTAGAGAATCGCGCCGGCTCTCGGTCATTGAAGGATCATAGCCTTTGAGCACTATTTCGGTGACATCGTCCATTCTTACAAGAAATCTCACGAAGATGTTCTTGTTGGGCAGTTCCTCTTCTATGGTCATAGCCCAAAACCCATCCTTTAGGTAATCGTGCTCTACGGAACTATGTTCCTGTATCCAATCGTAACCGCAATGGTGGTTGGTTATCAGAAGTCCGTTGTCTGAGATCAATTCAGCCGAGCATCCTCCGTTGAAATGGACCGAAGCATCCTTAAGGGAAGCCTGATTGATACTGTAAATATCTTCAGCAGTAAGTCTGAGACCCTTGGCCTGCATATCTCCAATTCTTTTTGCAATCTCGGAAGGGAGCCACATCCCGTTGTCCGCAAATGCAGGGCCGGCAAAGGTCAAAGCGAGAACAAGTAATAATACTCTTTTCATCATTCTTAAATTATAATTGGTGCAAAATACAAATATACAAAAAATCGGGACGACACATAGCCGTCCCGATTTTTATATATTTCATAAGACTTTATTCAGCAAGAAATGCGTTGTATTTCTCGTAAGCAGCCATGTACTCGGGTGATTTGTCACGGAAACGGAAATAGATGAACTTAAGGAATTCAGCTGCATTCCTCTGAATTTCCACATTGTCCGTAAGTGAAAACGCTTTCTCGAAAGGAGGTATTGCATTTTCAAGTGCCTGGTTAAACTCTTCAACCAAGGCGTCGTATTTAACCTGGTCGAACTCTGAGTCAGCCTTTTCGGCGATGTCCATAGCCTGTTCGTAGTACAGAACACCTACACTCAAAACACCATATACATAGTCAGGTTGGATTTCAGTTGATTTGTTATAGAGTTCAACCGCTTTTTCAATATTACCCAACTCTTTGTAAACATTACCTTCAGCATAGTAGAGGGAACCGTTGTTGGGTTCATTCTCCTGTGCAGTATGTATAATGTCGAAGAGCTTTTGAGGATCCTCTTTTGTGGCAGTATAGAGGTTGATCAAACCTACAAGAATACCCTGGTTATGGGGAAATTGTTCAAATCCTGCCTCAAGTGTTTGTTTCTGGCTAAGTGTGTCGGCATTGAGTCTGTAAACCTCTGCAAGGTTGGAGAATACGTTGCCCTCAGAAAAATAACCATAATCGAGACACTTTTTATAGTATTTCTCTGCTTTTGCGTTATCGCCACTCATGCTCGAAAGAAGGGCTGTGTTGTAGAGCACCATTGTATCAACCTTTTGCATCACCTGATTATTGTAATTGCCAAGGCACTCTTCGAAAAGAGCTGTAGCCTTTTCATAATCGCCCAGGTTGTAATATGAAGCAGCGTCCTCGTAATTGTAGTTATGGATCTGCTCAAAAAGAGCTTGGATATCTTTTAGTTTGGAACCTTTAGGATCGACTTCTACTGCCTTGAAAAGAGCATCCTGAGCTTTGCCAAGAAGATTTTCACCTATGGGCTTGGTAACAATCAAGAACACCAACTGACCGAAATCATTGTAGTACAGGTCCTTGTCGCTGTAGGTATCAACGGTGAAAGTGCCCTGAGGAAGGGTTTTCTGTGCAGAAGATAGTACCTGTTGATCTTTAAGGATGGTCTTGAGCAGCATTTGATCAAAGCCAGGCTCGATACCCTTGCTGGGGACTTCATACGCTGAGATGTAGGCTTTGGCAAGAGTAATCCAGGTAGCAGGCCTTGTCGCCTTTTTGGGATTAAGGCTCGCTTCCACTGCCTTGTCGATAGCTTTCTGGGCATCTGCTATCGCTTTGGATTGCGCACTTGCAAAGGTAACAGAGAGGACAAGTGCCATTGCTAATAAAACTTTCTTCATAGTCTTTAAAATTAAAATGGTATTTATTGTTAATTATTCGTTTTCGTCTGCTTCTAAATTGTCAGTTACAGTTTCTTCCTCCATTTCATCTTCTTCTCTTCGTTCAACGGAGCAGACAGCGGCAATACTGTCTCCATCCCTCAGACTGATGACCTTGACGCCCTGTGTGGCCCTGCCGGCAACCCTGATGTCGGAAACCGATACCCTGATGGTAATGCCGGACTTGTTGATGATCATCAGATCGCCTTCATCCGTTACTGACTTTATCGCTATCAAAGAACCTGTCTTGTCTGTAATATTGATGGTCTTGACGCCCTTGCCTCCACGGTTGGTCCTACGATATTCTTCCAAAAGTGAACGTTTGCCGAACCCATGCTCGCTGACCACAAGAATGTGCTCTTGGGACTCACCTTCATGATTACCATTTACACAAATCATACCAACCACCTCGTCGTCATCGTCTATCCTGATTCCGCGCACTCCTGCAGCTGTACGGCCCATGGCGCGCACGGTTGTCTCATGGAAGCGACAGCAACGACCCTTACGACCCGCCAGGAGAATGTCTTTATCTCCATCCGTTAGCAGAGCTTCGATAAGCGAGTCCTCCTCACGAACATTTATAGCTATGATACCGTTTGCTCTGGGACGGGAATAGGCCTCGAGAGAGGTCTTTTTGATGGTACCCTTGCGTGTAGCAAGAACCACATAGTGATTATTGATATAGTCTGAATCATCAAGATTTTCCACATTCATATAGGCCTGTACAGCATCATCCGGTTCAATATTGATAACATTCTGGATGGCGCGGCCCTTGGAAGCCTTGGACCCTTCGGGCACGTCGTACACCTTTAGCCAATAACATTTTCCGTTCTTGGTGAAAAATATCATCGTGCTGTGCATATTGGCTACATAAATGTGTTCTGTGAAGTCCTCTTCGCGCGTGGTGCTGCCCTTTGCGCCCACTCCGCCGCGATTCTGCAGACGGTACTCGGTGAGAGGAGTCCTCTTGATGTATCCCATATGGGAAATTGTGATGACTACATCTTCATTGGGGTAAAAATCCTCAGGATTGAAATCTTCGGCTGAAAGCTCTATCTCTGTACGGCGATTATCGCCATATTTTTCTTTGAGAGAAACAAGCTCCTGCTTGATGATATCCATCTGAAGCGCAACATCGGCGAGGATAGCCTCAAGATGGCTAATAAGTGCCTGGAGTTCATCGTACTCTGCCTGGAGCTTATTCCTTTCGAGCCCTGTGAGCTGACGCAGTCTCATCTCCACGATGGCCTCAGCCTGTTCGGGAGAGAACTCGAATTGCTCCACGAGGCCTTCTCTTGCCTCCTGCACACTACCGGAGGCCTTGATAAGAGCAATAATCTCATCAATAATGTCCAGAGCTTTGAGCAGTCCCTCGAGGATATGAGCCCTCTTAAGGGCTTTGTCAAGTTCGAATCGGGTCCTGCGTAGAACCACCTCGTGGCGATGACGCACAAAGCACTTAATCAGATTTTTAAGGTTGAGCATCCGGGGACGACCATCCACCAGTGCAATGTTGTTGACTGAGAAACTGGACTGAAGCGGTGTGTACCTGAAAAGGTTATTGAGCACCACGTTAGCCACAGAACCCATCTTGAGCTTAATGACTATGCGCATACCGCTACGGTCACTTTCATCATTGATATAGGCAATCCCTTCAAGTTTCTTGTTCTCTACCAGTTCGGCGATTTTCTCGATAAGCTCGCGCTTGTTGACCATATAAGGTATTTCGCTAACCACAATGGTTTCGCGTCCGCTCTCTGAAATCTCAATGTCGGTCTTCGAGCGGATCACTATACGACCACGACCTGTCTCAAATGCATCCCTGATCCCTTTAGTGCCCTGTATAATGCCTCCCGTTGGGAAATCAGGACCCTTAATGTGCTGCATCAGCTCATCGAGCGTAATGTCGTTGTTGTCAATATATGCACAGATGGCATCGCAACACTCGGTAAGATTGTGCGGGGCCATATTGGTAGCCATACCCACCGCAATACCATTTGCTCCGTTGAGCAACAGTAACGGGGCTTTGGCCGGGAGCACGACAGGTTCCTGAAGTGACTCATCAAAATTAGGTTTGAAATCAACCGTATCCTTATCAATATCTTCTATAATCTCTTCAGCAAGTTTCTGAAGCTTTGCCTCCGTATAACGCATCGCCGCTACCGGGTCGCCGTCAACGGATCCGAAGTTACCCTGGCCGTGAACAAGCATATAGCGCATATTCCAGGACTGGGCAAGTCTTGCCATAGCGTCATAAACGCTGGAATCACCGTGGGGATGATATTTACCAAGCACCTCACCCACTATACGAGCCGATTTCTTTACAGATTGGTTGCTGGTCAGGCCGAGACCGTACATGCCGTATAGAACTCTCCTATGTACAGGTTTCAGACCATCTCTCACATCCGGAAGCGCACGCGACACAATCACCGACATCGAATAATCGATATAGGCGCTCTTCATCTCAGTTTCAATATTGATAGGAATAATCCTACCTACATTCTCTTCTAATTCTTCCATTCCTTTTCTTTCTACTTTATGTAAAAATTAACTCGTAAAAGTACAAAGAAAAAGTGATTCGGCCAAAATTTTTCACTATCTTGGCACTTTGAAATCAAGCACCTCAGGATTATGACAAACACTCTTTCCAGAGAACTTTCCGCACTGCTGGAAACGGCCCGCGAAGAGGCGATGAGAATGGGCAGTACCGTTATTGATGCAGACCATCTGTTTCTGGCAATACTCAGGGATAGCAGGAAACTTGTTGAATCCATTTCAAACCGCATTGGAAGTGATATTTCAGTGGTTAAAACAGCGCTGGAAAAGATGATTTCCCAACCTGAACCCATCCCCTTTGAAAATACCGGCTCGGTAACCATTTCACAAGAAGTCAATGACATCTTTGGTCAGGCATTTGCCAACTGTACTGCTGCCAACATACAGCCCGGCGTGGCAGAAATATTGGAATCCGCAATCATCCTTCGTAAAGGGAAATTCATTCCATTGATGGAAAAGCTTGGCATACTGCCTAACACATTGCTTGCTGCAATGGGACAGATAGCCCGCGAATCGGGCCGTGGAAGAAAAAAACCGACATATGTGCTTATCAGATATTGTCGCGACCTGACATCCGTTACCGGAAATGAAAACCGCGATCCTCTCATCGGACGGGAATCCGAGATACTGCGTGTCAAACAGATACTCAGCCGTCGCAAAAAAAACAACCCCCTGCTGGTAGGTGAATCCGGAGTAGGAAAATCCGCCATAGTGGAGGGACTCGCCTCAACCCTTGAGGGCAAAAGGATACTCTATCTGGACATTCCGGCACTGATTGCTGCAAATCCCCACCCCTCCTCACTTGCAGAAAGCATCAGACAAATCGTCTCAGCTCTGGAAGCCTCTTCCAATGCCATACTATTTATAGATGACATCCACTCTCTGGTCGGAGCAGGTGGAATGCGCGGCTCTTCCGACATAATCACCCTGCTCAAACCGGCTCTGGCAGGCGGTACGATACGCTGTATCGGGGCTACTACTACTGATGGCTACCGCAACTGCATCGAAAATGACAAAGCGCTGGACAGGGTATTCCAGAAGTTAGTGGTCAAACCCGCTACTGAAGGCCAGACCCTGGAGATACTCAAGGGCATCAAAGAAAAATACGAACGTTTCCACAACGTAATCTATACACCCGGAGCACTTAAGCAGTGCATTACTCTCTCCCAGAGATATATCTACGAAAAGCATCTGCCGGATAAAGCCATCGACCTGATGGACGAAGCGGGATCAAGGGCACATTCCTCCGGAACTGCTCAAACATCGGACAACGCTACCGATCCCGGTACTTGTCAACTTCTGGAACAAATTCGAAATGAGAAGCGTCAGGCTGCGCTCACCGGCGACTATCCGGCCGCCGCTTCGCTCCGTCTTCGCGAAAAACAACTCATCAAAGAGCTATCTACTGAAGATAATTCCGGAGATTCGACTCCAGTGACAATTACCGGCGATGACATTGCCAAAGCGGTATCCCTTATGACGGGCATACCCGCACACAAGATAGCAAGCGACGAAAGCAAAAAACTTCTCGCAATGGAGCAGGCTTTAACCAGCCGAGTCATCGGACAAGACGAAGCCGTCAAAACCGTGACAAATGCCATAAAACGCGGTCGCGCCGGCCTCAAGGACTCCCGCAAGCCCATAGGAACATTTATCTTTCTTGGTCCCACAGGAGTAGGAAAAACTCTTCTGGCCAAGAAAATTGCCGAATATATGTTTGATTCCGAAGACTCCCTCATAAGAATAGATATGAGCGAGTACATCGAAAAACACTCTATAAGTCGTCTTATAGGCTCCCCTCCGGGCTATGTGGGCTACGACCAGGGTGGCCAGCTGACAGAGCAGGTTCGTCTCAAACCCTATAGCGTTGTACTCTTGGATGAGGTAGAAAAGGCCCACCCGGACATATACAACATCCTACTGCAAGTATTTGACGAAGGAAGGCTTACCGATAGCAGTGGCCGTACGGTGGACTTCCGCAACACCATCCTGATCCTCACTTCCAATATCGGAAGCCGTAAACTTCGGGACTTCGGAGGCGATGTGGGATTTTCCACTAGCAGTACCGACAAGGACTTCCGGCGCAAGTCCATTATAGACAAAGCTCTGGAGCGACAATTCTCTCCTGAATTGCTCAATCGTCTGGACGACAGAATTTACTTCAACTCCCTCTCAAGGGAGGACATTTTCAGCATAATTGAGATAGAATTTGAGGACCTCGCCGACCGAGTTGGTCACCTTGGATACGAACTTGAGGTAGATCAAAGCGCCCGTACATTCGTAGCCGATGAGGGATTTGACCCCGAACTTGGCGCAAGACCTTTAAAGAGGGCTATTCAAAGGCATATCGAAGACCCCCTGTCCGAACTTATCATAAGCGACGGATCAGGCAGTGGAGTGTTGAAAGTTACTTTTGACGAACAATCCGGCGGGATTGCAGTCACACATATTGCTTGAGATATTTAGCGCTGCCCAGATTGGATATCAGCGCATATTTTTCCTTAGGGAAAGTCTCTCCGCGGAATCTCTTGTCAGCGGAAACTTTTTTTTCCGAAATTCTCCTGTATGTAGTGCGTTCTACGTAAAAACGCATCGGAGGTTTCTCCCCCACCTTTTCAAAACCAAGTCGAATATAGGCATCTCCTGGAGACCATTCGTAATCCGCGTATGACATTACCTCGTCGGGACCTACATCACTCACAAATGCTTCAAGGAGCCGTCCCATACCCCCGCTGATACGGCAATCCGGCAAAGAGGCATATCTCACCCATTCATAACTTTCTAGGATACGTTCTTCTCCTCCGACAAGACGCTTCATAGGCCTGCCTGCGGAAAATGTGGCTACTGCGACCAGCGTTTCCTCATAAAGAAGCCCGTAACGATACCTGCATCTTGAGGTTCCATAACTATGATATTTTTCAAGAAAATCGGCTGCTTGTTGCGCTCTCAGCGGTTTTACTTCACATTTCCTGGCGAAAATGGATTTAAATTGGCCCAGATGGGCAAGAATTCGCTTTCGAATCACCTCTCCACCGCTCCGCCATCGGTCTTCATAAAGATAAATGCATCTCTCACCACCATCTGCACTATTCGTTGCAGCATTCAATTCATCGACAGTCGGACCGGTCTCGATGTTTGCAGCCATATCATTCGCCTGACCGGCGGCAATATCGAGCGGCACAAGCCGAATAGTCACTTCCTTGTCGGGAAAAGAAAAGAGAGTTCCGCAGCACTCGTAACGCACTGAGAAACTCTCCAGAAATTCTGAAAACTCTGCAATCACTTGAAGATGTTTTTAAGAACCTCTTCGGTTATCTTTCTGGTGGCTGTAGTGGTAGCGGTTTTAGCTGCTCTTCCAAGTGCACTATCACCGCTCTTTTTGGATGTACTCTTCTTGCCGGCGACTTTCCTTGCCGCCTGAGTGCCCAGACTGCGTATAAAACTTGTAGCACCCGCTACTACCATCGTACCCAACACGGTTCTCGTAAAACCTCCCTTTTTGCCGGAGGATTTCTTCTTCTCCTCTTTCTCCTTTTCGGCCTGTATCAGAGCTTCTTCTTCAGCCTTAGCCACCTCTTCGTAATAAGCACTCAGCACTTCATAGGCGCTTTCACGATCAAAAAACTTGTCATAAGCCTTAATGTCAGCCGGTGCCATGTTATTTATATCGAGACGTTGTCCCTCTGTAATAGGTCCGATAGAACTTAAAGGGAATAGGATTCTAGCTCTTTCCACTATAGAAGGTGCTCCTTTCTCGTCCAAGAATGAGACAAGTGCCTCTCCGGTAGCAAGCTCCATTATGGCATCTTCCGTTTTAAACTCGGGATTTGTACGGAAAGTTTGTGCCGCTGCGCGAACCGCCTTCTGATCTTTAGGGGTATAGGCCCTTAGAGCGTGCTGGATACGGTTACCCAGCTGTCCGAGGACAATTTCGGGGACGTCTGTGGGCGATTGTGTTACAAAGTAGATACCCACTCCCTTTGAACGGATAAGTCTTATTACCTGCTCTATCTTCTCCACAAGAGCCTTGGAAGTACCTTGAAATAGCATATGAGCCTCATCAAAGAAGAATATCAACTTTGGAAGTGGTTGATCTCCAACCTCGGGAAGCTTGATATAGAGTTCTGTGAGTAGCCACAAAAGAAAAGTGGAGTAAAGTTTGGGGTTATGCATAAGTTTATCGGCAGCAAGTACATTCATCACTCCGCGACCATTCTCGGTGGCAATCAGATCCTCCACGTCAAATGCGGGTTCGCCGAAAAATTTATCTCCGCCCTGGCTCTCAATGGCAAGAACAGCTCTCTGGATGGCTCCGATACTGGCTGCTGAGATATTGCCATATTCGGTAGTGAACTGTGAGGCATTTTTACCTACAAAATCGAGCATCAGACGCAGATCTTTTAGATCTATCAGCAACAATTCTTTATCATCTGCAATGCGGAAAACAATGTTGAGTACTCCGGACTGAGTGGCGTTGAGATCCATAAGACGGGCCAGGAGCAGGGGGCCCATTGAGGAAATGGTAGTTCGCATAGAATATCCCTGCTCTCCGAAGACATCAAAGAAGCGTGTGGGAGAGCCTTCAAAAGGAGGATTCTCAATACCGAACTCAGCACAGCGCTTTTCAATGAATCCGTTCATTTTACCCGCCTGGCTGATACCCGAGAGGTCGCCCTTCATATCCGCCATAAAACAGGGGACTCCCGCCTGGGAGAATGTCTCCGCCAGCACCTGCAGGGAGACGGTTTTTCCGGTACCTGTGGCACCGGCTATCAGTCCGTGCCTGTTTGCCATCTTACCCTGAAGATATATCGGGCCGTTGGCCGAATGGGCTACATACAATTTATCGTCTTTATACATAATGGTTTGGTTTTTTCCGGTTAATTTTCAAAGGTAAGAATTTTTTAGTTATAAGTTCCGAGTTATGAGTTAGATTTCCGGGTTAGGACTTGGAGGCCGGATGGGTTAGGAGTCGATGGCTGGAAACTATTTGATTGTTTTACTTTGGTATTTTGTCGTTTTATTTTTTCTATTTAATTTTACCCCTAAATACTCAGATAGATAAACGGGGAACTTTATCCATGAGTGCGCTACAACTTAATACTGCATTATGTCAATGCGGGCAATTGTCCGTACATTCACTCTACCTTGCTGACATAAAGATATTTACGCCCCCCGGCGCGAATAATATCGCTTTTCTGTCCATCGTTCATGTTCTGTCGGCCTCTCTTTGGAGCCTACAAAGAACATTTTGTCCTTAGCAACCGAATCGTTTTGCTGAAACAATCGGCATTGCTGCGAGGTGACTCTGTAAGCACTTCCTACGAAAACAATAAAAAACAGACAATAATTTCAAACCATACAAATTATGAAACAAGAAGTCAACATTTATTCGGCGACGAGAGTGTATATCGCGCCCGACATCGAAGTCATTGAAATTGAACTTACCCAAAATATCCTCACGGCAAGTCTGCCTGACGTTGGAGACGGAGGAGATGCCTGGTAGGTTTGTTAGCTATTAGCTGTTGGCAATTAACCATTAACAATTAGCAATTAAAAAACAAAACACATAACTATGAAATTAAAACTATTTATTATTACACTGCTTGCCATAATGATGGCGGGCTGTACGCTTGAGACTATTCCCAAGCCCGAGCAGGAAGAGGGCAAGATCGTGACCATAAGTGCCAATATATCACCGGATACACGCGTATCATACAATGACGGCACACGCAAACTCGCATGGGAGTCCGGTGACAAACTACTGCTGGCCGGATATGACGCAGGTGGAACCTATATAGATTGTGCTCCTTTCGAATACGACGGAGGCAATAGTTTTACCGGAACAGAGGTAAAGGGTGCCGACATCTACAAGGCCTACTATCCGGCAGAGGCCATCTTGTTGGATAATAACGGAAATGTGCAACTTGCCGATAACTTCTGGCAGCAGACACAAAGCGGAAACAATACTACGGCGCATCTGCGCAACAAACTACTCCTGTTCGACGAAACAGCCAACCCTCTCAATCAAACCTTTTCCCTGGTCTTGAAGAACAGCATCATCAGATTTGATCTCACCAATGTGCCGCAAGAAGTAGGGACGCTCAGTCACATTGACTGGACGGAAGAGACGGCAACGGGGGTCTTTAAATCGATGACTCTTCACGTAACCGGAGTAACCTTCTCAGCAACTAACAGTAGTCTTACCGCTTACCTCTCTTTTGACCCTGCAGCGATGAAGATAATCGCAGGTGGAAAATATATGGTAGCACTATACGGAGAGCAATTGTCTTTCCAAAGCAACACAGTTACAACTGAAAAGAACTATGCAGCAGGAGACCGCTACAAAGGTACTATAAGCAACTGGAATCCGGCGATCGAATGGATCAACCCGCTCAGCTACTTTGCCGAGCACAACATGGCAAACCTCACCGGCACATTTGACACAGGGCACGACGCCACAAAGGATTACCTCTTTGATTGGAATAATGCCATGACAGCGTACAACACCACCCCGGCCACGCTTGGCGGCAAGGATTACTACCTACCCACTATTCAAGAGTGGCGAGCCATTATCCCGGAATCTAGCACTTATATAAATTTCAACAACACTTGGAGTACTCGTACACTCAGTAACGCAGCTGTAACTGTTGGCGGTGAAAGTTATACCATGAGCGGTACTTTTGATAATAATGGCAATGTAGGTGTAGTTTATGCTACGTTAACCTACACGCACCAATCCTACCCGGCATTATACGCGATAGCTCGTTACCGGACAGAAAACCTGGGTGCCGGTAACCCGAATGCCCGAATGGTGATCGATATGAAGAAAACCGCCACACCATACACGATTCAACAGGCAAAAGATGCCGATTGGAATAGCGTTGGCGTGGTTTCGCGCGTGTTCCCGGCGGCGGGGTGCCGTAATGCCATTGGCACGCGCATGAACCAAGGCACGTTCGGCCACTACTGGTCGTCCACAGAGACCCAAGCCGGCGGCACCGACGCGTGGCTCCTGTACTTCACCGGCAACTTAGCGTACAGCGGGCACAGCGCCGGCAAGGACCTCTGGTACTCCCTTCGCTTGGTGTCCCGGTAATAGTTGGATCAGGCCTATTGCCTGACTATCACAGCATAAACCTTGGGTTGGGACACAACAAAGTCCCAACCCTTTTATCTTTATACTACCATAAAGTACCAATTAAGTATTGTCAGCGCGATGATTGATATTGGAGGTGTGTAGTCCCCTAAAGGCTGTCCCAGTGTTAGTCATTGATTGAATTTTTCGATTTAAAACCTACCTTTAGAAGGATAATCGAAAAAAGAGACAATGAAATACTCAAACTTCAAAGAGCCCCGGCTCTCCCTTCTGGGATTCGGTCTGATGAGACTACCTGTGACACCTGATGGTGAGATTGATAGGGAAGTCACCTTCCGTATGGTGGACTATGCAATTGAGCATGGAATCAACTATTTTGACACTGCATACCCTTATCACGGCGGTCTCTCGGAGGTTGTTGCAGGTGAGACATTGCGCCGTCACCCGCGCGAAAGCTGATATATTGTCAACAAGTATTCAGGACACCAGATAGCATCCGAGTACAGCCCGGAAGTAATATTCGAGGACCAGCTTCGTAAATGCGGTGTGGAGTGGTTTGATTTCTACCTTATGCATAATATACATGAGACCAGTATAGATGTCTATCTTGATCCGAAATGGGGAATCCTGCTATTTTAGTGCTATTATCGTCAAATAAGAAAAAGCACAGGTAGCAGTATTCCCCATAAAATTGCATTAATTACAAAAGTTTTTATTTCGGGAATAATTATAAAAAATATATTGTATTTTCAGACTAAAAATATAACTTTACATTAAGAACCAAAAACTTCGGCACTATGAAATACTGCACCTTCAAGGAGCACCGGCTTTCCCTTCTGGGATTTGGTCTGATGAGACTCCCTGTAACACCTGAGGGTGAGATTGATAGGGAAGTCACCTTCCGTATGGTAGACTATGCAATTGAGCATGGAATTAACTATTTTGATACCGCGTATCCCTATCACGGAGGTCTGTCGGAGGTTGTTGCCGGTGAGGCATTGCGCCGTCACCCGCGCGAAAACTGGTATATTGCCAACAAGTATCCCGGGCACCAGATAGCATCCGAATACAACCCGGAAGTAATATTCGATGACCAGTTGCGTAAGTGCGGTGTGGAGTGGTTTGATTTCTACCTTATGCATAATATACATGAGACCTGTATAGGTATCTATCTTGACCCGAAGTGGGGTATTCTGGAATATTTCCTGAAGCAGAAGGAGATGGGTCGTATCCGTCATCTCGGTTTTTCAGCGCATGCGGAGCTTGAAACACTCAAGCGTTTTCTCGACTCTCCCTATGGAGAGCATATGGAGTTTTGTCAGATACAGCTCAATTTCCTAGACTGGTCACTCCAGAGAGCGCGGGAAAAGGTAGAACTGCTCAATTCGAGAGATATTCCCATCTGGGTAATGGAACCATTACGCGGCGGCAAGCTCCTCTCAATAGCCACACCTGAGGAGGCTTTCAGATGGGTAGCAGGGATTCCCGGAGTTACTATGATCCTCAGTGGTATGTCAAACGAACAACAGATGGTAGAGAATATTGAGATATTCAACCGTATAACACCGCTCAGCCAAGAAGAGTGCGACCATCTCTTTGCTCTTGCTGAACAAATGAAAGGCTCCGTGCCCTGCACAGCCTGTAACTATTGCACTCCGGTGTGCCCTATGGGACTGGATATCCCCACTCTGATCCAGGCACGCAACGATTTCGCTGTTGAGACCACCTTCACTCCTCTAATGCGTATCGAATCGCTTCCTAGGGAAGGTCACCCTTCAAACTGCATAGGATGCGGTGCCTGCAGTCAAATGTGCCCTCAAAACATCGACATTCCTGAGGTGATCAGCGAACTCAACTCGCAACTTGCCAAAGCTCCTTCCTGGAGTGAAATATGCCGTCAAAGAGAGGAAACCGCCCGCAGAATGCGGGAAACAAAATAGTAAGAAACTTTACCATACATCAATTAACCCTTTTTATCCACTTATTATTTAATCCGCTTGCCTAATGAAAAGATTGAAACTTTTATTGGTTTGTCTCTTAACAGCTGTAACCTGCACTGTATTTGCACAGGGAGGCACTGTGAGAGGCACTGTGACCGATGCATCTACGGGAGAGCCGGTTGCATTCGCGTCTATTCAAGTCAAGGGTACAATGACTGGAGCCGTGACGGACCTAGATGGAAAATATTCTATCATGGTCTCGAGTGGCATAAGTGACATAACCCTTGTTTTCAGCTTTGTAGGATACAAAACAATTGAGGTTGCCGTAAACGGTAGGACAGTTGTCGATGTATCTATCTCTCCGGATACGGAAGTACTTGAAGATGTACTTGTAGTTGCATATGGTACTGCCAAGAAGTCATCTTATTCCGGTTCCGCTTCCATGGTAAGATCTGAGTCAATTCTTCAGAACCCAAATTCATCATTTGAAAAGGCTATGCAAGGTAAAGTGGCAGGTCTTCAAGTCACCACATCGTCCGGACAACCCGGCGCAACCGCATCATTTCGTATCAGAGGATCTGGATCTCTCAACGCATCCAATGAACCTCTCTATGTTGTGGACGGTATTGCAACCTCCACCGCAGACTATTCCGTAATGGCAGACAGGAGCTATTCCACTTCCAGCATTCTCTCTACACTGAACCCTCAGGACATTGAATCAGTAACCGTCCTTAAGGATGCCGCTGCTGCTTCGCTCTACGGATCAAGGGCCGCAAACGGTGTTGTCATAATTACCACTAAAAACGGAGCTCAAGGAAGCGGAAAACTCAATGTCAATGCCCAAGTTGGAGTCTCAATGGTACCAAAATACTTTGATCTTATGAGCTCTGCCGAATACTATCAGACAGTATTCACAAGCTATTTCAACACTCGCCAAAAGGCCGGTTATTCTGCTGCCGATGCAGCCGTATGGGCCAACCAGCAGACCCAGGGACTCATTACATTCAACCCCTACAGTATCGACTATCCTTATGATGCAAGTGGAAAATTGGTTTCAGGTGCTAAAATAATTGTTGATACAGATTGGCAGAAAGAGGTTCTCAAGCCAGGCACAACACAGGACTATAATGTCAGCTATTCCGGAGGAAACGACAGAGTACTATATTTCTTCTCCGGAGGCTATTTTGACCAGGAGGGAACAGCTCCCACCGCAAGGTATACACGCTATTCCGGCAAGGTGAATGTTGATGCCAATGTCAAACCTTGGCTCAAGGCAGGAATGAATGCTATGTATTCGTTCTCCATACAGAACACCGAGGTGGCCGGTGGTGCAGGCGCATCACCTATCCGCAATGCACTCTTCTTCCCTAACGGCGTTCCGATCTATATGACGGATCGCAACGGCAACTATATACTCAATGAGGCTGGCGAAAAGCAGTTTAACTGGCTCAACCCTGTATCGAAGGACTTCAACCCTCTTGCCATTCCCTTTATGGACACCCACAAGACCAAAAACTACAGGTTGCTTGCATCCCTTTATACGGAAATCAAGTTTATGGAAGGGCTTACGCTGAAGACCGTATTCTCCCCTGACTATATTAACCTCTACGAAATTCTTTTCTGGAACAAGCTCCATGGAAACGGTCCCGCATACGGTGGACGTAGTGAAAGACACCAGACTCACGATCTTATGTACTCATCCACTACCACACTTAACTTTAACAGGACTTTTGGAGATGTGCACAACGTACAGGCGATGGTCGGTTATGAGTTCTGGCATAGTACCAGAGAGTACGCGCTTGCGCAGGGAACCAAGTTTGCATTTGACTTCATGACAGAGCTTGCAGCTGCTACAAGTGCACTTGCACCCTCCTCATGGACAAGTGAAGAAACCCTTAAGTCATATATCGCACGTGCGGAATATAGTTATGACAATAAGTATTTCATTTCCGGGTCATTCAGGCGTGATGGATCCTCAGTATTCGGCACTGACAACAAATGGGGTAATTTCTTCAGTGTTGGAGGATCCTGGAGACTTGACCAGGAATCATTTATCAAGGAAGCCGAGTGGATCAGTTCATTGAAATTCCGTACAAGTTACGGTACTTCAGGTAATAACCTTGGCCTTGGAAGGTATCAATCCCTTGGAATATGGGCAGCAGGTGCCAGTTATAACTATGGCCCTTATGCCGGTTTCGGACATACTCAATTTGCCAACCCTAACCTCGGATGGGAGAAACAGGCGATGTTCAATGTAGGTGTTGACTTTGGATTTTTCGACAACAGACTCTACGGTACGGTAGAATTCTTCAACAAGACCTCAAAAGATCTCCTCTACAACTTCCCTCTCCCCTCATCACATGGTATCACATCAATCATGATGAACCTTGCGAAGGTCAAGAATTATGGTGTGGAAGTTGAACTCGGAGGCGACATAATCAAAACGGGTGACTGGCTCTGGAGTGCCAATTTTAACATTTCCTCTTCAAGAGACAAGATACTCGACCTTGCCGGTAATGATGACGTGGTAATGAGTAGTACCAAGAAGATCTGGAAAGTAGGCTATAGCCAGTACGAATTCTATATGCCGACCTGGATGGGAGTAGATCCATCCAACGGTAGCCCTCTCTGGAAGAAAGACAACGGCACAACTTCAGTATTTGCACTTGCAGACTATGAAATGCAAGGCAGAGCTACCCCTTGGGCATACGGTGGTCTGACAACTGCAATCAGGTGGAAAAACCTCAGCTTATCGATGATGTTTTACTACAATCTTGGTGGTAAGGTATATGATGGTCTTTATGCCGAATTGATGCATGACGGTGCCGATGCAGGAAAGAATCTTCACAAGGATGCTCTGAAAGCATGGTTTCCGGGCAACACAGATACTAATGTGCCAATTTATATCAACTCTAATCCAAATAATGCAAACTCGGAATCCACAAGATTCCTGTACGATGCCACATATTTCAAATTCAAGAATCTTAATATTTCATACACTCTTCCAAAAAAATGGATGATAAGGACAGGCATTCTTTCCGATGTAAAAATCTATGCCAACATAGAGAATATATTTACCTGCTTCAAAGATGATTGGAAAGGTTATGACGATATAGACATCTACGGAATCGGAGGATATACACAATATGCTGAAACGATGCCCCTATCAAGAACATTAACCTTTGGTGTCAATGTAACTTTCTAAATTATCATTCAAAATCATTCACTATAAATAAATGGACAAGACAATGAAAAAATATATCTTATGGATGGTAATCACGATAGTCGGATTCACGTCATGCTCAAAAGATTACCTAAATCCTTTACCCACTAACTCCGTTTCCGACGAACAGATATTCTCCTCCGTATCCGCTGCTCAAACAGCTCTCAATGCCGCCCACAGGTACATAGGTTCATACACCAATCACACTCTCGCCTACATCATGTCCGACGTGATGGGTGAAGATGCTACCGTCACCTCCGGAGCATACGGAAGGCCCACATACAACTGGCATATGTTCTCATATTCCTACTCACAAGAGCCTTCTGCCAGCCCCTGGTGGTCAGGTTATTCCAACTATATATGGCCAAACCTCTACAAAGCTATCGACCATGCCAACTCTATTCTGGCCTTTGTCCCTGAGTTACCTGACGAGCCTGGGAAAGAGGACCTGATAGCAAAGGCCTATGGAGTGAGAGGTTATTCCTACCTCTGGCTTGTAAGACTCTTTGCGGTACCCTACAATGTAAATCCTAATGCTCCCGGTGTTATACTCCGTCTCGAACCAGCAGTAGCCACTTCAGACCACCTGCCTCGTGCTAGCGTAAAAGATGTGTACACTCAGATAATCAAAGACCTGCTTTATGCTTACGATAAGTGTTCTCCCGACAACACGGATTTCATAACTCCTAAAGCGGCAGCACTGCTTCTCGCTAGGGCTTATCTGGATATGAATGACTACCCGAATGCAAAGAAATATGCGGAATTTGCCGCAGGAAATGTTTTTAACGGTTCCAATCTTATGTCAAAAGAGGAATGGCAATCAGGATTTAAGGATCATAATTCCGAGTGGCTCTGGTATCACAATTTTACGCCAACAACCTGCAATATCTACGCTTCAATCCCCTCATTCTACTACCATGCCGAAGAATACATCGGATATGAGTATGGTGGCTGGGTTGATGTAGAGGATATGATGACCGACAAAGCAGTAGATATGTGGGATGGCTATGGCACTATACGTTGGACTAAGGCCTTTGTGAATATGTTTGAAAAGGATGATGTCAGAAAACGTTTCCCCTTCTATTTCTATGAAGAGGATGGATTCTACACTTCAAAATTCGGTCACAGAACAATGATGGGTGATGCTGAATTCCCTATGGCTAGAATTGCTGAGGCTTATCTTATCAAGGCCGAGTGTGAGGCTCATCTTGGCGGCAATGCCAAGGCAGTTCTCAATGCTCTACAGGTCAAGAGAGGTGCCACTCCTACTGAGGGTACTCTTGAAAAAATTTATCTGGAGAGAAGAAAAGAACTATACGGTGAAGGTCACAGACTGCACGACCTCAGACGTTTGCGTCAACCGTTGATAAGGAGTAAGCACCCCGAACACTGGGCAAAAGTGGACCTTCCAGCTGACAGCCCCAGAATGATGCTTCCGCTCCCCGAAAATGAGATGATGCACAACAAAGCACTTACTCCCAATGATCAGAACGAATACTGGAGAAAATAGATTATGAGAAAATCATTTGCAGCAATTTTGCTAGGAGTGCTGTTGTCAGCACTCCTTGCAATCTCCTGTCAACCGGCGGGAGATAATGACGGAATCGTAAAGTTTAGCGGAAGGGATATTGATGTTAAATCCTTCCTCACCCAATTCCCCTATTCACCATACGGCATTAAGATGTCGGATGACGCAACAAAACTCTTTTATCTCAGAAGCGGCAAAACAAATGAACTATTGATGCTGGATCTCTCAACTGGCAGCGACCTAGACCAAGGGAAAGTTATTAGCAGCGAGGATTTCTCCAAAAAGACATTCTGGAGCCACGAATACAATGAAACAGACGGAAGGCTCTACTGGATAGGCGACGAGAGAAACGACGAAATCATCAATCTCTACCGTCTGAACATTGAGACAGGAGAAATCGAAAAACTCACTGACGTACCCTATATTTACGGATGGGCATTCAATGCAGACAAGACGAAAATCGCCTATATTGCCAGACTTGCCCAGAATGAAAACAGGCTGGATGAACTTCACATTCTCGACTTGCAAACTCTCGAAGACAAACTGGTCTATACAGACAAACCTGACTTCAGGATGACCTGGACCGACATTTCCTTCAGTCCCGATGAAAAAAGCATTGTGTTGACGGTTCTAAAAGAAGCTGACAGAACTTATACAAATGCTGCCTGCATCAATCTGGATAAAGGCACTCTTAAAGTGATAACAGATCCTTCGAAAGAGGGCAGTCTGGATGGTACCAACATGCTTTTCCCTTGGTATGATGAGAACACAGCCTATTTTACAAGCGACCAGACCGGATATCCCAATATCTATTCTTATAATAGAAAGAGTGGCAAAACTACGCGAATCACCACCAATGAATCATCTCTTTCGGTGGATTGGATTGAGGTTGACGGCAAAAAATACCTTTTCGGAATTGAAAACAATCCTGCACAAACCAAAGTTTCCATAATTGACCCTCTCAACGGAGTGGTAATCGCCAGTGAGAATTATCAGGTGACACTCGGCATCAAGACAACAATCGACAATAAAGCCTATCTTGGTGCAGGTGCTACGGACATTCCATTCCAGCTATGGGTAATGACATTCGATGGAACAAATCTCACCAAAGAAATTGTTGTCGATTTGCCTCAGGAGAAAAAGGAGAAGATGATTGCCTCAACGACAGAAAGGGTGACCATTCCTACTTTTGATATCGATCCGAAAACGGGAGAAACTCGCCAACTTCATGCGTATATCCTGACTCCGGAAAATCCTCTTCCAGAAGGTAAAGAGATTGTGATGATCCAGTCTTTTTACGGTGGAGGCAACTATTATGATATCGAACATCAAATATTCAATGAGGCAGGTATGTACGTGCTCAGTCCCTCCCCTAGAGGCACCAGCGGGTTCGGAAGAGACTTTGCAGCTCTCAACGACAGGGATTTGGGTGGAAATGAAATTATTGACATTATCTACTGCGCACAATATATCTCTGATAAATTAGGGGTTCCTGCTGAAAGAATCGGTGTATTCGGAATGAGCCACGGAGGATATGCAACAATGAGACTGATGACATTCCCCGGAGAAGTCAACGGCAACAAAGCCTCCTTCCCCTTCGGTTTCGGAGTCTCTGTAGCAGGTTTCAGCGACATTATTTATGAGCACAATCACTCCAATATTCCTGACTGGACCTACCTCGAAGCGGGAGATCCCGACAAGGATAGGGATAAATTGATTGACAGATCTCCAATTACTCACTATGAGAAAATTACCGGACCTCTGCTCCTTATCCATGGCAATCACGACGACAGAGTCAACATTGAGGGTTCAAGGATGATGTACAACGCCCTAAAGGGCATAGATAAACCTGTCGAATTTCTCGAATTGGATGGTCAGGGACACGGCGTCAAGGGCATAGACAATAATATACTCTACTACCGCACAATCCTGCATTTCATTGACAAGCTTTGATCTTTGATCACTGATAACCTAGAAACAAACTCCTCGAGAATTCGGGGAGTTTTTATTTCCTCCCTCACTCTAACGATTTAAATCTCTAACTAGCTGTTTTTGTGAGAATTTGATATATTAGGGGTTGAAAATATTGTAATATGTAAGCAATTTAAGGATTTTATTCCAACGTTATATTGCATTTATTTGCTATATTTGAGGATTGAATGAAAAAATAATAGATAATGAAAGTTAAAAAATTGCTATTGGGTGATGAAGCGGTGGCGCTGGGAGCTATAAATGCCGGCATTACCGGAGTTTATGCCTATCCGGGGACACCCTCCACCGAGATTACAGAGTATATTCAGGGCAGTGAGACGGCACGCGAGGCCGGTATTCATTCTACATGGTGTACCAATGAAAAAACCGCGATGGAGACGGCCCTGGGTGTCTCTTATGTTGGACAACGTGCACTTGTATGTATGAAACACGTAGGCTTGAATGTGGCTGCCGATGCCTTTGTAAATTCCGCAATTACGGGAGTAAACGGAGGCGTGATAGTGGTGGTTGCGGACGACCCCTCAATGCACTCATCGCAGAATGAGCAGGATAGCCGCTTTTATGGCAAATTTGCCTTTATTCCGATACTGGAGCCATCCGATCAGCAGGAGGCCTACGATATGATGGAGTATGGTTTCCGCCTGTCGGAGAAGAACAATATCCCCGTGATGATGAGGCTTACCACCAGGATGGCCCACTCGAGGGCAGTGGTAGAGGTGGCTGCGAAATCTATTCCCCGTAGGGAGAAACTCACATTTCCGAAAGACCCCTCCTCCTGGATACTGCTTCCGGCCAACGCACGCCGCAAATATCCGCAGGTAATATCCGGCTATGAAGAACTCGAACGCATCAGCGCATCGAAAGAGGGATGGAACCGCTATTTTGCTGCTCCCGACAAGAGCCTCGGCGTGATTGCCTGCGGCATCGCATACAACTATCTCAGAGAGAATGTCGGAATGAACTATCCACATCCGATTCTAAAGATTTCGCAATATCCTGCTCCGTCGGACCTGATACGTAAAATGGCCTCCGAATGTGACTCAATCCTCGTTATGGAGGAGGGACAGCCGTTGCTTGAAGAGATGATCAAAGGTATTCTCCCCACCCCTGTAAAGGTACTCGGACGTCTTAGCGGTGCTTTGCCGAGAATGGGAGAACTTAACCCGAACTCAGTCAGAGAAGCTCTCGGACTACCCGCTCATAAAACTAACCAGCCAAGCAGCGTGGTGGTACCAAGACCTCCCGCTCTTTGCCAGGGTTGCGGACACAGAGATGTTTATACTGCATTAAATGAAGTGCTCGCAGACTATCCGGGTCACAAAGTCTTCAGTGACATCGGCTGCTATACTCTCGGAGCGCTGCCTCCCTTCAGAACCATCAGCTCCTGCATCGATATGGGATCCTCCATAACCGTTGCGAGAGGAGCGGCAGACGCCGGTTTATGGCCAAGCATAGCGGTTATCGGCGACTCCACTTTTACCCACTCGGGTATCACAAGTCTGCTTGATGCGGCCAATGTCAATGCCAATATCGTGGTGGTAATCTCAGACAACCTCACCACCGGTATGACCGGAGGACAGGATTCCGCGGGCACAGGTAAGCTGGAAGCTATCTGCGCTGCCGTAGGAGTTGATCCTGCTCACATCCGTACTGTGATACCTCTGCCGAAGAATATGCCCGAGATTACGCGCATTATTCGCGAAGAAATAGAATACAAAGGTCTGTCGGTTATCATTCCCCGAAGGGAATGTATACAGACCGCCAAACGTCACGCAAAAAAGAGAACACAATGAAAAAAGATATAATACTCGCCGGTGTGGGAGGACAAGGAATCCTCTCCATCGCTGCCGTCATAGGAGAAGCTGCCCTCAAGGAGGGCTTCAACATTAAACAGGCCGAGGTCCACGGCATGAGCCAGAGGGGTGGAGACGTGCAGTCCAATCTCCGCATCAGTTCCAACCCCATAGCTTCAGACCTGATACCAAAAGGTTGCGCAGACATAATCATCTCGCTCGAGCCGATGGAAGCGCTCAGATACCTCCCATGGCTCTCCAAAGAGGGATGGATTGTGACCAACACTACTCCGTTTGTCAACATCCCAAACTATCCTCAGATAGAATCGATAATGGAGGAACTCCGCAAAATAAAAAACACCATCCTGGTGGATGTGGATACCATCGCACGCGACGTGGGCAACCCTCGTGGGGCCAATATTGTCCTTCTGGGTGCCTGCAGTCACCTTCTGGGAATGGAATTGCAAAAGTTTGAAGAAGGTATCCGCAGAATATTTTCCGACAAGGGAGAAGAGGTCGTGGAGGCCAACCTCAAAGCCTTCAGAGCAGGCCAGGCCGCTTCATTATAATCAGGCCGCATCAATATTAGGAACCTCGTTTTAATTTTTAATAGAATAAATCTAACTAATCCATTTCATACATGAAAAAAATTTTGACATTCGTCCTTGCATTTGCAGTTACAACGACGGCAATGGGACAGGGCAGGCTGGGTAATCTGCTCAACAAGGCCAAAGAAGCTGTTTCCAGCGAAGTAAAATCCGACAACAAAGAGAATAGAAACACCGGTAGCTTCAGTAGCGGAAATGCCATCCATGTGAGTAGCCTCACAGGTTCAAACCGCAATGACGGCTCCAAGGCAAAGCCCTACAAGAATCTCCAGAAAGCAATTGACAACGCTAAGCCCGGAGATGTTATCCTCGTGGCACAAGGCAACTATTTTGGAATGCTCAATTCCGGCAATATTGTCATCGATAAGCCTTTGACCATCATGGGAGGCTACTCCGATGATTTCTCTACCAGAGATATTCTGAAATATCGCTCAATGGTACAGCCGGACGCTACTTCCAATGGCACCGCTAAAGGTGGCGGCACAATACAGATCAAAGGCACTCACGGCGGCGAAGTGGTGATTGACGGTCTGCTGATCGACAGAGGCAATTCCGTTGCATACAATCCGGCCGGCAAAGGCAAGCCTGAGGGAGTTGATAGCCCGATGATGCAGCCTATCGGTACGGCAGGTATCGGCGGCACCAACTTTGAAGAAAAGGTATATACCACCGAGACTGCCCTGATCTATCTGGACAATCCCACATGTAATATAAAGGTCCGCAACTGTGCATTCGTCAACAGTCCCAACTATGGTATTAGAGGTATGTTCAAAGGCAAAATGGAGGTTGACAACTGCATTTTCATCAACATACGTATGGCCGCAATGGAGGTATCCGGCAGCTATGCAACAGAGTATTGTGAGGTAAAATTCACAAATAACACAGTCCTTTTCACCTGGTCGCGTCTTAAAGATATGGCTGACATGGGTTACGGCTATCGTTATATGAATGGTGTACACAGTTACCTTGACCACAATATTATCGGGTGCAGCATTTTCTCGGGACTTGACCGCTGCCGCATTGACAGCAATGCCGCCAGAGAGCGTGAGAAGATAACGACTTGCGAGAACTCTCTCTTCTTCCTCAACAAACAGGCTGACATTTGTCTACCCGGGGGCGGTATGTTCCTAAGAGTATGGGTAAAGGACTTTGACGATGTGGAGCAACTTGCAGAGGTTTCCGGCAACAAGTCCGTATCCGATCCCTCTATTTTCAACGGGACCCTCAATGAGCCCTATCTCAAAGGCTTTATCGAGGCTGCATATAATGAGAAGACCAATTTCGATCCCAACTCCGGCGCAAATGTTTTCCGCCAGGCAATGGGTATGAATATGCAGGGCACCATCGACTCTTCCGCATCTATGTTTGCCAACAGGTATCCTTTTGAGGATGCACTCAAACTATTCGGTGCAGTTCAGGGCTACGGAGCACAACTTCCCTAACGACATGACTCGTTCAACCCGTAACACTTAACCCATTACCCGCAATATGCTGAGGATAATAGCAAAATTAATCTCAGTATAGTGAGTATAATTTGGTTTTTATTTCTATCTTTGTGGTTGATTACTACAAAGATAGAAATATGAACGACACACTTATCCGTTTAAACCAACACTGGAGCGTTGGCAAATATACCGATTTACACTCGCGAGAACTACTGCCTATAATATTGGAAAAACTGGTTCTCCCTCATATTCACGTACTCACGGGAATACGCCGTAGTGGAAAGTCTTCTCTGTTTCGGTTAATCATAAACCACTTAATGGAGAACGGGGTAAATCCCCGTGAAATATTAACGCTCAACTTGGATGAACCGATCTTTACTCCCATCTGGAGTAATTCAGCTCAGATATACCATGCGATAGAACAAGCCGAGGTGCTTACCGGCACAAAAGTGACATATTTATTTTTAGATGAAGTGCAGCAGGTCACAAATTGGGAGCTTTTTGTGAAAGGTGCCTACGATACTCGGCGATTCAAAAAAATTTATGTTACCGGCTCCACATCCGATTTATTGCAACGGCAGTTTGCCACATTGTTGTCAGGGAGATATATTGCCGATGTGGTACGCCCACTCTCGCTAAAAGAAATATTTTCGATAAACGGAATACCTGATTTACTTACAGTAACCGCACAAAAGAGTGAAGCGTTGAGTATGTTGAATAAATATCTGGTTTTTGGAGGATTTCCGGAAATAGTAATAGGAGAGCTTCCGGATAACTTGAAAACCGAACTGCTACAAAACTATTATGACTCGATTGTGCTAAAAGACTGCATCGCTTATAACGGAGTACGAGATACAGGAGCTTTTTACCGCACCATGTATTATCTTCTGACCAACATAGCATCTCCCTACCGATATGGCACTCTCGGCAGAGTACTCGGAAATAGCGAAAATACAATAAAAAAATACATCGAATATGCTGCACAAGCTTATATATTAAGCGAAGTAAGCAACTTTTCATTTTCAACAAAAGAGAGTACGCGTCCGGAACGGAAAGTTTATTGTGCAGATAACGGATTGATTTGTGCAGTTGGAATTGGTTTTTCGCCAAATTCGGGAAAACTGCTCGAGAACGCTGTTTACAACCAATTACTGCATGCTAAGTATGATGATATAACCTTCGTTCGCAAATCGGGAGAATGCGATTTCATTGCTCGCCGACAAGGAGTATGGCATGCCTTTCAGGTTTGTCATGAGTTGACTGACTCTAACCGTCGACGCGAATTATCGGGCTTTAATGTAATCGACCCACAGCTGCAGATAGCTTCAAAGAGCATTATCACCTACAACCAGAGCGAGCAAATAGATGATATAGAGATTGTTCCCCTATATGAATGGACCTTTCATACATAGGTTGTTGGCTATTAGCTACCACTTCAAGTGTACACCAATTTCAGGACATGACACATGACACACGTAACCCGTACCCCGCATCAAGTACCACTAACGCTCCGCTTTTACGAGCTGATCGAGCAGAGTGGTAGAGTAGCCGTCATAGGTGAGGAAAATTCGGCCAAAACTGTCCGCTATCACCACCAGGGGCATTTTGAGATGTTTGGGATCGAGTTTCATTGCATTGCAAATGGCAGTCAATGTGTTGTTGTCATCGGTTGCAACTGATACTTTGTGAGGTATCTGAGGAAACAACTCAACATTGAAACGGGACATCTCTACTTCGGAGTTGAAGAAGAGAATTACCGGAATGGTCCACTCATGGGCAAAGAGAGTACGGATAATATGGTCACTCGGTTCATGTGAGGGTCTTACGAATGCAAGAATATACATCCCCCTGCCGGTAAGCGGCAGTAAAGGATCTGCGTAGAAATTGCCCAGAACCTGCAAATCGTCATCATCTTCTCGCAGACAAAGATCAATTGTGGTGGTACTCCCCTCTTCTATATTGAAGAAATGTAATCCTGAAAGGACCTTGCCACTTGCCATACGTGTACCCGTAGTGAGCAGATAACTACCGCAATCGAGTTCTACAGGCTCTTTAAAGACGTTTCGCACACTCATTGTCCCCTCTATTCCCTCTTTATCGCGAAAATTCAGAGTGTTGATGCGTCCGCCTTCAAGCGAAGCGATCGTGAAGTGTGACTCAAATTTGGGATCATCAAAGTTATCAAGGTTACTGTCGGTGAGCATCAGAAAGCCTGAAGGCCTCCTAGTCAAAGATGCATCAGCACCCTCGGATGAGAGCTCTGTGGCGGCATCAATCCAGTACCCTGAATCGTAGTATTGCACCTTACCGCTAATCTCTTCTATCCGCGCCGGAATGTTAAGAGCGCGGCAAAGAGCCACGAAATAGCAGTCTCGCGAGAAGGCATCCGCAGCCTTCAGAGAATGGACTCCCAAAGGGGTCATAGGAATACGCTGAGGATTATAGCGGTCAAGCACCTTGATATTATCGCGAACATAACCGGCAATCTCTTTTCCTGTGGCCAGAGAGATCGAGATGTCAAGAGTCTGGAACTCACCTCTCCAGCTCTTGAGCAATTCATTGCCGATACGGGGATTGAGTACATATCGGTACCATATATCCCGCTGCTGCGGATACATTCCGTCAACCCCGCAGAAGTTGTTCAGGTGATCGAGGAGTACTGAAGCAGGCGTATCGCGCAGGTCTTTTTCACTTATAAGACTGAGCAAACGAATACCGTCACGATAACGGGACTTGCTGCCCGATTTAATCTGCTCAAGATAATGGGAAAGCTCCCTCCAGTTGCCTCTGGATGCCACCAGAAAACCATTTTCAGGATCATTTGCCGAAGGCTTGACAAAGGTGGAGATATAACTGTTGCGAATGGAATCCTCATAGGCAAGGCGCAAGTCATTGGCCGCTTTCTCTTCGGGAGATATGACCACAGGAACATCCCCGTCAGCCGGAGGTACAATATCGATTTCATCATGAAACCAATCTCCTACTTTGTGGTCAAGCACGATTGTAACTACATCCCCCTCTTCTCTTGCTCGTGCCTTTACATAACCATAAGAGCCATCTTTGGAGGCCCACACCAGCACATCTCCCTTTCCGAGAATTGCAGAGGCACATCCACGGGCATCTGAGAGGACTTTTATCGCACTGTAAAACTCCGCATAGTTGTAGATCTTAAACTCTACCAAGGCATTTTGCACCGCAGCGCCGGATAAATCCCTCACACAGACCGTCAGTCGCTCCGTCGATGTGTAATTTGCAGTTACATTGATCTCTGTAAAGCAATCGGTATGCTGTATGATATCCTCACTACCGGAATAGCGTCCAAAGCTGCGGTTATGCATGAGCAAAGCACGCAGGGCTGTGGAGCTGAACCAGGCAACATCAAGACGGGCTTCAGGCTCACAAGCGCCCAGATAGTGCCACCTACCATCTACCCAGGCCTCAACCCAGGCATGATTGTCGTCGGTATGGGCCCAACGAGGAGTATAGACCTGCCTCGCAGGGATACCGACAGCACGCAGAGCGGTCACAGTAAAGGTGGATTCTTCGCCGCAGCGACCGTATGCGGTACGTACCGTTGCCAGAGGAGCTGAGGTACGTGCATCACTCGGAGTATATGTCACCTTTTCGTGACACCAGTGATTGACCTCAAGTACCGCATCGTACATGGAAAGTCCCTCTACTCTCGGCTTAAGTTCTCGGTAGAACACGGTCCTGGCCGAATCGAGATTTTCATTGTTTACTCTGAGCGGGAGAACGTAGTGCCTGAAAAGATCATCCGGGACACTACTGCCCCAGGGCATCTCTTCACGTGCTGTGAAAGCGCTTCTAATGCCCGCTATATAAAGTTGAGCATCATAATCGGCAATATCGCCCAGCGGCATATATGCGTAGAGAAATTTAATTGCGTCGCGCTCCTGATCGGTTTCGCAAAGTTCCAGCACTGCATCAAAATCCGAGTGGTATTGCAGTAAATCCAGTTTTTCCGTAAGGTCCTGCTCAGTGATGGCGCGCAGACGGGCTTCCGGAGAGGTGCAGCAGGTAATTATCAGTGTAGTCGCAGCTACAATAGCTGCTGATGTAAGTGTGCGAAGGATTTTCATATTGTAAGAATTTGAATTGTCAACCTTATGTATTATATGTCTGTGTAATGTCGCGCTTAGAGGATAACTCTGCAATTTACGAAAAATGACCTATATTTGTGCTATGCTGATAGAAATTTGTTCTGAAAATATCGATATTGCGCTCAAGGCTCAGAAGAAAGGGGCCCTAAGGGTGGAACTCTGCAATAATCTTTCTATCGGTGGGGTAACGCCCTCTTATGATGAGATTGAACAAGCGCGTAGGCAGTTGAATATCGGACTCAACGTACTTATAAGGCCACGCGGAGGGGATTTCTGCTATTCTGCTGCAGAAATTTCCCGTATCCTTAGAGATATTGAGTTCTGCGGCTCTTTGATTACGGAGGAGGGAAAGGTGGTGGACGGTGTGGTCATAGGGGCTCTTGCACGTGATCGTTCCATAGAGTATGGCGCTTGCAGCGAAATATTCGCCACTGCATGCGAGTATGGCCTATCGACTACCTTTCACCGGGCTATCGATCGTTCAAGGGATATTTTTAAGGCTTTGGAGAGGGTAATTGATCTTGGTGCAAACCGTGTGCTCACTTCCGGCGGTGCGGAGTCGGCTTTCGAGGGACGGAAAACTATTGCTCAAATGGTACAATTGAGTGTGGGTAGTGGCACATTGATAATGGCGGGCGCGGGTATTACTCCCGAAAATGCCAGACAAATTATCGCAGAAACCTCAGTTCCGGAAATCCACGGTTCCCGTCTGAGTCTCCTCGACGGTTTTGTGTAAACTTATATCTGATTTGCCGAAAAGTATGGCTACTCAATGCGAAAGAAACGGCGGGTTGCCGAAATACCGAATTTGCGACCTTTGACGTAAAGGATGCCATTCTTAATCCATAGGGTACCCCTGGCCGTTAATCGGTGGTCGGGTGAATACATATAAGAGGTTGTCCAAGTGCTGTCGGAAGCATTGTAAGTCATATCCTTAATGTAGACAAGGCCAACACGATCCTGTTTTTTAGGGCTCGCACACCATATGAGTTTCGCGCGAAAAGTGCTGTCATCATTGCGATAAAACTCCGACTTAGACTCCCCTCTTTCGTCCATCCAAATACCAAGAATCCTATTTCCTGCCAAATCCTGACCATAAGAAATAAAGGGCAGAGCCGGCACTAAAACTGCCAATAAGAGTATTAAGGTGATTTTCAGATTCATAATGTCTCCACCCTAATTAGCCATTAACCATTGGCCATTAGCATTAGCAATAGCCAATGGCCAACGGTCAATCGCCAATCGCTATTCTTCCGGATTCATCACAATCTTGACGAAGTTGCCCTGTCCAATCAAGTCCGAAACAAATTGCTTAACCTTTTCAGCAGTAAGGGAATTGATTACTGCTTCACGCTCAGTGTCCAGGTCCACACCTGTGAGGTCATACTGACGCAGGTTGTTCGCCCAGTAACTGTTGCTGATACGAGATTCGGATATGTTTTTTAGGAAATTTTCCCTGACTTTAACCATCTGCTCTTCGGTAGGACCGTTATTCGCTATATCCACAACACCTTGAATCGCCAGTTTAATCATCTCTTCCACTCTGGCGGGGTCAGTATCAAATTGAATGATCATCTCACCCCTATTCTGAGGGATAGCCGATACGGAGCCTTGTGTACCCACACCGTAGGTTGCTCCTTCCTCCTCCCTAATAGTTTCGGTATAAATAAGGTCAAGAGTATAGCGGAAAGCCTGCATTGTAAGCAAGTTTTCAAGGTCATACTTCAGATCACCGCTATAGATCAGCAGTACGCTGCTCTTGGGAGTAGTCATAGGAGCATTGAAAATATTCTCAATCTTTCCGGGCACCACCTGAAGATTATGGTCAATATATGTGCTTCCCTGACCTGCAGTAGGGAGAGAACCAATATATTTTTCTACCAACGGCTTAATGGTTTCAAGGTCTACATTACCGGTAATGTAAACGCAAGCACCGGCCATATTGGAGAATAGTGACTTGTAAGATTGCTCCAGGGAAGCTACGGACATCTTGCCCACCAAATCCATAGAAATAAGTTGCCTGCGTGGGTTGTTGCCGTACGCAGTCTTGAGATATGCATCGCCGAGAATATAATTAGGCTGTTTGGAGAGATTTGGAACAATGGCATTCAATTGTGCAAATGCAGGAGCGATCTCTTCTTCCACAAACCTGGGCTCGGTCACCTGGAGATATACCGACTGCATTAGGGTCTCAAAGTCCTTAGGTGCACATTGGCCACTTACTCCGTGGAATTCATCCTCAATAAAGGGAGCTTCAGAGCTGATTTTACCGGTGAGCATCTTACTCAATTTAGTCGAAGGGAAATGAGAAACACCTGCCAGATTGTTATAAAGGTACATCATATTGTCATCAACTGAAGGAAGTTCCGACTCTGCGATCAGAGATTTTCCACCGGGAACCTGAAGACGGAATGTCACCTCCTCCTTTTTGTAGTCTGAAGGTCTTATAACCACGCGGATGCCGTTTTCAAGAGTCCAAACTGTAGAATTGAAAAGACCCTCCTTCTCCTCTTTCACTTTACTGCCTATAAGAAGAGAAGCATCTACAAGTTCTCCTAACTCCTCATCCTTAAGGTCTGATTCCATTTCAGCATTCTTCACTTTGTCGATTATGGTTATGAAATCCTGTTCTACGGGATGCACGAGGCCTTCCCTTTCGGGTGCCTGATAGAGAACCACTACATTCTTGTCATAAGAGATACTCTTGAGGAATGCATTTATTACCTCCAGGGAAAGAAAAGGAAGATAACCTTTTATCTGTTCTTCTTTATAAGCGGGAGTCATGAAGGGCCAGTCCATGAAGAAATCAGTCATATAATCCCGTACGTACTCACCATTCTTACGACTCTCAGCATTGGAAGTAGCCCTTTCAGCATTTGCAATCATATTGGTCTTGGCACGATCGAGCTCACCCTCTGTAAATCCGAATCTTTTAGCTTTCTCTATTTCTGTCAAAGCTGCCTCGAATGCTGTCAGAGCTTTTCCGTCAGCAAATGCCACACCAGTCAGAAATGCATCCGAAGTAGTGATGAGGTTCGTAAATGAGGCATCGCCTGCAAAGAATGGAGCATTGGCCTGCTTGGCGATATCTCCAAATCTCTCGGAGAAAACGGCATTGACAAGGTCCAGAGCAAGATCGTTCATAAAACCTGCTCCATACTGGCGTGCCATCCTCGGAGTCAATAGGGGATATTTTATTACAAACTGCACCTGACTTACTCTTGTTTCGGGATCGGTGATAATGCCGACAATAGGTTCTTCATTTTCCGGAAGAAGTATCTCTTCTTTGGGTTTGGGATTCTCGTGTGCGGGAATATCCTTGAAGAGCTCCCTTAACTTGGACTCAATTACTTCGGGATCAATGTCACCAACCACAACCACTGCCTGAAGATCAGGACGATACCAGGTGTGATAAAAATCCTGAAGTTCGCTTGCGGGGAAGGTCTCAAGATTCTCCTTAGTACCTATTATATTACAGGTTGCATATTTAGAGCCTTTGTAAAGATGTTCCCAAACCTTCTCGGTGCTTCTCCATTCGGCAGTGCGGCGGGTACGCCACTCCTCTATTATTACACCTCTCTCCTTATCTATTTCGACAGGGTCGTTGGTCACAAAGGCGGAGTAATCGTGCATCACCAGCAGCGCTGTGTCGATAATACCTTCCCTGGTAGTGGGGATATTGGTGAGCATATACATTGTCTGTTCCACTCCTGTCGAGGCATTGATATTGGGACCGAAACTGGCTCCGATGCTCTCGAAATAATTGATCATCATCTTGCCGGGAAGATTCTTTGTGCCGTTGAGAGCCATATGCTCCAGGAAATGGGCAAGGCCGTCTTGAGCGGGAGTCTCCTGGATAGCACCCACATTGGTGAAAAGATAATAATCAGCGCGTTGCGCGGGCTTGTCGTTGTGTTTAATGTAATAGGTCAGTCCGTTTTCCAATTTGCCGTACCTTACGGAGGGGTCTCTCTCAAGGAGGCCCTGCGGATTAACCTGTGCAAAAGAAATAAATGTCACGAAGAGTGACAGGATAGTTGAAATGATTCTTCTCATTTTAAAATTTTGAATAAATATTATAAAAGTGTTATTAAAAAATCTAAAGTTCATCTTACAAATTTATGCATTTTCACTAACTTTGTGCCATTATGACCGACAAAAGACTGCAAGTATTTGCCGTGGCTGCCCGCCAGTTGAGCTTTGTCAAGACAGCCAAAATTCTCGGCATATCCCAGCCGGCTGTTTCCAAACATATAGCCCTGCTCGAAAA
>DFOK01000044.1 GCA_002376715.1 Bacteroidales bacterium UBA3543 | reverse complement strand
TTTTTATTTTTTTTTTTTTTTAAAATATTGAATTTAAGCGACTTTTTAACCGCCGATAACGGCATTAAATCCGTTGTCGGTAAAAATATTTAAAATTTCCAATTGTCTCTCTTTAGTTGGTGCCGATACTCCTTCATCATCGTAAACTCTTCCGAGTTTCTCATATTTGTTCGTGGCTATACTATGATAAGGCAGAAGTCCCACCCTATCCGGCGCCCGTTTGAGTGATTTTAAAAAATCAATGGTAGCGCTGATGTTTTCATCCGTAGCGTTGACTTCCTCTATCAAGGGAATTCGGATATGGTAAGCTTTATCGCTTTCAGCAATAAAGCGAAGATTTTCGAGAATGAGTGCATTATCCACCCCAACCCATTTTTTATGTATATCCGTGTCTAAATGTTTCAAATCGTATAAAAACAGGTCGGTATGCGGTAAAATATCTTCAATTACCGATTCCTTTGCATATCCCGATGTATCCACAGCCCTGTGAATACCCTCTTCACCACACCTTAGCAGCAATCTTTTCAACTCTTGGGGATAAGCCAGGGGCTCGCCACCCGAAAAGGTTACTCCCCCACCTGAAGAATCCATAATGGCGGTCTCTTTCCGAATAGCTGACATCACTTCTTCCTCCGAATATTCCCGCCCGCTCATTTCCATCGCTTTCGTAGGACATACAACTGCACATTTACCGCAAACCTTACATTTGGCAAAGTCGGTTTGGATGCCCTCGGCAGTTAGTACAAGGGCATTTTCAGGACAGATATCCACACAGGATGAGCAACCGATACACTTTCTTTTGTTGTACATCTTTTCGGTTTTAAAAGACCGGCTCTCGGGATTATGGCACCACCTGCAGAATAACGGGCATCCCTTAAAGAAGATTGTAACGCGTATGCCGGGACCGTCGTTGATGGAGTAACGCTTTATGTCGAACAAAAAAACCATGGTTTAAGTTCTGAGTATGTAGTGTGTAGTGGTGTAGGGTTTGAAATAGTTTCGAGTATGGAGTATCAAGTTAAGAATAGTAATGTTATGATAAACAGAGACTTCTTAATCAACTATACTCTATATTTCACTTTAAAACGATCGGTTTTCAGTTCGATCAATAATCTCCTGTTTCAAATTCTCAGCTATATCATTGAAGTAGTCGCTATACCCCGCTACCCTGACCAGCAAATCCCTGTAGTCCTCGGGATTCTCCCGTGCGGCCAGTAAGGTTGCCGTATCCACTATGTTAAACTGCACATGGTGTCCTCCAAGCGCAAAGTAAGCGCGAATTAACTTGCCCAACTTCACTATATCTTCCTCACGCTTCAGAAGGCTGGGCAGAAAACGCATATTCAGCAATGTGCCACCCGATTTGACCTGATCTAATTTTCCAAGCGAGCGTATAACCGCTGTCGGACCATTCGTGTCGGCTCCGTGTGAAGGCGATGTGCCATCTGAAATGGCTTTCCCTGCCAAACGGCCGTTTGGAGTTGCACCCATTATGTTGCCGAAATAATTGTGGCATGTCGTAGAGAGCATATTCAGATGATATTTTCCGCCCTCTTTTCCATTGGGACGACCATCTATCAACTTAAAAAGATCCTCATAAACTCTCACAGCAATATCATCGGCGTAATCGTTGTCATTTCCAAAGAATGGTGTGTTATTTATAATTCTTTGACGCAATACCTCCTCGCCTTCAAAGTTTACGGAAATGGCATGAAGCAATTTCTCCATAGTGAGGGATTTATCCTCGAAAACATGCTTTTTCAAAACCGATAACGAGTCGGTTATGGTGCCTAATCCGGTACATTGGATGTAAGTAGTGTTGTATCGAGGCCCGGCGTTATAATAATCCCTTCCCTTTTTGATACAGTCATCGGTAATTACCGATAAAAAGGTAGCCGGCGCATATTTGGCAAACATGCGGTCTATATAGTTGTTTATCCGGATTTTCAAATCGATGATATATTTCAACTGAGCGTGGAAAGCAGCATAAAGCTCTTCGAAGGATTTGAAATCTCGCGGATCGCCCGTTTCAATACTGACTTTTTTGCCCGTTACGGGATTGATACCGTTGTTGAGCGTAACTTCTAGAATTTTAGGCACATTCAGATAACCTGTAAGCAGGAAAGCCTCCTTTCCAAAAGCACCTACTTCTATACATCCGCTGCAACCGCCTTCACGGGCATCATTGATCGATTTTCCTGAACGCAACATCTCCTGAATATAGATATCGGGGTTGAAAATGGAAGGATATCCGTGTCCCTGACGAATAACCTTGATAGCAGCATGCAGGAATTTATCCGGTGTACAAGCCGCAATATGTACCGAATTGCCGGGTTGAAGGATATGCAACTCTTCAATAATTTCGAGCATAATATAAGAGACCTCATTCACGCCATCCGAGCCATCGGGCTTCACACCACCGATATTGATATTGGTAAAATCGTTGTATGTACCACTCTCACTTGCGGTAACACCCACTTTTGGCGGAGCCGGTTGATTATTCACCTTGATCCAGAAACAAGAGAGAAGCTCTTTTACACCCTCGCGTGTTAGGGTTCCATCAGCCAAATCGTTTTTGTAAAAAGGTGCAAGATGCTGATCGAAATGTCCGGGATTAAAGGCATCCCAACCGTTGAGCTCGATAATAACTCCCAGATGCACAAACCAATACATCTGAATAGCCTCCCAAAAATTGCGCGGTTTATTTGCCGGCACCCAACGACAAACTTCCGCTATCTGCAGCAGTTCTTTTTTCCGCTCCGTATCCTTCTCCTCCTTTGCCATCTCTTCGGCCTTTTCAGCATATCGCTCAGCCAACCTGATGATAGCGTCGCAAGAGACAGCCATAGCCTTCAACTGCTCCTCCTTATCGGTAGCCTCGGGGTCATTGAAATAATCCAAATTGGCTATCTCTTCATTGATCTCCCTTTTAAAATCAAGCATCCCTTTTTTATAAACTTTCCCATCCAGACAGGTGTGCCCCGGAGCGCGTTGCTCCATAAACTCGGTAAAGAGTCCCGCTTCGTATGCAGCTCTCCACTCGTCGGGCACAAAATTGAAAATGCGCTCGCGCTGGGTACGACCTTGCCAATAGGGAATAACTTCTTTTCTATAAGTTTCGATATCCTCTTGGCTTATAGTATAACGCTGTTGGTCGCGTGTATTGAGCACATTTAGATCTTCCACAGTATGGCAGGTGAGCTCCGGGAATGTGGAGACAGCTTTCGGCTTTTCTCCTCTCTCTCCTACTATCAGCTCATTTTTACCTATGTAAATGGTCTTTTTCTCGCAAATTTCCAGAAAGTTTAGGGCGCGCATCATCGGAATGGAGTATTTCCCATTGTTTTCCTTGTAAAAT
>DFOK01000053.1 GCA_002376715.1 Bacteroidales bacterium UBA3543 | reverse complement strand
ATGACCCTACGCTCATGTTTACCAACGCGGGCATGAATCAATTCAAGGACTGGTTCCTCGGTAACACACCCGTAAAACATTCCAGAGTGGCCAATACACAGAAATGTCTCAGGGTAAGTGGCAAACACAATGACCTCGAAGAGGTCGGCCATGACACCTATCACCATACGATGTTCGAGATGCTCGGCAACTGGAGTTTCGGTGACTATTTCAAAAAAGATGCCATTAACTGGGCCTGGGAACTTTTGACTGAAGTTTACAAGATTGACAAGGATAGGCTCTACGCCACCGTATTCGAAGGCTACGAACCGGAAAACCTCGAAATGGACAATGAGGCACGTGAATTATGGCTCAAACTTCTTCCGGAAGAGAGAGTTATTTTGGGAAATAAAAAGGATAATTTCTGGGAAATGGGTGACACGGGTCCCTGCGGCCCTTGCAGTGAAATCCACATAGACCTCCGCAGCGATGAGGAGAGGGCACAGATCCCCGGCAGTGAAATGGTCAATACGGGTCATCACCTGGTTATCGAGATCTGGAATCTGGTATTTATCCAGTACAACCGCAGAGCAAACGGTTCACTCGAGCCGCTCGCAGCCAAACATGTAGATACGGGAATGGGACTGGAGCGCCTCTGCATGGTATTGCAGAACAAACAGAGCAACTACGACACGGATGTCTTCACATCCATGATTGATGCCATATCAAGAATTAGCGGGGTAAAATATGAGAGTGACAGCGATGTGGGAGTAGCCATGAGAGTTATTGCCGACCATATCAGGGCTATCTGCTTCTCGATTACCGACGGACAGTTGCCCTCCAATGTCAAAGCAGGCTATGTCATAAGACGTATCCTTCGTCGTGCCGTCAGATATGGCTACACGTTCCTCGGCATGCATGAGCCATTCCTTTGCAAACTTGTACCGCAACTTGTAAGCGATATGGGCGAGGCCTTCCCCGAACTTGCAAAGCAACAGAGTCTTATCGTAAATGTTATTCGAGAGGAGGAAGATGCATTTCTGCGCACTCTCGACAAAGGTATTCGCCTGATGGATTCCATTCTGGAGAAATCGGCAGAGAGCAAATTGATTTCCGGAATTGATGCATTTACACTCTACGATACATTCGGATTTCCCATAGACCTGAGCGAACTTATTGCCAGAGAGAAGGGCTACACGATAGATATGAAGGGCTTCGAGATCGAACTCGGCAAGCAGAGAGAACGTGCCAGAAATGCTACTGCCATCGAAGAGGGCGACTGGTATGAGGTTGCTCCCTTTACCTCAACGGAATTTGTGGGCTACGATACTCTCGAGGCCAAAGTAAAAGTTATGAAATACCGCACGGTCAAGGCTAAAAATAAGGAAATGTTTCAGCTGGTATTAGACAAAACCCCCTTCTATGCAGAAAGCGGCGGACAAGCGGGTGACAGCGGCACCATCGAGTCAGAGAGCGGAGAACGAATCACCATCCTGACCACCATAAAGGAAAACGATCTCCCGATACATATTGCAGAGAGAATTCCCCTCAACCTTGAGGAAACATTTATCGCAAAAGTTGATGAAGAGCGCAGAATAGAAGTAGCAAATAATCATACTGCCACTCACCTGCTGCATCATGCTCTGCGCAGCGTACTCGGCAACCATATCGAACAAAAGGGCTCTTCAGTCGGTTCCACTTCATTCCGTTTCGACTTTTCTCACTATGAAAAAGTCTCCCACGAGGATCTGAGAAAAGTGGAAAAACTTGTCAACCATCTGATCCGCAAAAACATACCGAGAGAAGAATTCAGGCACATGAGTATCGAAAAAGCAAATGAAATGGGGGCTATTGCACTCTTTGGAGAAAAATATGGAGATGACGTACGCGTGATAAAGTTCGGTGACTCTACAGAACTCTGCGGCGGCACCCATGCCCCCGCCACCGGCTCCCTCGGCTACTTCAGGATACTCAACGAAACTGCTATCGCTGCAGGAGTAAGGAGAATCGAGGCCACCACCGGCCGGCATGCCGAAGCTGCAGTCTATGCAAACGATGACCATCTTTTAGCACTGAGCGCACTCTTCAATAACACTCCCAACCTGCTCAACTGCGTAAACAAACTCATCTGTGATAATGAGACCTTTAAAAAAGCGCTGGAAGAGGTGGAAAAAGAGCGCGCAATTGCACTCAAGAAAAATCTCATCGAAAAAAGCAGGGTAATCAAAGGCATCCGCCTGATAACCCTCAGACAAGGCACCTACAATCAGGATACCGTCAGAGAGGTGGCATTTATGCTCTACAAGGAACTGACCTCGGCAGTCTTCATTTCTGCACTGCCTTCAAGCGACGGCAAGGCCAACCTTACCCTTATGTACACCGATGATCTTGTTAAAAACGGAGCCAACGCCTCAGCCGACATCAAGATTGCTGCAAAGCTGATCCAGGGTGGCGGAGGTGGACAAAACTTCCTTGCAACAGCCGGTGGCAAGAATGTTGAGGGACTTGATGAGGCGGCCGATAAATTGGAGGAGATCGCACTCAGCAGATAATGAAAATACTAGACCGGTTCCTCATAAAAAGGTTCATAGGACCCTTCTTCCTTACCTTCTTCATCGTGGTATTCGTACTTTCGATGCAATTTCTCTGGGTCTACATTGACGAACTTGTAGGCAAGGGACTTGGAATCGGTGTGATTTTGGAATTCATGGGCTGGGCATCGGCAACGCTGACTCCGATGGCCCTTCCTCTGGCTACCCTATTGGCATCCATCATGTCTCTCGGAGGAATGGGAGAGCACAATGAGTTGCTTGCCATGAAAGCCGCAGGCATCTCTTTGGGCAGGATATTGATGCCGGTTATGGTCCTGTCGGGAGTGATTAGCATCGGAGCGTTTTTTGCCTCAAACGACCTGGTACCGGTCTCCTACAACAAGATTTATACTCTCCGCAACGACATTCTCCACACAAAAGACGAGATTAAAATCCCAAAAGGCATCTTCTACGACGGTATTGATAACTACATTGTCCGAATAGAGGACCGTAACGACGAGACCGGAATGATGTATGACGTCATCATCTACGACCATACAGACAATGACGGCAACACGAACATAACTATTGCCGATTCCGGCAAAATGGTTGTCACCTCCAACAAACAGCATCTGATATTCGACCTCTACAACGGCATTTCATATCAGGAAGAGAACAAGATGACCTACAGGGATACCACTATAACTCTCAACAAACTCAAGTTTGAAGAACAGCAGTTGATTGTCGCTTTGGAAGATTACACCTTCACGAGGTCAAGCGACGATCGTTTCAGCGATGAGGTGATGTCCAAAGACCTGAAGCAACTCAGGCATGACGCGGATTCGCTCTCAGTGGTTTTTGCAGAACTGCAGAAAACTCAGCAAAAGAGATTTCTTTCCGGATCCGGAATGACCTATCTCTATCAGCTGGATACCGCAAGAGCAATGGATTTCGTCGGATGGCTGGATATCGATTCGCTATATGCGATGGTTGCGGCTGAGGATCTTGTTCAGAGAGAGAAGGAGGCCTGCCGTCGGGCGATGGACAAACTCACTCTTGCGACCGATCAGTTGGACAATTACACCAGGGAAAACTACCGCTACGTCGACCCTCTAAAGAGGATTGATATAGAGAGCTATCGCAAATTTACCCTCTCTCTCGCCTGCTTGCTATTGTTCTTTATTGGAGCTCCGCTTGGAGCGATTATTCGCAAGGGAGGCCTTGGCACTCCGGTTATTATTTCGATTTTCTTCTTTCTGGTTTACTACATTATCGATATTTCGGGTAAAAAACTGGCGAAAGATGGTGCGATGACTCCATTTATGGGCACTATCATTTCATCCGTAGTGCTGTTGCCGATAGGAATTTTCCTCACCAGACACGCAATCAGGGATTCCAGCCTATTCAATATCGATTCATATAAATTATTCTTTAAAAATATCTGGAACCATATCGTCACGTTTTACCATAAGGTGCGCAATTTCTTCCGCAAGGACAGAGGTCGCATCCGCATCATCTATATGGGCACTCCCGAATTTGCGGTAGGGCCGCTTGAGAGTCTTCTCGCTGCAGGATTTGAGGTGGTCGCAGCAGTTACTGCCCCAGACAAGCCGAGCGGGCGCGGGCTAAAAGTCAATGAGAGCGCCGTCAAAAAGTGTGCTATGGAGCATGGAATACCGGTACTTCAGCCTGAGAGGCTCAAGGATCCCGAGTTTTTGGAGCAACTTGCCTCTTTCAACGCCAATCTCTTTGTGGTAGTTGCCTTCCGGATGTTGCCCGTAGAGGTCTGGTCAATGCCGGCACTGGGCACCTTCAATCTGCATGCCTCCCTCCTGCCGCAGTACCGCGGTGCAGCTCCAATCAACTGGGTGCTGATCAACGGAGAGCGCATCACCGGAGTGACTACTTTTCTAATCAATGAAGAGATTGACACCGGCAAGATACTCTTCCAGGAAAGCTACCTCATCGAGGATTATGACAACGCCGGCACTCTGCACAACAAACTTATGGAGATGGGTTCCGCACTGGTGGTGAAGACTGCAAGCGCCATCAGGGATCGCACCGTTCGTCCGGCAGCGCAGGACACTCAGTATATGGCGCTCAGACCTGCGCCCAAACTCAGTCGTGGACTCGCGCGCATCGACTGGAGCAGGGATGCCCGAGATATCGTAAACCTCATCAGAGGGCTCAGTCCCTACCCCTGCGCCCATACTACCTTCAACTTTGAGGAACAGCAGCTCGGCGTGAAAATATTTGAGGCCTTTGTGAGAGATAAGGATAATAAGAATGAGGATTGGGGCACTATCACTTCCGATAGCAGCAGCTGGCTCGAGATTAAGTGCGGCACCGGATCCGTTCGTCTCCTCAACCTTCAGATTGCAGGTAAAAGGCGGCTCGATGTAGGAGAGTTTCTTAAAGGATTCCGTGAACCGGAAAACTATAGGGCAAAATAACTTTTATCTATGGAGAGAAGAGTTGTAATACTTGCCGACGGGACCTATCCCTCTTCAGAGAGAACTCTGAAAATACTCCGCAATGCAGATTTGCTTATCTGTTGCGACGGTGCGGCAGAAAAGGCCATCTCGAGGGGAGTAATTCCGGATTTTATCGCCGGTGATATGGATTCGATGCCTATAGAATTGCAGAGAGAATACTCCGATATCATCAGAAAATCGGATTGCCAAGATACCAATGACCTTACAAAAGCTGTGGAGCTGGCAAAGAGTTTCAATCCCGCTCAGATGACCATCCTTGGTGCTACCGGCAGAAGGGAGGATCATACTCTGGGTAATATTTCGCTCCTGGCTGAATATGTACAGGAGTGCCCTTTTCCGGTGGATATGGTCACAGATCACGGACGATTCTTTACGATCAATGATAGCACAGTTTTTGACGCGGTTCCCGGTACGGCCATTTCATTTTTCACATTTGACCAGAGTCTGAAAATCAAATCAAAGGGGCTCGAATACCCCCTCGATGAAGTAATTTTTGATTCCCTCTGGAAAGCCTCTCTCAACATCGTATCGGAGAGCAAAGTTTCGCTCGAATTTTCCCATCCCGCTGTTGTCCTGATTTTTGAAGCGGAGTAATCAAAGCTTTGCGTCCTCAAATAATTTTGCGGGAATAAAAATTATTGATTAACTTTATTTCACGTTTTGAAGGGCAGTTTCAACTGCCTGCATATCTCTTAAAACGCTTTGGTCTAATACCTTTGCATAAGGCTGTATCATTCTTGTAGAAGAGTGTCCCAACATCTTAGCAACATTTGGTAAAGAAACATTATTCTCTAGAGCTATCACCGAAGCAAATAAATGACGGGCTGTGTGAGTCGTCAGCGTTTTCTTAATCTTGCATAGATCAACGATTTCCTTGAAATAGGAGTTCATTTTTTGATTGCAAGGAACCGGAAGAAGTACCCCTTTGTCAAGACAAAAAGGATTATCCTTATACTTTTCAAGTATCTGT
>DFOK01000102.1 GCA_002376715.1 Bacteroidales bacterium UBA3543 | reverse complement strand
AATCCCATCGCCTCGCATACCCACACCAACGACGGCGATTATACCGTTACCATCTACTCCGACCAAGTGGACCCCTCCCTCAAACAGATGCCGCAAATTACATTCAATTACAACATCACCAATGAAAATGTTCTATCAGCCGTACTTACTCCTTTTCCCAATATGGCAGCAGAGGATTTTAGCTTGTGCTTCTACAATAGCATGTACTTAAACTCTTTTCCTGAAGATCTTTTCAGGTACAATACGCAAGCAAAAAATTTTACCAGATGCTTCGAATACTGCGGATTCGCCGATGTTCCGGCAAATCTGTTCAAATACAATACGCAAGCAACAGATTTTACCAGATGCTTCCGAGACTGCTTTATGGGATTCACTTCTATTCCGGCAGATCTGTTCAAGTACAATACACAAGCAAAAAATTTTACCGGATGCTTCTACAACTGCAACCAATTAAACTCCATTCCAAAAGATCTGTTCAGGTATAATACACAAGCAAAAAATTTTACCAGTTGTTTTGAATGTTGCTCAATATCCTCTATTCCGGCAGAACTATTTAGGCACAATACGGAAGCAACGAATTTCAGTCACTGTTTCAGCTACTGCTCGAAATTAACTTCTATTCCGGCAGAGCTGTTCAGATATAATACGTTAGCAACAGATTTCACATACTGTTTTAATAGTTGTCAACTTTTATCCTCTATTCCGACAGAGCTATTCAAATACAATACGCTAGCAACACATTTCAACCAATGTTTTATGCAATGCATCGGATTAACCTCAATTCCGGAGGGATTATTTGACAAAAATACGCTAGCTTTGTATTTCAGCAATGTCTTCACAAGCTGCCAACAAATAACCTCAATTCCGGAGGGGCTGTTTGACAAAAATACGTTAGCAATATCTTTCGGCGGCAGCTTCATGCATTGCACTCAATTAGACTCTATTCCGAAAGATCTGTTCAAGAAAAATACGCAAGCACAATATTTTGCTGCCTGCTTCGCCAATTGCAACAAATTAACCTCCATTCCGGCGGGACTGTTTGATAACAACACGCAAGTAACCTCGTTCCACCAATGCTTCTACCGATGCATGAACTTAACTACTATCCCAGTAGGATTGTTCCACAACCATTTAGAAGCAACAAATTTCAATCGTTGCTTCTATGATTGCAGAAAATTGGTATTAGAACCGGGTATTTTCCCGGATCCGGGTACAAACGCCAATTTTTTTGTAGGTAGAACGATGGATTTCGGCTACTGTTTTTATAATGTGGGGTTGAGCCACACAACACCTACTGGCACCGCCCCTGAGTTATGGAGTTTTACCGGAGGTGGAGGCGCAACAGGGCCGACCAATTGGACGATTACCGATTGTTTCAAAGGAGCTAATGTAACAAACTACAACGACATTCCAAACCATTGGAAGGGAATTTAACACCCTCTTTCTATAGATAGATCTCTCTTACCTACGGCTACAATAAACCCTGAAAGTTGAACCAAAAACTTTCAGGGTTTTGTTATGCTTTGAGTAATTACACCCCAATGTTTTTAGATTGTAAAAAAATCTACCTTTGCATGCTTATAGCAAAATATCATTTCTTATGAACTCAAGAAAAATCAAACTATTGATAATTACACTGCTTGCCTTATTGGTGGCGGGTTGTATTATTGAACCTCTTCCCGAAACCGGCAAGGAAGAGGGTAAGATAGTGACCATAAGTGCATCAATCCCGGCGGAAACCCGTGTAACTTACGATGACGATACACGCAAACTCTCATGGCAGGAAGGCGACAAGCTCTTGCTTGCAGGGTATGACGGCGCAACCTATAAAGGCAGCCGGATCTTTAACTGGGATTCAGGCAACACTTTTACGGGACAAGAGGTAACAGGCGCAACAACCTACAAAGCCTACTATCCCGGAGAAAAAGTCACGCTGGATGCGAACGGAAACGTGATACCCGGTTCAGCAACTTCATGGAATCAGGCACAGAACGGAGAGAATTCGACTGCACACCTCCGCAACCACCTTCTCCTGTTCGACGAGGAGGCTAACCTCCTTACTGAGACCTTCAACTTGACTTCGAAGAATAGCATAATCAAATTTAAACTCAAAAACGTGCCGGCCAGTGTTGGAACACTCAACAGCCTGAGCTGGACTGTTGAGACTGCAACGGGAGTGTTCAAAGCCATGACACTTAGTGTGACCGGTGTTACTTTCTCCTCTGCTCTCGACACTATTACCGCTTTCCTCGCGTTTGACCCGGCCGTGATGAAAATCGCTGCAAACGGAAATTTTAAAATAACGCTGTTCGGCAACAAATCTTACCAGTGGAGCATTGACGTTGCAGGCGGGAAGAACTATTCCGTAGGAAATCGCTATACTGCAACCGTAAACAGCGGTTGGACTGAGATGATCACCCCGCTCGTCTACGTTGCCGAGTCCAACGTCAATCCTGCCCGTAACGGTTTTGTGACTGATTTAACTGCTTGCAATGTGAGCGGTTACTTCAATTGGAATGCTGCAAAAGCTATCAACATTTCCGGTTATCACCTGCCGAGTATAGATGAGTGGCGAAGTATCATACCGCAGAACACTAATTACGTTTACTTCAAAAGTACTTCTCCTTATAATAATATTGCCGAGAACGTCATAGTTCAAGGTGTGAGCATAAATATGCACAGCGATTATAAAAATACCGGGAACAATCTTACTTATGCTCTTCGTTACAAGGGTACTGATTATGTCTCTGCATGGAAGTACGAGTATATCAGCGATGGCAATAATACTCATTTGAAAATTACTTCTCGCAGTGTAGCGCCATCCGTGACCATTACCAATATAGCCGATCCAATATTCTGGAGTAGCGGTCAGGAAAACGACGTTGTTCGTTATTTCCCGGCTAGCGGTTATAAATCAAGCTCAGGCTCGTTATTCTACGTAGGCACTCAAGGCCGCTTCTGGTCGTCTACGGAAAACAATAGTGATAATACCGTCGCTTGGAACATGCAATTCCATGAAACCTTCGCGGCCACTAATTCCAACAACAATAGTAAGGATGCCGGACAAACGGTTCGTTTGTTCGCAGGCAATGCACCTGCTCCTACCCCGCTCATCTACGTTGCCGAGTCTAACGTGAATAGTGCCGGTACCGGTTTTGTAACGAATTTAACTGCTTGTGATCTGGGTAACTATATTAATTGGAATGTAGCACAAACTATCAACATTTCCGGTTACCACCTGCCGAGCGTAGATGAGTGGCGAGGGATCATACCGCAGAACAGCAATTACGTTTACTTCACAAGTAATCCTTCTTATAATAATATTTCCGAGAGCGTCATAGTTCAGGGTGAGAGCATAAATATGACCAGCGATTATAAAAATACCGGAACCAGTAATAATCCGGCTCCCTCTTATGCTCTTCGTTACAAGGGAACCAAGTGGGTCTCTGCTTGGAAATATGAATTTATCAGCGATGGCAATAATACTCATATGAAAATTACTTCTCGCAGGGTAGCGCCATCCGTGACCATTGGCAACATCAGTGACAACAACGGTGCCTTTTGGAATACCGGTCAGGAAAACGACGTTGTTCGTTATTTCCCGGCTAGCGGCTATCAATCAAGCACCGGTAAAACATACAACGTAGGCACTTACGGCTACTACTGGTCGTCTACGGAAAACAATAGTGATAATACCGTAGCGTGGAACATGCAATTCTACAAAATCTTCGCGAACACAAACAACACAAGATCTAAGTCAAATGGGCTAATGGTTCGCCTATTCTCCCCGGGAAATTAATCAGGCATATTGCATAATTTTTACGGCTTAAGCCTTGTGTTGGGGCTTTTTCGCCCCAATGATTGGAGGAAACTATAACGCCCTCTTTCGATAGATAAGTCCCTCTTGCTAATTTGACGCATTGTCAATGGCGAGGGGGATTTTTTTGAATTGACTTATGCTTTTCCTGGTTTTAGGTATCGGCACACGGATCTATGCACAAGCCTCAAAAACCCATTAGTTTACAAAGCGTAAATTCAGGTATTGTAAAATGAAAACTATTTTTGATGAATTATGCCAAAATAGTTTTGTTGTATTAAAATAGTTTCTACCTTTACGCCTTAGTAGAAAAAACATTGATTATGAACACAACAAAATTTCATTCTGCATCCGCGGAACAATACATCGCGCCTGACATCGAAGTCATCGAAATCGAACTTACCCAAAACATCCTGACAGCCAGTCTTCCCGACGTTGGAGACGGAGGAGATGCCTGGTAGGATGGGTTAACTATTGGCCATTGGCAATTGTAATGGACAATGAACAATTAGTCAAAAGCAAATAATACATAGGCATGAAACCCAAATTATTTATTATTGCACTGCTTGCCATATTGGTGGCGAGTTGCACTAGAGAACCTCTTCCATTAATTAAAAATGAGGGAAGTATCGCTACTATCAATGTATCTATCTCACCAGAAACCCGTGTGGCATACGATGACTTAAATCTCAAACTCTCATGGGAAAACGACGACAAGTTGTTGCTGGCTGGATATGATGCACTTGGAAACTATAAAGGAAAAACCACCTTTACCTACAGCGGAACCGGTAACACATTTACGGGGACACCCGTCACTGATGCCACCACCTACAAGGTATACTATCCATCAACTGTTACGCTGGATGCCAACGGCAATGTGCAACCTATTGCAGATTCTTTCTGGCAACAGACCCAGAACGGAGACAATACGGCAACTCACCTCCAAAGCAAACTGCTTCTTTTTGACGAGGCAGCTAATCCGCTTACTGAGACCTTCTCATTGGTATTAAAGAGTAGCATCATGAGATTTAAACTCAGCGGTATGTCGACCAATATTGGAGCTATCAAATCAATTATTTGGACGATTACAACAGCAGGAGGAGAAGCTCGGTCCATGACCCTCAACATAACCAACTACACATACACTTCCGGTGCCGAACTGACAGCTTTCCTTGCTTTTGACCCAACCTTTATGAATATTGGCACGAGTGGAAAGGTAAAAATAACACAAGTCGGAGACAAATCATACGAATGGAGTACCACAAACAGCGGTAAGAGTTACGCAGCAGGAAACCGTTACAAAGCTGCCGTAAGCGGAACTTGGGAGGAAGTTGTTCCTTTTATTTATACTATCAGAACCACTGAACCATCTACAACACACAGGATCCGGCTAAGATCTGCTGCATCCACCATCCCTGCCAAGTTGACGATAGATTGGGGAGATGGATCCGCGAACACAATCATTAATCAAGGCCCTGCAGCTAGCCAGATACTCGCTTCGCACCCCTACACCAATGCAGGTGATTATACCATAACTATCTACTCCGACCAACCCAACTCTTCACAAATACAATTTCCACAAATCACATTTAACCGCGAGACTACCGGAGAAAATCTGCTGACGGCTGTCCTTACTCCTTTCCCCAACATGGGAGCAACAAGTTTCGAGAACTTTTTTAAATCATGCTCAAGACTAACATCCATCCCTGCAGAATTATTTAAAAACAATACAGGAGCAACCAATTTCGGATATTGTTTTTTTGATTGCCGCAGACTATCCTCTATCCCGGCCGGATTATTTGCCAACAATACGGAAGCATCAATTTTTGAATATTGTTTTAGAGGTTGCCACGGACTAACCTCCATACCTGCAGAACTCTTTAGCAACAATACGAAAGCCACCACTTTCAAGAATTGCTTTTACTACTGCACAGGACTTACCTCTATTCCGGCAACACTATTTAATAACAATACACTGGCTACATCTTTTTGGAGCTGTTTCGCTAACTGCGAAGCGCTAACCTCTATCCCGGCAGGACTGTTTGACACAAATACGCTAGCGACAAATTTCAGCAGCTGCTTCATGAACTGCTTCAGTTTAAACGGAAGCATTCCGGCAGGACTGTTCTACAACAATGAGCAAGCAGAATCTTTCTCTAGCTGTTTCGCCAACTGCTCCAACTTAACCGGAACTACCCCGACAGGACTGTTTGTTAACAACACGGAAGCAACAAATTTCTATCAATGTTTCTTCAACTGTAAAAGGTTGCAATTAACGTCCGATATTTTCCCGGACCCAGCGACAAACCCCGACTTTTTTAAGGATAGAGATATGAATTTCTCAGGGTGTTTTTACAGTATAGGCACTAATGTGGTATCTCCAGGTACTGCCCCCGCACTTTGGAATTTTAACAAAGGTACGGGAACATGGACGACTACTGATTGTTTTAGATACGCAAAAGTAACCGATTACAACAATATTCCGAGCGCTTGGGGAGGGGGAGGTGCTTAACGCATAGTTTCGAAAAAAAATCCCTCTCGCTTACGGCGATAATGAACCCCGAAAGTTTTTTGTCTAACTTTCGGGGTTCATGTCATTTTACAATTTTCAGGTTTTTTGTGGCACTTCGTTGAGGTATTTTATGATGCACACCCCGTACCTCGTACCCCGCACCACTCACTATAATCATAATTTGATTAGAGTTCTGTCTCCCTCTGATTTCGTCTCTCCACTCTTCTGTTTGAAGGAATTGAAGTTGTATGAAATTCCTACCCACAACATCCTGCTCTTCATGGTGCTAATATTTGTCAGATCAAAGATATTGTTGCTTGACTGCACTTGCCATTTATATGTATTGAATGCGTCAGTAAGGAGCAAGGATACACTCATCGCTCCCTTCAGGAATGTGTGCTTAAATCCGACATTCATATGATGTGTGAGTGATGTCGTTAGTTGAGGAAAATATTGCGGTGTTGTGAGAAAATATTGTATCTGGAGGTCAGTGGATTTTCCAATCATGAAGTCAAGGAGCAAATTGCTGTTGTTTGACCAACCTTTGTTATTGATTTCAGCTCCTGCAAAATTACCTCTGGTGTCAACATAGAAGGTGTTTGCACTCAGTGTCGCGGACAACCATCCGGAAGGCAGCAATTTGAGGGAAATTTCCGCCCCGCTCTTTAAGTCCGAAGTACCGTTTATGTAGGTCGTGATGAGCAGACCGTCCGATATTTTCGTTATCTGTGAAATGTAGCCCGTAGTATAGTTCAAATAGGCATCCGCAAACAATTGCACAAACTTGCTTTTAAGGCTATAACTCAGGTCAATTTGTGAGGATTTCTCCGGTCTTAGATTCATGTTGCCTTGCTCGTAAGTCGAGGCATCCACCATGCTCATATAGGGATTTAACTGAGGGTAGATGGGTCTTCCGATTCGGCGTGTAAAAGCAAAGGCAACCTCTTGATTCTTTGTCAGATTATATGTCCCGGATAAACTCGGGGCAATAAAAAAATCGTTATTTCTCTCTTTGAGTTTTTCCCGATTACTTTCCAATGTAACAGTACTGAACTCTCCTCTTAATCCCGCCTTATAAGTAAATTTTCCTATTTTTGATGATAGCAAAATGTAAGCTGCGTTTACAAGTTCTGTATGCTGTAAGTCGTTGCTGAATGTTTCCGAGTAATTCCACTCCCCATTCTCATTTGAATAGAATCGGTGATAGATGCCATTGTCCCTATATGTCAATTTTGTTCCGGCTGATAGTGTGCCGGAACTGATCTTTTGTTTGAAGTTTGCCTGAAATGAGGTTATGAAGGGGCTTCCTCCTGAATCGGAACGACCTATCTCAGCTCCTTCCAGGAAATAGTAGGAGGGTCTGTGTCCCCATGTTCTGGATATGGAACCGCTAATGGTCAGATCAGAGGTGTCCGGCTTGATGATATGTCTATATGATATGTTTCCTTCTATGTTTTCCCTGTTCCATGTAACGTCTTTGCGCCTTTTCTCCTTACTCTCCATTCCCGCCTTAATGTATTTATTATCCAAGTCTTGCTTTATATTATGTCTTGGCAGCATGGACTTCAGGTCAATGCTAAGAATGTTCTTTTCGTTAATTCTTAAGTCAGTACCGACTCCGATATTATTGTTGTACACATATCTTACAGCCCTCATCTGCTGGTAGGTCCGGTTGCCGGTTTCGTGAATCAGGCGATTCAATGTCGTATTTACAATGTCATCTTCATATTTTGTGTTGTAATTGAATCTCCACGAAGTTTTGGGTTTGATATATGACAGGCCCAGATTGCCTGTTACAAAGTGGTTGAAGCCGTAGTTTGCTGACATTACCCCGCTAAATCCTTTTACACCACTCCTTTTGGAGACTATGTTTATGATACCACCGGTACCTTCGGAGTCGTATGAAGCATCGGGATTGGTTATTATTTCAATGTTTTTGATATTGGCTGCCGGAATCACTGCAAGATCACCGACTGTTGTGGGAACTCCATCCAGAAGTACGAGGATATTTCTGTTACCTCTGATTGAAATGGCATCACCTACCAGTGTCACAGATGAAGATGTACGGAGTATGTCGAGAGCCGTTCCTGTTTCGAAACTCATATTTGCAGAAGCATGGATCACAGTATGCTCCACCGAGGATTTGGCTGCATCCATCTTAGCTGTCACAATAGCTTCGCCAAGAAGAACTGCATCTTCTTTTATAATTATCTTGTCCAGGTTTATTGATGACCTCTCCGGCTTAAAACTAACCTCTTTTTTAGCGTATCCGATAAATTCTATTACAAGTATATGTTCGTCAGTACTGCGGTTTATTTTAAATGAAAACTCCCCATTCTCACCCGTCAAAGTGCCTGTCAGCAGTTTGTCCGATTTATATACCACGATGGATGCATATTGCACAGGGAAATTATTGGTGTCAACCACCATTCCACTTACCGTACACGAAGTTTGACCATGGCTTGCAAGATGGGTGAAAACCAAAAAAACTAAAATTACTATGAATTTGAGTTTGTTTGTCATTTTAGATGGGACAAATATGGGATATTTTACCATTTATCAAAAGATATTCAGTTAGGCATTATACTTTTTTTGTCGAAGTTGTTGCAACTTCGAAATACTTCTTCAAAGATAAAAGAGCTTACCCATCGGTAAAGTCTTATTATCTCTCTGCAAGATTGCGTTAGTATTAGACTTTGTGGTTGCCCCAAGAGTTTAATTACAACTATGGAGAAATGAGGCTTTTGTTTTTATATGATGCAGTCGCTTCGCTATATATGATTAAACTTCCTGCCGCACTTAGTGCACTGATGATTGACGTTTTGGTGTTTACTGACAATCATCAAGGCGATGCTGGAGAGGATCATCACTATTGCAATGATATCGAGGGACTGGGAACGAATGTTTAAATTCCTGGAATAGACAAAATAGAGTCCGGGAATCAGGAATAAAAGGATGGAAAGCAGTATGACAAGTTTGGTGGACTTGTGTCGAGGAATGGCTTCGACCTCTTCGCTGCCGCATTTTGGACACAAGGGTTTCGGACCTTCGATATTATCTTTGATAATGGGATCAATTAACTCCAGTGCCCTGTCATAATCCTTTTCAAATACATATATAGCGATACCGGGGGTAGGGCCGTAAGCTCCCGGCCGTTTATCTACAGTTTCATCATGCTGACGGTAAACAATGTTGTTGACATCAAGTATGTTGATTATTTTATTGGCGATAATGCCATTTTTGCATTTATATATCAATATTTCTTTCATAGCTTGGTTTTGATTTAATTCTTGTACTTGATGTTTTCAATGTTACCTAATGAGAATAATTCATCAGATTGTCAGACTACTAAATAGGTTACTCGTTTTAGAACCTTAATGCAAGTGTAAATCCTACTGTGGGCTGCATTGTGTTGCCCATTTGTATGCAGTTTACCGATGGATATAGGTCGAGGTTAAATGAGTAAACTTGTTTCAAATCCTGTTCGTACATATTCTTTACCTTGGCTATCCTTACGGCATCAACTATACTCCAAATGTTCAGTCCTACAGCAGCTGCAGAACAAATCGCTGCAATTCCCAGCGGCCATGCTTCCTCTTCATAATAATAACCTGCATAAACACCCGCATGAAAAGAAATGGCAGCAGCACTCATTAGTGCCATATTACCAAAGAATTTGCCCAGACCTCGTCCCCACTCTCCAAGGATACATTCTCCGAGTCCGGGGATGAAAAATGATGCCACACCACACCAGCCCGGATTAAAATCACTTGATGATGGAGTGTAATCTTTATGGTTATATAAGTGTTTAAGCTCATTATACTTCATGCCCGGTCTAATGTTATAAAGAGGCTCTCTACCTGAATAATAGGGACTTGGCATCACCTTTTGAGAGAATACCTCACTTCTGCCTGATTCATAATGAATCATAATAATGTCGGATTTCCATACGGTATATATAACACCATCGGGTTCATCATACAACCTGTACTTGACTTCATCCATAGTGATTTCAAGCACTTTTGCCTTAATTTCATCACCGTTTTTCATGATTACGAAGTCCTGAGCGTTTGCTAAACTCATAGATGCGATTATGACGATGAGGGATAAAAATATTTTTTTCATAATAAAAATCTTAATTTTCAATCAATTATTACACCACTAATCAGTAGCCCTTTTTAAAACTGTAACGCAAGTGTAAATCCTACTGTGGGCTGAATCGTGTTGCCCATTTGTATGTAGTTTACTGAAGGATGCAGGTCGAGGTCAAATGAGTAAGTTCGCCTCAAATCCTGCTCGTACATATTTTTTACCTTGGCTATCCTAACGGCATCGACAATACTCCAAATATCCAGTCCTATCGCACCCACATAACTAACTGCTGCAACTGCAAGATGCCATCCTTTAGCATTCTCACCATGACTTGCCCTTTCACATATGCTGCCGGCAGTTATAAGAACAACGCTACCGCAGAATTTGCCTACGCCACGTTTCCATTCTCCATTGATGCTCTCTCCAAGACCGGGAATGAGAAATGATGCTATTCCCGTCCAACCCGGCTTATATCGGTCACGTGATGAGGGAGTGTAGTCTTTATGGTTATACAATTTTTTAAGTTCCCTGTATTTCATATCCGGTTTAATATCAGCAAGTGATTCTCTGTCTGAAAAAGTATCAGACATTGATTCCTGGTTGAATATTTCATTTCTACCCGATTCATAGCGAATCATAACAATATCGCTCTTTTTTACGGTATAAACAACACCGTCGGGCTCATCATACAGCCTGTACTTAACCTCATTAGTGGTGATTTCAAGTACTTTAGCCTTAATGTCTTCGCCATTTGTCTTTGTTACGAGATCCTGAGCGTTTGCCATACTGATAGATACGACTATGGCAATGATAGAGTAAATTATTTTTTTCATGATTTGAATATAAATGTTGCAGAATTCTTAAAAAACTGACTCTAGGTTAATAAGTAAGTAAATTTATAGTACACTCAGCGTTGGCAAATTCGCCTGCCGTCGAGAGGCTTCCATTATAAAACTTCCGGCAAATTTATATAAATATGGTAGAATAACGAGTAAAAAGTTGGTTAAATTAGATTGCTCTGAGATTTTTTACAATGGCCGTCAAATGATTTCATTCCAAGAACATGACCACATTTTTACTCTGCGTAATAACGGCCATTTCCTTTAAATCAAGGGGATTTATTATCTTTGCAGCTCAAATAAGTAAATGTTTAGTTTAATTAGGAATGCAATTATGAGGAAAATTACTGACGACGTTATCTACATAGGTCTTGATGACTTTGATATAGACCTTTTTGAAAGCCAATACAAAGTGCCGCAAGGCGTTTCCTATAACTCTTATCTTATTTTGGATGAGAAAATAGCCATATTGGATACGGCAGATGCCAGAAAAGGGGAGGAGTGGGAGACGAATCTGAGAAAAGCTCTCGGAGAAAGGAAACCTGACTATCTGGTCGTTCATCACCTTGAACCCGACCATTCTTCCATGATTGCAAGAGTGCTTGAAATATATCCCGATATTCAGATTGTCACAGGAGCCAGAGCTGCCAAGATGCTTCCGCAGTTCTTCAATACTCCCGCTATCGGTAGCCGTTGCATCGAAATGAAAGAGGGGGATGTTCTGGATTTGGGAAAACACAAACTTCACTTCTATGCGGCACCAATGGTGCATTGGCCTGAAGTAATGGTCTCATTTGATGAGTTTGATGGAGCACTTTACAGTGCTGATGGTTTCGGTAAATTCGGGGCACTCTCGGAATGCGGATTCTACAGCAGTGAAGATCCCGATTGGTCTGAAGAGGCAAGACGCTATTATATCAATATCGTAGGTAAATATGGTGCTCAAGTTCAGAATCTCCTTAAAAAAGCCTCTGCTCTGCCCATAAAGAGCATTCGTCCGCTCCACGGTCCGATTATAAATGAAGATTTGGAAAAATATATTAAACTCTACGATACCTGGAGCAGTTATTCCCCCGAGTCGAATGGTATTATGATAGCTGTGGCTTCCATTTATGGTGGCACGATGAAGGCAGCGGAAAAGTTGAAAGAGTTGCTTGAGTCTAAAGGGGCGGAAAATGTGTTTATCAGAGATTTATGTCGTACTGACATTTCCCGCAATGTCTCTGATGCTTTCCGCTATGACAAACTGGTCCTTGCAGCCTCTTCTTATGACAATGGGCTCTTTACTCCAATGCACAATTTCCTTCATATCCTTCAGATTAAATGTTATGCAGGCCGTACCGTGGGTATCATTGAAAATGGCTCGTGGGCCCCTTCCGCAGCAAGAATTATGAATGAAATGCTCTGTCAGATGTCCAATCTGACGATAGTAGAGCCTGTCGTTACGATCAGAAGCCGGATGAAGAGCACCGACTATCCTGCTCTCGAGCAGCTTGCAGATGCATTGTTGTAAGGACTAACTTCTTAGGGTGTAACAGAAAGGATTATTCAACATAGAGTATCAGTCCCTTAAGATACTCTCCTTCCGGATGGAAAATATTGACGGGGTGATCGGCCGGTTGATTTAGTCGGTCGAGAATCTTGACATTGCGTCCCGTTTCCGCTGCAGCGGAAAATATGGTAAGAGCGAAAGAGGTGCTGTCTACTACCTGTGAACAGCTGAAAGTAAAGATAATACCTCCAGATGCTATTTTGGAAATGGCTGAGGCATTGAGTCTCTGATAGCCTCTGAGTGCATTTCTGATTGCGCCGCGGTGTTTGGCGAATGCCGGAGGGTCCACAATCATCATATCATATTTTCCAAATGGGGAATTTTTGACGAAGTCAATGGCATCCTCACAGAAAGAATGATGGTTGGGGAAATCGTTGAGGGCCACATTCCTCTCCATCATCGCAACTGCTTTGGCCGAACTATCCACCGAATCTACACCTGTGGCTCCGCCTGCGAGTGCATATATGGAAAAACCTCCCGTATAAGAAAAGAGATTGAGCACATTTCGTCCGGCAGCATACCTCTCCACAAGTGCTCTGTTCTCCCTCTGGTCGAGGAAGAAACCGGTCTTCTGCCCCTCCTCCCAGTTGACTATGAATTTGTGCCCATTCTCCATTACAATCCCTTCGCGTTCATCGGAAAAGTCCTCATTACGATAAAGAAAACCATCGTTGAGGTCAAGTCCGGCATTAAATGGCGCTGTCCCCGAGCTTTTGTCATAAATTGCCTTGAGCTCCTTCCCATAAACTTCTTTAAGGGCATCGGAAATTTTTTCCAATGAGAGAAACATTCCGACCGAATGTGCCTGAACCACCGCCACTCCGTTGTACCAATCCACTATAAGACCGGGGAGCATATCTCCCTCTCCGTGTACCAGACGATAGCAGTTGGTGTTATTTAGCGACAGGGAGAGTCTATGCCTGTACGCAGCGCCGATCCTCTCCTTCCAGAAATCAGGGGAGAGTGCAGCATCGTCAAAACTCAGCACCCGCACCGCTATCGAGCCTATCTGGAAATGTCCGTACCCAAGACATTCACCGCTTTGGCTGATGATGGATACGATATCCCCTTCATAAGGTTCGCCTTCGATGCGTGATATGGCGCCGGAAAAGAGCCAGGGGTGGCGTCGCAGGAGAGACTCCTCCCGCCCTTTTTTGAGGTGGATGCGTGTCATATTTCGTTCTCTTGGAGTGAAGGTTTGGGACAGGCAAGGAGCTTTTTGTACATCTTGACACAGACCCAGGCATCAGTAGCTGCGTAAAGTTGCTGAGCGGGTGTCAGTTTGGCCGCTTCCCAGTTTGAAAGTTGCTGTGCCTTGGAGATTCTTTTTCCGAGTATTATGGCTGCCAACTTACGTACGCTTTTCTCGAGTATGCCGTATTGTTCTACGAAGTCCTGCAAATCTATGAATCTATGCGGCTCGAACTCTCTGTAATGTTGTAGTCCTCTGATATCATCCGTGGTAGCTGCCCCCACTTTGGTGATTTCCGGGTCTGATAAGATATCTGCCAGCTCCTGCGGGAGGCCTATCTTTTGCACTCTGAACAGATATGCATTCGTTTCGCTGGAAAGTTGCAGTAATGCTGTGGAGTTACGTGGGGTATTGGCGTGGAAATTGGGTTTGGTTTCGGTGTCAAAGCCGATGAAAATTTGTTCCCTCAGATGCTTTATAGCCTCTTTGTACTTCTTTCCGGTAGTCGATATCACACTGATTTCCCCGGAAAATGAAATGATTTCCAGGCATTCTATCTCTTCAGGTGTAATGAACTCGCTTAGCATCATTAGAGTGCAGGATATATAAGTTCGTAGGAATAGGGCAGCAGTGACTTGATTCGAAGGAGGTTGTTGCTGTCTATATTGCTTTTGGAGAATGGTACCTGTTTGGTTGTTATCTCTTTGGAATCCACATCCCTGCCATATTTGAACTCGTATGTAAGTTTGCCGTCGGGAGTAAGGTATTTACTGTCGAGAAATCCGTCAGGAACGGAAATATATCCGTTTACCTTCTGATCGCCAATACGCAGGGCAAGGTTGCCATCTTCGCGAAGAGTGTTGTAACACTCAATTGCAGTGTAGATTGCGGGGTCTATGAAAATGAAATCATCCGCAATGAGATGCTTGTAGAGATATTGGTTCTCGACTTTGATATTTTTAAGTTCGTTTAGGACTTGCCAAAGTGTCTCTATCAGGAAAGGATAGTGGGTACAACCCAGTATGACTGCTCTCAGAGGTGATGTAGAACCACTCAGACGGTGCTTTTCCAGAAGTGAAACTAGGTTAAAACGGGCGTAGTTTACGGCATCATTGAGCTGAATATCTCTGTAGCGTCCTTGTGCATCCCTTCTGTAAAGCATTCTGTTGCCGGAAAAGTCAAAATTGTAAATCCTCATCAGATTGATGTCAAGGGAATCATCTCCCATGCCGATACGGGGGCCCCTGTATGAATTACGAGGTGTATAGAGAGAGGGATTGACAAAATCAGGTTCGCTGTCAACCGCCTCGGCAAATCCATATCCTTTCTGATTTACAATCGTTACATTTGTTTTAATGCCGCGTTCTGCTAACATCTCTTCGATTGTACGCTGATATGAGCCGGAGGCGATTGTGCCGGGTGTCGCCAGTACTCCTATGGCGAAGGGTTCATCACTTTCAGTAACATTTAATTGGTCAAGCGTGGCTTTTACACCGGCATTTATCACTCCAATTACCTTGACACCTGTGTTGCTCTGCTCCAGCAGCGAGGTTATATCTTTCAGGCCATAAGCTGTAGCTGTGTTGCAGGCAATAACGATGATTTTTACGCGGGGTTTAATTCCATCGGACTCCCTGTTGAATTGAGTTTCGTAATAGTTGTCATCCAGAAGGAAAAGCGCATCCTTGATTACCAGTTCCCTAAGATAATCACTCTTGCCTTCGGCGTCATAATTGCCGTAGGGCATATTGGCCTGGTCGGCGAGATAGATGAAATGTTCGCCGGCAAAGTCGAGTATGTCATCATCTCCCATTTGGCCGGTAATGTTGTCAAAAACATCGAGAGAGAGAATTTTTTCGAGGACTGTCAATCCACCCGTACCGGAATCGAATACTCCGATGGGGAGCATCTTGAGATCTTCGGGATATTTTTCAAAATCTCCATAATAAATGGAGGTGCTATCGTAGAGGGCTCTGTCAACTATGGGCAGATTGATGGCCGTCTGCCGGACATTTTTCTTACATGAACATAATGCCGCAGAGAGTGCGAGGAGGATAATCAGTGCTTTTTTCATAATTATCTTCTATAGTTGAATTTTCCGTATTCTGAAATTATTTCGACTTCAGCTAGTGGAGCCTTTTCCACTCTTCCGATGATACGCGCCTCTATCCCGAATCCTTCGGAAATGGAGATGATATCCTGTGCAATCTCTTCCGGAACATAAAGTTCCATCCTGTGCCCCATATTGAATACCTTGTACATCTCACTCCAAGCTGTCCCCGATTCTTGTTGAATTGTCCTGAAGAGCACCGGTGCAGGGAAGAGATTATCCTTGATTACTTTTAGTCCCTCGATGAAATGGAGTACCTTGGTCTGGGCACCGCCCGAACAATGCACCATACCGTGGACTTTCGGACGGTATCTTTCAAGTATCTCCTTGACTACCGGCGCATAGGTGCGGGTAGGGGAGAGTACCAGTTTGCCGTAGGTGAGTTCGGTTTCAGGTTCGATATCGGTAAGGGCTTTGCTACCGCAATATACATATTTTTCATCGACGGAGTTGTCGAAACTTTCCGGGTATTTGGTGGCGATGGAGTGTTCAAATACATCATGGCGTGCGGAGGTGAGCCCATTGCTGCCCATACCGCCGTTGTACTCCTCTTCATATGTGGCTTGCCCGAAGGATGCCAGTCCCACCACTACATCACCGGCGCAAATACGTGCATTGTCTATAACATCGCTGCGGCGCATACGGGCGCAAACGGTACTGTCCACTATAACTGTCCGCACCAAGTCTCCCACATCCGCGGTCTCTCCGCCGGTGAGCAGCAGTCCGATGCCGAGATCGGCCATTTTGCCGACAAACTCCTGTGAACCGCCTATCAGTGCGCTGATAACCTCTCCGGGTATGAGTCTTTTATTTCTTCCGATAGTAGAGGAGAGCAGGATGTTATCTGTGACTCCTACGCAAAGCAGGTCGTCCGTATTCATCACTATCGCATCCTGAGCAATACCCTTCCAGACGCTCATGTCGCCTGTTTCTTTCCAATAAATGTAGGCCAGGGAACTTTTGGTGCCTGCCCCATCTGCGTGCATTACTACGCAATATTCCGGATCATGACCCAGATAATCGGGTACAATCTTACAGAATGCTTTCGGAAAAAGTCCCTTGTCCATATCGGCGATAGCCTTATGCACATCTTCCTTGGATGAGGAAACCCCTCTTGCCGCATATCTGTTGGCTTCAGTATTGGTCATATTCAAACTATTTGGTCTACTATCTGTAGAAAAGCAATTATCTAAATTTGTTTTCCGCAACTTTTAGTGCTCTCTTCGCTTTTTGAATTATATTCTACAAAATTACTTGTTTTATTGAAACAATCCCTCTTTTTTGCTATTTTTGTCTCTTTAATAAAGCACAACACTATGCGTATAAGACTAATCACCGCCTTTTTACTTTTTCCGGCGCTTGTTTTTTCCCAGAACAGGGTACAGAATTATATTAACCGACAACTCAAGACCGACTCTCTATTTGTCAATGCTGCAGTCGCTATTCTTGCTGTGGACGAAAATGGAAAAGATATAGCTTCCTGGAATGGGGAGATGCCACTGCTGACCGCTTCTACCATGAAGACCATTACCACGGGAGTGGCCATCGAGGTGCTCGGTCCTGACTTCAGATTCTCCACAAAGGTTGCTTACGATGGTCATATAATGGATGACGGTACCTTGAATGGTGATCTGTATATTGTCGGCGGAGGTGACCCAACACTCGGTTCGCAGGATGAAATAGCATATCCTATAGATTCCATTTTCGGTATATGGGCTGACGCAATAGCAGAAGCCGGCATCAAACGCATCAATGGCAGTGTCATAGGTGATGATCGTTTCTTTATTGATGAGAATATTCCTGACAGCTGGGCCTATGGCAATCTCGGTTATTATTATGGCAGCGGTCCTTCAGGACTCTCTTACGCTGAAAACCTCAGCCGTTTTGAGATTGAGCCGGGGGCAACAGTGGGTGATCCCGTTAAAATCACTCCGCTTCCTCCATATTCACCCAAAATGACCTATATCAACCAAGTTGTCACCGGACCTGAAAAAAGTCGTGACGGTACCGAGTATTATGTTACCAACCTTGCTCCGGTAGCCAAATTTGTAGGCACTTATGCGGTGGATATGCCTAAGAGGGTAATTACACGTTCCAACAGGTTCGGGCCTTCAACCTGTGCAGGTGCATTCGATGCTTTTCTTACAGGCAAAGGGATTCCTTCACTTGGGGTAAATGATGTGGCTTCGCTCAGGCAGATGGGCATTGCCGTTCCCGATCAGGACAAACTTACATATCTGGTGGAGACTTTCTCTCCCGAATTGATTGAGGTTATAAATGTGACAAATACCATCAGCAATAACTTTTTTGCAGAGACCATGTTGAAGATGCTTGGTAAAGTACTCGTTGACAATTCCTATTTTTATGCCTCTACAGAGGCGGTAGAACAGTATCTACAAGACCATGGTGTCGACACTTACGGACTTCACCAGGACGATGGCAGCGGTCTCTCCCGAGAAAACTATGTTTCTCCAAGATTCTTCACAAATTTTTACACTTATAAAGAACAAAGTGCTACATTTGATCAATACTTTGAGAGTTTTCCCGGTCCCGGACGTCCCGGTACACTTGAAGGGGTGCTAAAGGGAGAAAAAGAGGAAATAAAGGAGATTATCAGGGCCAAGAGTGGATCCTTGTCGAGTGTGAGATGTTATGCGGGCTATGTGAAGACAAAGAAGGGTCACATTAAGTTTGCCATTCTGGTCAACAATTTTGATTGTCCCACAAGTGCAGTTCAGCCAAAAATCGAAGGTTTTATGCGTGAACTTGCAAAGTATGGCGCTCGCAGATAGATTGAGAAGTAAACGATTTAATAACAATAACAACAGATTTTCAATATGCTAACATTTTCTAAAAAAGCCCAAAAGATGCCGGCTTCCCCTATCAGGAAGCTTGTTCCTTATGCTGATGCAGCGAAAAAAAGAGGTATTAAAGTTTATCACCTCAACATCGGTCAGCCCGACATTGCTTCTCCGAAAGAGGCACTTGACGCTGTAAAGAACAACCAGCTCAAACTTGTAGCTTATCCCAACTCAGCAGGTAACAAGAGTCTGCTCGAAGGACTTGTGAAGTATTACAAAGGGATCAATATCGACATCGATACATCCTGCATCAACATTACCAACGGTGGTAGCGAGGCACTCCAGATCGCACTTGCAGTCACCTGTAATCCCGATGACGAAGTTATCGTGTTCGAGCCCTTCTACACCAATTACAACGCAATTGCCCTGCAGAATGACGTTATCCTAAAACCCATCACTACAAAGATAGAGGATGGCTTTGCACTTCCTCCGATGTCAGAGGTTGAGAAGAAAATTACTCCCAAGACCAAGGGTATCATTATTTGCAACCCTGGCAATCCCACAGGATCTCTTTATACAAAAGAGGCGCTGATGGAGCTAGGTGCTATTGCTAAAAAGCATGGACTTTTTATCTATTCGGATGAGGTATACCGTGAGTTCTGCTATACCGATGAACCGCACTTCTCCTGCATGCATATCCCCGGACTTGAGGAGAACGTTATTCTTCTTGACTCTGTTTCCAAGAGATACAGTCTCTGCGGTGTGAGAATCGGATTTATCGTATCAAAGAACAAAGAGGTGATGAAATACGTACTCCGTTATGCCCAGGCGCGTCTCTGCTCACCTGCATATGGTCAGATTGCGGCTGAGGGTGCTCTCGATACTCCTGCAGAGTATTTTAAGGAAGTTCGTGACGAGTATATCCATCGTCGTAATGTTCTCCTTGAGGGACTTAGGAAGATTAAAGGTGTAGTAGTTCCTACACCTATGGGCGCATTTTATGCAGTGGTACAACTTCCCGTTGATGATAGTGACAAGTTTGCACAGTGGCTGCTCGAGGAGTTTGAGTATGAAGGCCAGACGGTTATGGTAGCCCCTCTCGCAGGCTTCTACGCTACAAAGGGACTTGGTACCAATCAGATTCGTATGGCATATGTACTTAAGGAAGAGGACATCAAAGCCGCACTCAAGTGTCTGGAAGTAGCTCTTGAACACTATCCCGGCAGAGTAAAATAGTTTCCTTTCGGTTTACTATTGTCAATGTAAATAGAGGTGACGAATTCACCTCTATTTTATTTTGGTGGTAATGCTGCGAAAAACAATGAAAAGGCATATTTTTTGTAATGCACAAAGTCGACTAATTTATAATGGTTATAAACAATACTAAAACAACGATTTTATGAAAAAGAAATGGATTTGCACAGTGTGCGGATATATTCACGAAGGCCCTGAACCGCCTGAAAGATGCCCTATCTGCGGCGTGCCTGCTTCCAAATTCAAGGAGGTGGAAGAGAAAAAAGATGGTCTCGTATGGGCCGATGAACACAAGATCGGAGTAGCGAAAGGCTGCGACGAGGAGATTTGGAACGGTTTAAAAGATCACTTTACAGCTGAATGTGGTGAAGTTGGGATGTATCTTGCAATGAGCCGCCAGGCTGACAGGGAAGGTTATCCCGAGATAGCGGAGGCTTACAAGCGCATAGCTTGGGAAGAGGCTGAACATGCAGCTAAATTTGCCGAACTCATCGGTGAAGTGGTGTGGGATACGAAGACCAACCTTAAAAAACGCATGGAAGCCGAGGCAGAGGCCTGTGCTGACAAAAAGCGTATCGCTGATAAGGCAAAGAAACTCAATTATGACGCCATACATGACACAGTTCATGAGATGTGCAAAGACGAAGCACGTCACGGACAGGCGTTTGAAGGACTATATAAGAGATACTTTGGAAAATAATAAAATTAAAGGGTTCGAAAAAATCGAACCCTTTAATTTTAGGTGCGAGTTACGCGTTACGAGTTGCGTGGAACCCGTACCACGTACCACGAATCCCGTACCTATTTCGCCGGTGTCCACTTGCATCTGACGGGGGAGGTTATTTCTCCGCTTTTCTTCAGTTCCGCAAAAACTTTATCAACTATCTTGCGATCAATTCCAGTGAGTTTGGTAACCTCACCTGCTGAAAGAGGCTTGTCCGCCTCTCGCATTGCTTTGAGTATAACATCTTTTTCCATATTCTAATTATAGTGATTTAAACTTATTTATTACTGGTCTAGCTCGATTCCTTCCCTGCTATTTTTTTTGAGAAATGCTCCATAAAGGTGTCGGAATAGCTCTTTGAAATGGGGATTTCTGCAATGCCATCATAATCCATGTCAATGAAGAAACCATCTTTTTCGCTACGGAGTACTTTGATTCTGGATATGTTGACTATATATGAGCGGTGGCATCTGATCAGCGAAGAGCCCTTGATAGACTTTTCTATCACCTTAAGAGGACAGCGGAGCATATAGCTGGTCATTTCTCCGTTATTCAGAGAGTGGATACGCACATAGTTATCCTGGGATATGATATAGTAGAGGTCAGACTCTTTAATTGAGAACCTAAGGATACCATTATGGTCAAACAGGTTGATGATTCTGGACTCACTTTCAGGGTACATAGATGAAGAGATATCATCGTCCGAATCCGATTCACTTGCAATTTTTCTCCGTGATGCGACATCAACAATGGGGTTAATATTTCCTCCTGCAGCTATCGGTTTACCATCCAATATCGCCTGGCCATGTATATTCCTCTCCCATTCGGTTGAAAGGATGTTCAAACGCTCTTTCTGGTCACGCTGGATTGACCATAGGATGGAGATGGTATTGGAACCGAAAAGAATGGCAGTTACTCCTACCAGACCTCTGGTCAATAGGGTTGCAAAGGAGAAATCACCTGCGATAAGATCCGATTTCCTCAAGGTGAGTGTCACATAGGCATAAAAGTGAGCAATTACAAGTAATTCTGCAATTAGCCATAGAGAATAGCTCCAGAGGCGGAATTGCTGTCGTCTTCTCAGTCTGCACATAAAAATGCGACAGATGACGAGAATAAGAATTGCCACCGCCAAAAAGCCGACTGTGAGAAAGAAAGATACCGGTCCTGAGAGTTTAAGCCAGGCAGTGGGTGAAAAAGGCACAATAATTAAGAGAACTATTATTGTAACAATTAAAGTTGTTATAATCATAACAACCTGGTGCCTTTTTTCAAGCAGAAAATCCGATATTTTCCTATTCATTCTGTATAATTCAAAGTTCAAAGATAAGCAAAGATGCCACAAAAACGAAAATTTTACCCCAAATAGGACTAATTCCACCACATAATGTCACTGACAACCACAATCATTTTGTCATTTGCCGGTCCTCAAATAAATTTGCGGCCGAAACTCAAAAAATTTTAAAAATGAACATTATTGGAACGGGGAGAGCCCATCCGTCACTTACAGTGACAAATGATATGCTCTCCACTTTTCTTGACACAAGTGATGAGTGGATTACCACTCGCACCGGTATAAAGCAACGTCAACTTATTTCACATGAAAAGTTAGAGGATCTGGCTGCGGAAGCTTGCCACAATGCATTGAAAGATGCCGGCATCTCCGCTGAAGATCTGGATTTCATAATTTGCTCCAACGTAGTAAATGAGTACATTACTCCATCACTGAGTTGTATTGTTCAGGGGATGATAGGAGCTACCTGCCCCTGTTTCGATCTGAACAGTGCCTGTGCGGGATTTATTTATGCGCTGGATATTGCCAACTCGTTTTTTAAGAGTAAAAGCGACATTAACCACATCCTCGTAGTCTGTGCCGAAGAACCTACTCGTATGTGTGATTGGCAGGAGCGCAGCACATGTGTCCTTTTCGGGGATGGTGCCGGCGCTGCAGTCCTTAAAAGAGGAGATGATTTCAAATCCATTGCACTCTCTTCCTTCAGTAGTATCGACCCCCTCTATCAGATCAGGCAGCTCGAAAAGACTCCATTCATTACAAAGGAAGAGTTTGGAGGGCCGCTTGTGATGAAGGGTCAGGACGTCTTCAAACTTGCAGTCAATGCCTCTTTAAACGATATTCGCAGAGTGGTTGAGGGGAATGGCATCACTTATGATGATGTGGACTACTATCTTCTGCATCAGGCAAATATCCGTATTATTGAAACAATTAGAAAATCGCTCGACCAGGACAAAGTGAAATTTCCGCACAACATTGCGAATTATGGCAACACATCCTCTGCCAGTGTTCCAATTCTCCTTGATGAACTAAACCGTAACCAAACACTCAATTGCGGAGATACCATTGTGTTGAGCGCATTTGGAGCAGGCTTCACAGCCGGGGCCTGTCTCCTTAAATGGTCAAAAAATTGAAAATCATGATAAAAACAAGAATTACAGAATTATTGGGTATTGAATACCCGATCTTGCAAGGTGGCATGGCCTGGGTTGCAGATGCTGCTCTGGCCAGTGCAGTCTCCAATGCCGGAGGTTTGGGAATCATCTCCAGCATCAATGCAGGTGCGGATGTGGTCCTTGAGGAAATCCGTAAATGCAAAAAAATGACAAACAAGCCATTCGGTGTAAACATAATGCTGATGAGTCCAATTGCGGATCAGATAGCGCAATATGTAATCGACGAAAAAGTACCGGTTGTCACCACAGGTGCCGGTTCGCCTTCAAAATATATGGAAAAGTGGCTAGAGGCAGGTGTCAAGGTGATACCCGTAGTGGCTTCGGCAGCCTTTGCCATACGGATGGAGAGAATGGGTGCAGCGGCAGTCGTTGCAGAAGGTGGAGAAGCCGGAGGACACATCGGTGAGATGAATACGATGGCTTTGATACCTCAGGTGTGCGATGCAGTCTCAATTCCCGTAATTGCTGCGGGTGGCATCGCAGACGGCAGGGGCTTTGCTGCCGCAATGATGCTCGGAGCAGAAGGTGTGCAGTGTGGCACTATCTTCATCGCTGCCAGCGAATGTACTGCCCATGAAGTGTATAAGCAGAAGGTTATCGCTGCAGGCGATACTGATACCATCGTTACCGGAAAAACTCTCGGACATCCGGTACGCGCCTTAAAAACCCCTTTCACCAGGAAATTTGCTCAGATGGAGAACGATCCTAACCAGACACCCGAAGCTATAATGGAATTCGGTAGCGGTTCGCTCCGCAAAGCAGTTAAGGATGGAGATGAGAAGATGGGCAGCTTTATGGCCGGTCAGAGTGCAGGTCTGGTTAAGAAGGTCCAGCCGGCAAAAGAGATTATTCTCGATATCATAAATGGAGCTCGGGAGCTCCTTAAGGATACCTCAAAATGCATTTGATATGGGACGCAGAGTAGTAGTAACAGGAATGGGAGTAATATCTCCTGTTGGGAATAATTTGAAGGATTTCTGGTCTTCCATCACGGCAGGAAAGTGCGGAATAGGGCTGATAGAGCGTTTTCCCACAGATAATCTTCTGGTAAAGATTGCCGGAGAGGTAAAAGGCTTCAACCCCGGCGATTACGGCATTGATCCCCCCACAGCTCGTAAGAATGACCGATATGCACTTTTTGCACTGGCTGCGGCCAATCAGGCGATGACAGCCAGCGGTCTTAATAAGGAGAATATTGCTCCTGACCGCCTTGGAGTCTATATTGGATCAGGCATCGGAGGTATGGAAACTTTCGTAAATGAAACTACCAAATTGGTTCAGGAGGGTCCCAAATGGGTATCTCCACTCTTCATCCCTATGATGATCTCTAATATTGCAGCCGGAAATATAGCTATTGAGTACGATGCGAGGGGTGTTTGTTTACCGATAGTAACTGCTTGTGCCACAGGAACCCACTCGATAGGTGAGGCCTTCAGAGCTGTTAAACACGGATATGCCGACGCCATCATCTGTGGAGGTTCTGAAGCAGCAGTCTCTCCACTTTCCATTAGCGGATTTGCCAATAGCAGAGCACTATCCCGCTCGGAGGATCCTTTGCAGGCCTCTCTGCCCTTTGATATACGCAGACAGGGCTTCGTGATAGCAGAGGGAGCGGGAATAGTGGTGCTTGAGGAGTATAACCATGCCGTGACACGCGGAGCAAAAATCTATGCAGAAGTGTGCGGATACGGCAATACCTGCGATGCCTACCATTATACCGCACCGCGTCCGGACGGTACAACGGCAGCTGAGGCGATGCGTCAGGCTCTAGAAGAGGCCGGATACCGCAAGGGAGAGAAAATCCATATCAATGCCCATGGTACCGGCACTCCTCTAAACGATAAGTCCGAGACAATATCCATAAAACTTGCCCTAGGTGAAGAAGAGGCACGCAAAGTTGCTATTTCCTCCACTAAGTCCATGACCGGTCATATGCTGGGTGGTGCAGGAGGAGTGGAGTTGGTTGCTTCCGTAATGGCCCTCTATGAGGGTATCGTACCTCCGACAATAGGTCTCCAAGAACCCGACCCTGAGTGTGATCTCGATTATACTCCGAACAAATCACGCAAGTTTGCGGCCGATATTGCGCTTTCCAACTCCCTGGGATTTGGAGGACACAATGGCTGTATAGCTTTACGCAGGATAAATTTATAAACCTTTTTTAACTATATTTGCACAGGATTATGACAAGAGAGCAGATCAAAGAGTTCATCCCTCATCGAGAACCTATGATACTCGTTGATAAGATTGAAATTGATGAAAACAATGTGGCACACGCCAGTTACCATGTTACCGGAGAGGAGTTTTTCCTTCAAGGGCACTTTCCGGGTCATCCGGTAGTGCCGGGAGTGATACTTTGCGAGATGATGGCACAAGCCTGCGCGTTGCTTATAGGAGATGATTTGAAGGGACGTACACCATTTTATGCGGGCATTGAAGGAGTTAGGTTTAAAAATTCTGTTTTTCCAGGAGATACTTTTGAGACCACCGCCAGGCTTGTAGACAAGAAGGGGATGGTTTATTTTACTGAGGCCAAAGGATCAGTTGATGGAAAATTGTGCGTGAAAAGCAAACTTGCATTCGCCCTTGTGGACAATGACAAATTGGAGGAGAGAAAACAATAATATATAGCGTAATGGGACTACTTAAAGGAAAAATCGCCCTGGTAACCGGTGCATCAAGAGGTATCGGCAAGGCAATTGCCATCAAATTCGCCCAAGAGGGCGCAGACATCGCATTTACGGCGCGCAGCGAAAGTGAGCACTTTCTCGATACCGTGGCGCAGGTAACAGCTCTTGGGGTGCGTTGCAAAGGATACACTTCCGATGCATCTGATTTTAAGCAGACACACGAGCTTGTAGAGCAGGTAATGGCCGATTTTGGCAGAATTGACATTTTGGTCAACAATGCCGGAGTGACTCGTGACGGTCTTCTGATGAGAATGAGCGAAGAGCAGTGGGATGAAATCCTTTCGGTAAATCTTAAATCAGCATTCAACTTCACTCATGCTGTAGTGCCTGTCATGGCACGTCAACGTAGCGGCAGCATTATCAATATGACCTCTATCGTTGGTATATCCGGCAATGCCGGGCAGTGCAACTACGCTGCTTCCAAAGCAGGAATGATAGGCTTGGCCAAGAGTATTGCCAAGGAGATGGGTTCACGCGGTATTCGTGTCAATTGCATAGCTCCCGGCTTTGTAGAGACAGAGATGACCGACGCTCTTCCTGAAGAGGTGCGTCAGGGATGGATCAAAATGATAGCTCTTCGCCGGTCCGCCACTCCGGAAGATATTGCCAATGTAGCCCTCTTCCTAGGCTCCGATCTTTCCGGCTACGTCACAGGTCAGACCATAGTTGTGGATGGAGGAATGTAAAAAATGTTCGGAAATTTCCGAACATTTTTTTTAGTGTGTAGTTCCGAGTATGTAGTGTGTAGTAAGTTTATAGTTCCGAGTTCTGAGTTATTCTTTAACACCAAATTTACTCGGATTCTTATACATATATATTAAAAGTTTTGTTATTTCAGCGTTTGAGGCACAAAGTTTTAGAAATAGCTCTTCTGAAATATATGTATGTTGCCTTGCAAATTCCAACCACACAAATGTTTCGCTATTTTCTCCTAAACAATCGGTAATTTTCAATAAAAAGTGTTTTAAATAATTCCTTTTTCTATAAGCTTCAGCTAAATTTGCACAAACAGATCTAGTCGAACGACGGATTTGGCTAGTTAGTGAATATTGCTCTTCTTTGGGAAATGAGAGAGTCAAATCGAAAATTTCACAACCCTGTTTAAAGGCTTTTTTGTAAACAATTAAATCCCTAAAATCACCAAATTTCTTATAACGCGCATTCATCACCTCTAACTCCCCAACTTCATACTACACACTACCCACTAC
>DFOK01000033.1 GCA_002376715.1 Bacteroidales bacterium UBA3543 | reverse complement strand
TGCTCTACCAGCTGAGCTAAGAGACCTTTTCCCATTAGGGAGTGCAAATGTAGATATATTTTTTGCTTCTACAAAATAATTGCAACATTAATCACCCCTTGGCGGAGAAAATCCTATCTACTGAAGATTCGAATGCCGCAATGTCCTCATCGGTTGTATCCCACGAGGTTACAAGACGCGCCTCCCCTGCTTCTTCGTTCCAGTAGTAGAAGAAATATTCCTTCATCAGCTCCTCCAGAAAATCCTTAGGCGCATAGAAGAAGAGTTGGTTGCTCTCGGGCTTTTGCGAAAGTCGAATCTGAGGATATTTCTGCAGCACTTTGAGCAGTTTTAACGCCATATTATTGGCTTGAAGGGCATTAGTGCGCCATAATCCCTCACCCAGGTAGGGCAGAAACTGTGCAGCCAAATAGCGGTGCTTTGAGGCCAGTTGTGCCGATTGTTTGCGATAATACTTTATATTTCCGGAAATTTCCGGAAGGAAACTGACTACCGCTTCCCCCATCATCATACCATTCTTCGTGCCGCCAAAGCTGAGGATATCCACTCCCGCATCAACCGTCATCTCTTTGAAGGTGCAATCCAGCGCTACACAGGCATTAGCCAGCCGTGCACCGTCCATATGGAGAAAGAGCCCGTAAGAGTGAATGAAGTCGGCCAGCCTCCTTATCTCTTCCACAGTATAAAGAGTACCCAGTTCGGTAGCCTGCGAGATATAAACTGCTCCGGGCTGTGAATGGTGGCAAACGCCAAAATTATTGAGGTGGGGAGCTACCAACTCAGGGGTCAGTTTGCCATCAGGAGTCACCACAGGAATTAGAGGACAACCGCTCATTTTTGCAGGAGCTCCACACTCATCCACAAAGATGTGCGCAGTAGCAGCGCAAATGATGGAGTTGAAGGAACGAGTCACTGCCTGAAGTGCTACCGAATTGGCTCCCGTACCATTAAAAACCAGAAATGGGGTAGCGTTCTCGCCGAAATGTTCCTTTATCAATTTTTCTGCAGCTTCACTCCAGGGATCATCACCGTAACCTACCGCATGGTCTTTATTGGCTTTTATCAAAGCTTCCATCACTGAAGGATGGACGCCTGAATTATTGTCACTTGCGAAACTTCTCATTTGCCGATATAAGCTTTAGCATCAGGAATGGCCTCTATGATTTTTTTTATACGGTTTTCATCGCTGGGATGCGTGCTGAGAAACTCCGGAATAGTAGGTCCGCCCTTCGCAGACATTGCCTGCCAGAAAATAGGGGCCTTATCAACGTCATATCCGGCTATGGCCATGATGATAAGTCCAATCCTGTCAGCTTCATACTCGTGCTTACGCGAATAGGGTAAGACAACCCCAAGCTGTCCTCCCAGACCGAAGGCAATCTCGAATAGTGCCTGAGTGGTATCTGATTTCCGGCCTGCCACCGAACTGAGTAGCGAACCTGCCATACTCATGAGGTTCTGCTGGCTCATACGTTCATTTCCATGCTGCGCAACAGCGTGAGCTATCTCGTGTCCCATCACCACTGCAATATAATCGGGGGTATTCGTAAATTTCATTATACCCTCATAAAAGACAATTTTGCCATTGGGAAGGCAAAAAGCATTTACCTCTTCCGACTGTACTAACTGAAAATCCCATTTAAGTCCCTGGAGATAATGTGTCTCGCCTACCGAGGTAAGATATTTTTCAAGGGCAACAGTCATTTTTCGGCCAACCTCCTGCACGGCCGCTTGCATCTGCTTGTTGGTAGAGAGTTTTGCTTTGGTCATAAACTCCTGATAGGATTGGTCTGACAGGGAAGAAATTTGTGAGTCTGAATAGAGCAGCACCCTTTTACGTCCCGTAAAGGCAACCGAGCTGCAACCAATAGTCACCATCACCGCTACTACCGCATATGCTATCCATTTAAAATTGCGTTTCATAACAGATTATTATTTGTTTATATTTATTTCCAGAAAGAATCGATGTTGGTTTCCACCTTTTGGGCAAGATCTGCTCCTATTTTGGCAGGTAAATTGACAAAGAAGTCCACACCGACTTTCTTCTCAAGAGCGGATATGGTCATCGACTGTTTCATCATTGTAGTGTAGTCGTTGGAGTAGCCTTTGTGATCAAAATAGAAGGCAATACCCACAAAACCTTTGGTAGAGCCACCGATGGAGGCATTCTGCTTATAGCCCAAAAGCGCCTTATAGTAACCGGTAGGCACAGTAACCTTCTTCCCTTCGTTGTCATTGACAAATTCAGTACTACCTTCGATCACACAGCCGGTAACCACATACAGGGTGTCCAGGTTTTTCGACCAGTCACGTACTGTGCTCTCAAGAGTAGCCCAGATATTCTCGTTTAGGGCTCCTCTTTGAGGGGTTATGTTGGTGCCATAGAAGGTCTGGACATTGGCTTCATAAGAATAGCGGTCAGCTGAAGGGAGCTGATGTCCTCTCTGAAATGTCCCGCCGCTGTAGCCTCTCAAAAGTACCGGTTGATATTGACGTGGCACCTTGGGATTGAGGTCCCAGAGATCAGTCCGACTACCGGTGCTGATGAGTCCTCTATTGAGCGGATAAGCCACCCAGTGAGCTACAAGTGCCTTGGGGTCCCAGTAGAATGAGTAATTGCGGCCATACTTTCCTCCGATGGTGGCGCTATGGGTAATGAAGTAGAGTCCATCACCCTCCTTTGTAGCAGGAAGCTCGAGCCAATTGGTCAATTTGTCACTCTTAAGTTCCGTGGCTATGCCGTCAATCTTATCCGAACCCTTCTGCGAGAAGTTGTGTTGTACACGTTCGCCCGCACTACTTAGTGTCAAAATACAGTTACGTGCATCCTGTGAATCGTTCGCATCCCAATTTAACGCTATATTATTGGAATTTCCGCTGCCACGCAATGAGATTTGACGATCATTGGAGGAATAAGAAGTGAGCCATACCCAGTCGGCAGATGCAGTGCTGGAACTCTCGATAGTCAAAGTCCAGTCGCCTGAAGCCTTAATGGATATAAACTGGCTGCCTGCCGTATATTCAGCCTCCGGCAGCAATATGGAAAGTGAAAGCTCTTCCTTGGGCTTGCAACATGAAATAAGTAGCGACGATAGCAAAACAGCCGCTAGAAATGGTATTGGATTATTCTTGATTCCGGAAAATTTCATATCTCTATTTATCTGTTTTTTTACCGCAAAGGTGTATTACTGCTCCGAACTTTTAACCCTGCAAATATATTCATAACTATCATTTTATCACCCAACACACATCGATTACTTTGCATTTCTTCACATAACCACAGCTCATTCCTTCCAAGCCCCACTACACCCGTACCCCGTACCCCGTACCACGTACCACGGCATCAGTCTCTGTGAAATATGTCTCGAGTATAAACTTTTTCACGAACATCATCCAGCACACTGTCATAACGATTGGCTATAATGGAATGGCTTCTGGACTTGAATTCTTCAAGATCATTTACCACCTTGGAACCGAAAAATGTGGTTCCGTCCTTGAGAGAAGGCTCGTATATGATGACTGTTGCCCCTTTTGCCTTTATACGCTTCATAACACCCTGTATTGAACTCTGACGGAAATTATCGGAATGTGCCTTCATGGTCAGACGGTAAACTCCAATGATACATTCACGTTCCCGTTTTGCGTCATAAGCTGAGTTGGCCACATAATAGCCTGCCATCTCAAGTACTCTGTCGGCAATGAACTCTTTCCTGGTTCTGTTGGATTCCACTATCGCACGCATCAGATCTTGCGGGACATCTGCATAATTGGCCAGCAATTGTTTGGTATCCTTAGGCAAACAATACCCTCCATAACCGAAAGAGGGATTGTTGTAGTAGTCACCTATGCGCGGATCAAGACTAACACCGTGGATTATCTCCCGAGTATCGAGCCCCTTCATCTCTGCGTAAGTGTCCAGTTCATTGAAAAAAGAGACTCTGAGTGCCAGAAATGTGTTTGCAAAGAGTTTGACCGCCTCAGCCTCAGTATATCCCATGAAAATAGTTGCTACATCGGGCTTGAGGGAGGCTTCATTGAGAAGAGAGGCAAATGTGCGGGCTGCCTTCATAAGTCCGGGATTGCCTTTATCGGTCCCGACTATTATGCGGGAGGGATAAAGATTATCATAAAGGGCTTTGGATTCGCGAAGAAACTCAGGTGAAAACATTATGTTGTCACAATCATATTTTTCACGCACCTGCACGGTAAATCCAACCGGAACGGTACTCCTGATGACCATCATTGCATCGGAATTATATTTCATCACTGTTTGGATCACCGTCTCTACTGCCGAAGTGTCAAAGAAATTTAGTTTTGAATCGTAATTGGTAGGAGCGGCTATCACCACAAAATCGGCATCCTTATATGCCGTTTCGGCATCGAGCGTCGCCGTAAGATCGAGATCCTTTTCAGCAAAATATTTCTCTATATATTCGTCCTGAATGGGCGACTGCCTGCGATTGATCATTTCCACCTTTTCGGGAATAATATCCACCGCTACTACAGTGTGACGCTGGCTCAATAATGTTGCTATCGAAAGTCCGACATATCCTGTACCTGCTACTGCAATTTTCATATCTGTTATCTGTTTTATCTATTATTTCTTAAATAAAAATCCTTATACCACTCTACGAATGCACGTAAACCCTTCCGTAGCGGCGTTGAGGGCTTAAAGCCGAAATCTCGCTCCAGAGCTGAAGTATCAGCAAATGTTACCTGCACATCGCCGGGCTGCATAGCCACAAATTTCTTAAGCGAATCAAAATCATAATCGGCCGGCAACACCTCTGCTCGTACTAATTCCTCCTGAAGAATGGCAATGAAATCGAGCAAATTTTCAGGAGAATTATTACCAAGATTGTAAATAGCATAAGGAGGAATAGGAAGTCCGTCTTCCCCAACCGACCTCTCAGGAGCCTTCTGCATAACTCGGGCCACACCTTCCACTATGTCATCTATATAGGTAAAATCACGCTGACAATTGCCGTAATTGAAGATTTGAATCTTCTCACCCTTAAGCAGTTTATCGGTAAACTCAAAATAGGCCATATCGGGACGACCTGCAGGACCGTAAACTGTAAAAAAACGCAACCCGGTAGAAGGGATGTCGTAAAGTTTGGAATAGGCGTGTGCCATCAGTTCATTGCTCATTTTCGTGGCAGCGTAGAGCGACACCGGATTGTCAACCTTATCATCAGTAGAATAAGGCACTTTTTTATTGGATCCGTAAACTGAAGATGAAGAAGCGAACACAAGATGATTCACACCCCCTTGATACCTCTCATATGAGTGGCGACAGGCCTCCAGAATATTGTAAAAACCGATCAAATTGGCCTCAATGTAGGCATCCGGATTGATAATGGAATAACGAACACCCGCTTGTGCAGCCATATTGACCACAATCTGTGGCTCATATTGGTTAAAAACACGATCTATTAACTCCTTGTCAGCAATATTGCCTTTGATGAATATAAAGTCCTCATACGATAACAACTCCTCCAGCCTGGCCTCCTTGAGACGGGGATCGTAATAATCGTTCATATTGTCGATACCCATCACTGCGGGACAGTCAAATCTGCGGAAAATCTCTTTTATAAGATTTGCGCCAATAAATCCAGCTGCCCCGGTTACAAGTATATTCATTTTCAAACCTTGAATTCTGCTTATTTATCTTACAAATTTACTCTTTTTTTTGACTTGTACCCACAATGGAATAAAAAAGCCCCGAACAGCTATCGCCGTCGGGGCCATGAATCATAAAATATTCTCACAAAAAACTACAAAGTAGCATATTTGCGTCCGTATTCCATCATCTGATCTATGAAACTCTCACCATAGACAATCTTGTAGTCTATCACCTTGCCATCTTTCTCCACGGGCACAATATCGGGATTGATAAAGCCACGGTAGGGCTTGAGGTTGAGTTGCGCATATCTCTCCCTCACCTCTTTGTGAAGATCCGGATCAATATTAACGGCATATTTTAGCACAAGAGTCTTGGCTGCCTCATAATCGCCCTCAGATTTGATCCTCTGTATTTCACACAGAAAGTCTCCAAACAACTCTCTCAGACGCTCAAAGTCATTAATGACAAAATAAGTCTTTCCGTCACGAACTTTTTTCTCGATGACATTTTCATCCTGTCCATGTTCGAACACCCACTCAGAGATGAGTTTGCGATTCTGCATATGAGCCTGTGTATTGGTCTTACCCAGTTCCACTCTTGTAAACTGAGTAAAGATACCGTTACGGATATAGTTCATATACTCTGCCTTATAAGCCTCAGGGTTATCGAGAATACCAAGCTCCACGAGTTTAGGATCTGCAATATAGTAAAGAGCAAATAGGTCGGCACGTGATTCCTCAATAGTTGAACTGAACTCTTTGAGGGCATTGGGTGAAACACCTGGAAGCAGCTGGCCGGAACCATGGCCCAGACATTCGTGTAGGTCTGTATGGAGATCACCTGTTTCAGAGCCATATTTCTTGCAGAAATCAATCTCCTCTTGGTCCCATGCAAACTCCGTCAGAACGCTCTTAGGACTCTGCTCGGTTGCCTTATCATAGGCTTTTGTTATGTTGGCGATGGTCACTGATTTGGAACCGTGTTCCTTGCGTATCCAGGCAGCATTGGGAAGATTAATTCCGATGGCTGTGGCAGGATAATTGTCACCCGCAATGCAGGCTACATTGATAACTTTTGCGGAAACACCCTTTACCTCAGCCTTTTTGAAACGGGGATCAACAGGAGAATTGTCTTCAAACCACTGGGCATTTTCGCTAATGATCTCAGTACGGCGTGAGGCCTCCTTGTCACGGTATTGCACAATACCTTCATAAGTAGCTTTGCGGCCTAGAGGGTCGCTGTAATCCTCAACAAATCCATTGATAAAGTCGATATCTGAATCCACATCCGACACCCAGGAAACATTGTACCGGTCCCAGATATGCAGATCACCTGTCTTATAGTACTCAATCAATTCAGCAATATATCGTTTTTGGAGATCATTCTCTGCTACTTCTGCGGCAGCTTCGAGATGGCCTATAATGACTTTGAGAGCTTCACCATAGAGACCGTCAACTTTATACACCTGCTCCACTATCTTTCCATCCACCTTTACGAGCCGGCTGTTCAAGCCATGTGAAATCGGGCGCGGATCGCCCGGTACTTCACGGGCATCGTAAAATGCATTGACTTCAGCAGTAGTCACTCCTTCATAAAAATTGACTGCAGAGGCAGCTACAAGATCCTTGTCAGTACCCTGATACACCATTTGAGGATAGAGTGCAGGATCAAAAATTATAGGAAGGAGTTCCTCTTTAGCCTCAGAACATCCTGCTTCATCCATAAGCGAAGCAAAAAAATCCATTGAACATCCCGGAATAATCTTATCAAGAGCATAGTGATGATGGATGCCGTTGCTAAAGAATACTCTCTTCGCATAGATCATAAATTCGTCAAATTCAGTACCTGACTTACCTTCACATTTCTCAATTATCGCTTCCAACACTTTTCGGATCGGGAGATTATACTTGAAATTCTGTACCCAGATTATATCACGACCGGCTTTAGCAGCTTCCGACAAATGGTAAACATACTCCTTCTGTTGAAGGGTAAGAGCATCCCAATTGGGAATCTGGTATCTCAACACCTCAATATCTGCAAATTGATCAATCGAATAGATGAACTCCTTCTGATCCTCACCTGATGAACAGGCGTTAAGGGCTACTCCGAGCCCCAATATAATAACCATACTTCTGAAAAAATTCATAACAAAATGTTTTATAAATACCCCAATGGAGCTTATCAATCTTCTGGGTCTGTAAAAATAGGCGGCATATTCAAGATCCTTCCGAATGATGTCTTCACACTTTACAGCATCATTTTCGAGTTGTCTTATCTGCAACTCAAGCTGTTTCATTGTCTTAATGTTTGTGTAATCCTTCCCCATTCTATTCACTAATTTCATTTTTTTCAAAAAATATACTAATGAAAGCCCTTACCAGCCCATTGACGAAAATACGCTTCCTCAACAGGAAGAGCACAAGGGCGACGACAAGGAATATACCTGATATGATGAGCATCCCATAAGCCTGGGAGCCTAGAATCTCTCCGAGCCAGGCACCAAGCGCCAATGCCAGGAAAGAAAAAGCGACCAATATGACCATAACAATGACAACCCAAGCGAACAACACCGCAAGTGAAGCGGATAGGCGCTTAGTCGTTTTGAGTTTGAGCTGGTCTAGACGATTGCCGGCATAATCTTTTACTGAATTGCCGATATCCTCGAGAGGCCCGAGAAAAGTTCTGGAATCCATAAGCAAAAATTATCTGAGAGACTCCTCTACAGCGGCCTTGGCAGCTTCACTGGCTTTTCTTGCCCTACGTCTGATATCTGAAGACTCCTTATGGATTTTATCTTCCACATCCTCAGCAAAGTCCTTAACTGCTCTCTTTGCCGATTCATAACCCTTCTTGGCAGCATCCACACCCTCATTAATGGTGCTCTTGATCTTTATACGGGCTCGCTCGCCCTTTTCAGTTGACAGAAAAATGGCAGTGGCAGCCGCACCTACAAGCGCTCCTGTCAAAAATGAGATAACTGTTGACGGTTTCATACTCTATTCGTGTTACCTGGTTGAAAAATTATATTATTGTTTAGATACAAATATACAAAATATATTTTTTTCTTTACCTTTGTGTTATGGAAAAAAGAGGATTTATTCGCATTTTATCGCTTTTTGCGCTTTTCGCCTGCATTTCATCCTGCTCTGTCACTTCCTGCAAAGAAAATCCGGAAGAGAAAAAGGTAAGATCGGTGCTTCTCTATATCAGCGCCAACAACAACCTCTACAGTTATGCTGAGGAGTGTATCCAAGATATAAAAAAGGGCTACGTACCTCAATATAAAGACCAAAACAACATACTGCTGGTATTCTACCAT
>DFOK01000051.1 GCA_002376715.1 Bacteroidales bacterium UBA3543 | reverse complement strand
AAATTATCCCTGGCGCATTTTGAATTTCGGATTCTTCTTGCAAATTACATACAAGCGACCTTTGCGCTTCACAATTTTACAATCCTCACTACGCTTCTTTATGGATGCTTTTACTTTCATTTGTGTAAGTTTTATTATTTATATCTGAAAGAAATTCTTCCTTTGGTCAAATCATACGCGGACATTTCCACCCTTACCCTATCTCCCGGCAGTATTCTGATATAATGCAGACGCATTTTACCCGAAATGTGGGCAGTAATTACGTGTCCGTTGTCGAGTTCGACTCTGAACATCGCGTTGGATAAGGCTTCAATGACTGTTCCTTCTTGTTCTATAGCTTGTTGTTTCGGCATATTGTAACAATTACGTAGGTGTTTGACTTATGGTTATTAATTAGTTTCAATAAATTCAAAGGTAGATAAGATCTCCGGAGCGCCCTTTCTGATTGCAACCATCAACTCAAAATGTGCCGACTTCTTGCCATCAGCGGTGCGTACAGCCCAACCATTCTCGTCCAGGTAAACCTCTCTACCTCCGGCATTGACCATCGGCTCGATGCAGATGACCATTCCTTCGTGAAGTTTGACACCTCTGCCTCTGCGTCCATAATTGGGTACCTCGGGGCTTTCGTGGAGATTGCGGCCGATAGCATGACCGACCATCTCTCTGACCACTGAAAAACCGAGGCTCTCCACATAGGACTGAACGGCAAATCCGATGTCGCCTGTGCGATTGCCGCTGACTGCCTGCTCTATACCCAGATAGAGGGATGCTTTTGTGGCTTCAAGAAGCCTCGCATCCTCATCGCCGATCTTTCCGACAGCGAAGGTATAGGCGGAGTCACCGTTGAATTCCCTATATTTTGTACCGCAATCAACAGATACGATGTCGCCTTCCTGCAATTTGTAGTCTGAAGGAAATCCGTGGACTACCGTATCGTTGAGAGAAATGCACAACGTAAAGGGAAAACCTCCGTAACCCAAGAAGCCCGGCTCTGCTCCCGCCTCTCTGATATATTTCTCCGCAATGAAATCCAACTCTTTTGTTGTGATTCCCGGAGCAATATGTCGTCCGACTTCAGCCAAAGTCTTGGAAACCAACAGGGCATTTTCCCTCATGATTGCCAACTCTTCTTCGGTTTTGGGCTTTGTCATAACTCTAAAGAACTTATCAATCAATTACATACCCGAACGGCCTCTGAGACGTCCCGTCTTCATCAAACCGTCGTAGTGACGCATTAGTAAATGACTCTCGATCTGCTGAAGGGTATCCAGTATAACACCCACGAGGATCAACAATGATGTTCCTCCGTAGAAGGATGCAAACTGGTTGTTTACTCCAAGCATCATCGCAAATGCCGGCAAAATAGCTATGATTGCCAGGAAAATGGAACCGGGAAGCGTAATGCGTGACATTATTGAGTCAATGTACTCAGCGGTTTTTCTTCCCGGCTTTACGCCCGGAATAAATCCGCCATTTCTCTTCATTTCTTCTGCCATATTGGTCGGGTTTACTGTAATAGCGGTGTAGAAATACGTAAACAGGACAACCATAAGTGCGAAGACGAAGTTGTACCAGAAACCGGCTGTGTTGGACATTACAGCCGCAAAGCCTTTAGTGGCATTAAAGTTTGAGAATATGAGCGGGAAAATCATCAAAGCCTGTGCGAAGATAATCGGCATTACGCCGGCAGCATTGATCTTCAAAGGGATATATTGACGCACTCCGCCATATTGCTTATTACCAATGACACGTTTGGCATATTGAACGGGGATCTTGCGTACTGCCTGTACAAGGGCGATAGAGGCAACGAAAACCAGAAATAGTATCAACAGTTCGACGATGAACATAAGGATACCGCCTGTTGTTGAATTAAATTTTTCTGTAAGTTCGATCCACAACGCCATAGGGAGACGTGCAACGATACCCACCATGATGATTAGGGAAATACCATTACCAATGCCGCGGTCTGTAATTCTTTCACCTAACCACATAACGAACATCGTACCTCCAATCAGCACCATTGTGACAAAAATTCCGTACCATCCTCTACCGATTGTAGCGACAAATGCCTCAGGAGGGAGCTGGTTCGAAAGGTTTGCGATATAGGCCGGACCCTGGATCAGCAGGATCAGGATTGTGAGGTAACGTGTATACTGATTCATTTTTCTGTGTCCGCTCTCACCTTCGCGCTGGAGGCGCTGAAAGAAGGGTACCATCACAGCCAAAAGCTGAATGACGATGGACGCGGAAATGTAAGGCATAACACCCAATGCAAAGATTGAAGCGTTACCGAAGGCACCACCGGAGAACATATTCAACAGTCCCAGGAGACCTTCGGAAGATTGAGTCTGCAAGTTTGCAAGCTGAGATGCATCAATACCCGGAAGCACGATGTAACTGCCGAGACGGTAAATCACAATCAGTCCCAGAGTATAAAGAATCCTTTTGCGGAGCTCTTCAATCTTGAAGATGTTTACTATTGTCTGAAAAAATCTTTTCATAATGATCAGATTTTATTAGCAGTTCCACCGGCGTCCTCAATTTTCTTGATGGCGGAAGCGGAGAATGCATTAGCAGTAACATCCAGTTTAGCAGTAAGTTCGCCATTGCCCAGAATCTTCACGAGATCGTTTTTGCCGGCGAGACCTATTGAAATCATTGTGTCAATATCGACAGTGGTAAGATTGTGTTTCTCACAAGCTGTCTGAAGAGATGACAGATTGATTGCCTTATACTCCACTCTGGTCGGGTTATTGAAACCGAACTTGGGAAGGCGTCTCTGTATAGGCATCTGACCGCCTTCGAAACCGGCCTTGCGGGAGTAGCCTGAGCGTGATTTTGCACCGTTGTTACCACGGCTGGCCGTTTTGCCGCGACCCGAACCGGGACCACGACCTACGCGCTTCACTCTTCCTTTGGAACCTTCTGCAGGTTTAAGTGTATTCAATTTCATCTTTATTCCTCCTTTACTTTACCTCTTCAACTTTAACAAGGTGAAGAACTTTTTCAATCATACCTTTGGTGACAGGCGTAAGTTCCACCTCAACGGTGTGATGCATCCTGCGTATACCCAGAGAGACCAGGTTTGCGATCTGTCTTTCGGTCGCGCCGCTGCGACTCCTGATTTGAGTAACTTTTACTTTAGTCATTATATTCTTCCTCCTTATCCGTTAAATACCCTACTCATCGGAATACCACGGAGACCGGCAACAGTGTATGCATCACGCATCTCTGTAAGGGCGGCTATTGTGGCCTTTACCAAGTTGTGAGGATTTGATGATCCTTTAGATTTTGCAAGAACATCGTGGATACCCACCGAATCGAACACGGCACGCATGGCACCACCGGCCTTTACTCCCGTACCGGGAGCCGCAGGCTTCATGAATACCCTTGCACCGCCGAATTTGGCTGACTGCTCATGGGGAATGGTCCTCTTGCTGAGGGGAATCCTTACGAGGTTTTTCTTTGCGTCCTCAATACCTTTGGAGATGGCGGTAGTCACTTCATTTGCCTTTCCGAGGCCATATCCTACTACACCGTTCTCGTCACCTACGACAACAATGGCAGCAAAACTGAAATTACGTCCACCTTTTGTCACCTTGGTTACTCTCCGAACAGCTACTAATCTATCTTTCAACTCAAGATCAGTAGTCTTTACTCTCTTTACATTAGAATTTGCCATAATATCTCCTTAGAATTTAAGACCACCCTCGCGGGCAGCATCTGCCAAACTTTTAACTCTTCCGTGATAAAGATAACCTCCGCGGTCAAAAGATACGGTGGTTATACCTTTAGCTATTGCACGCTCTGCAACTGCCTTGCCAACTATTTGTGCAGCCTCAACGCCGGTCTTACCTTTACACTGCTCTACAAGAGCCTTGTCATTGGAAGCTGCTGAAGCGATGGTGACTGCGTTCACGTCATCAATGACCTGAACATAGATCTGCTTGTTGCTTCTGAACACTACCATTCTCGGTCTCTCGGGAGTACCGTTTACAACTTTACGTATGCGGTAGTGGATTCTCTTTCTTCTTTCTATCTTATTCAATGCCATAACTTAATCTCCTATTATTTGGCGCTGGCCGACTTACCGGCTTTACGACGTAGTTGTTCGCCTACGAACTTGATACCCTTGCCCTTGTAAGGTTCAGGCTTACGCAGTGAGCGTACTTTGGCCGCTACCATACCGAGGAGTTGCTTGTCGTGGCTTTTCATAATTAAAACCGGGTTTTGACCCTTCTTCACAGCCGGGGCCTCAGCCTTAATCTCGGCGGGAAGCTGGAAGTGTATCTCGTGGGAGAAACCAAGGTTGAAGATTACGGTCTGGCCGTTTACTGCAACGTGGTAACCGACACCCACAAATTGTTGTTCTACAGTAAAACCTTCAGATACGCCTATCACCATATTGTTGATGAGTGCGCGGTAGAGACCGTGCATCGAACGGTGGCGGGGCTGATCTGTAGGACGTTTCACCGTAAGGACTCCCGCATCGACCGATACCTTGATATCAGGATCAACCTTCTGGGTCAATTCTCCGAGCGGGCCTTTAACCTTCACCACATTACCCTCTCCAATTGACACTGAGACGGCTGCGGGCAGGTTTACAGGTAATTTTCCAATTCTTGACATTTTGTATAATTTATTTGTATTTGTAACTATTAGTAAACGTAGCAAAGCACTTCACCGCCTACATTGAGATCCCTGGCTTCCTTATTGGTTATAATACCTTTGGAAGTGGAGAGAATTGCTATACCCAGGCCGTTGAGTACGCGGGGCATCTTAGCCACGTTGGTGTACTG
>DFOK01000055.1 GCA_002376715.1 Bacteroidales bacterium UBA3543 | reverse complement strand
ACATACTACATACTACACACTGCACTAAACTGCTAATGCAGTTTAGTGCCTATTATGTCGAAAAATTCGTTTCGCGTACGGCTGTCCTTAAGGAAAGCACCGGTAAATGCTGATGTAGTAGTGACTGAATTCTGTTTCTGTACTCCACGTATCTGCATACACATATGTGAAGCCTCGATTACAACCGCAACTCCGAGGGGATTCAGGTTATTCTGAATGCAATCCCTGATCTGAACGGTAAGGCGTTCCTGCAACTGCAGGCGACGGGCAAAGGTCTCCACCACGCGGGCTATCTTGCTCAAACCCGTGATATAGCCGTTTGGAACATATGCGATGTGTGCCTTGCCGTAGAAGGGAAGCATATGGTGTTCGCACATGGAGTAAAGCTCAATATCCTTAACCACCACCATTTGGCGGTACTCTTCCCGAAACATCGCCGACTGTATTATGGCCGAACCATCCTCTTCGTAACCTTTTGTGAGAAACTGCATCGAACGGGCCACTCTTTCGGGTGTTTTCAGAAGTCCATGCCTGGTGGGGTCTTCACCCAGCAATCTCAAAATTTCCCTATAGTGTGAAGCGAGCTGTTTTGTCACTTCCGTATCAAATTCTTCTGTTTTATCGTATTCCATCATCTAGTTTTATAACAAGGCAATATTACAAATAATATTTGAATAAGTTCCAACTAATAACTAATTTAGTGCCCGCTATGAGAATATTATTTACAGCTGCGACTGCAGAAGAGCTGCATTGCGCAGAGATAGCATACGAAAGAATCTCCCCTTCAGATGCCGCACTTCTGAAGGTGGAATTTGCGGTTACGGGCATAGGAGTGGCAGCTACCTGCTACCACCTGACAAAAATCCTCAACCCTGCGCTCCCATCTGAAAGGGAGCCCTACGATTTGGTGGTCAATATCGGTCTCGCAGGCAGTTACTCGAAGGAATTCCCGATTGGTAGCGTAGCCCATGTAACGGTGGAACAATTCGGCGATATGGGCATCGAAACGCGTGGAGGATTCCAGACTCTATTCGACTATGCGATGCTCGACGCCAATACCCTTCCTTTTGTCGACGGTCTGCTCAAAGTACGCGACCATTATCCTGTCACGGGGCCTCTTGAAGGAGTAAAGGATGCAAACGGTATCACTTTTCAAACCATCACCGGTATTCGCGAGCACAATCTCCGTCGCCTCGAGAGTTTTTCACCCCATATCGAAAGTATGGAGGGTGCAGCCTTCTTTTATGTATGCCTGATGGAAAAAGTGCCCTTCATCGAGCTGCGTGCTGTCTCCAACGAAGTCGGTGAACGCGACAAGAGCCGATGGGATATCCGGGCAGCTTTCTCCGCACTTGAGAGCACTTGCGCACAACTGCTTGCAAAAGCTGCAGAAACTGCAGGAGGAGTGCTTTGATGAAGGTCTCTCTCGCATACTCCCCATGCCCCAACGATACTTTTATGTTTCATGCTATGGTAGAGGGGCTCGTTGACACCGAAGGACTCTCTTTTGATGTTACTCTATCTGATGTGGAGGATCTCAATCTAAGTGCAGCTTCCGGCACTTACGATATCTCCAAGTTGAGTTATCACGGCTGGTTCAACGTTATGGAGCACTACCGGATGTTAGAGAGCGGTTCGGCGCTTGGGTACGACTGCGGACCATTGTGCGTCTGTAAGGCGGGCAATCAAGCCGCTACATCACTGAAGGAGCCGAGAGTAGCCATTCCGGGGATATATACCACCGGTGCGCTGCTCTATGACCTCGCCTTTGAAGGGCGCGGAATCAAGGTACCGATGCTCTTCTCGGATATCGGGCGGAGCGTTCTTTCCGGAGAATGTGATCTCGGGGTTCTGATTCACGAGAGCCGTTTCACCTACGCTGAGCAGGGTTTGGAGCTGGTATGCGACCTGGGCAGCTGGTGGCAGAAGACCAGCGGAGCCCCCATTCCCCTTGGGGGAATTGCCGTAAGGCGAAATCTCGGGGAGGAATTTGCACAAAAGGTTGAAAGAGTGTTGCGCAGAAGTATTCTATACGCAATGGAGCATCCTGAGGCCTCAGCAAATTATGTAGCTGCGCACGCGCAGGAAATTTCAGAAGATATACTCAAACAACATATAGGGATGTTCGTCAACAAATATTCCCTATCTTTGGGTGACGAAGGTCTCAGGGCCGTCAGGCTTTTGAAAGATTATTATTTGAAATACAAAGAGCAGAGAGATGAGGAACGAGATTATCAGGACGGAAGGAGTGAAAAAGCACTATCAAATGGGGAACCAGACCGTCAGGGCACTTGACGGGGTTGACTTGACTATCGGAAAAAATGAATTTGTGGCGATAATGGGGCCTTCGGGCTCTGGAAAGTCCACTTTGATGAACATACTCGGATGCCTCGATGTTCCTTCGGAGGGCACTTACAGTCTCAACGGACAGAGCATCAGCGGGATGGATGACGATGACCTGGCCGGCATCAGAAACCGCGAGATAGGATTTGTGTTTCAGTCATTCAACCTCCTGCCGAGGTACACCGCGCTTGAAAACGTGGCGCTGCCGTTGGCCTATGCCGGGATTCCACGCAAAGAACGGGAGCGAAGGGCGCGTGAGGCACTGGCAGCAGTGGGGCTGGAAGATAGAATGGAGCACAAGCCAAACGAACTTTCGGGAGGCCAAAGACAAAGGGTCGCACTCGCAAGAGCATTGGTTACACGCCCCTCGATTATCCTCGCGGATGAGCCGACAGGCAACCTTGACACCACAACTTCGGAGGATGTGATGTGGCTCTTCGGAGAAATTCACAGACAGGGTAACACCATTATCCTGGTGACGCATGAAGAGGATATTGCGCGTCATGCAAACCGCATTGTGAGGATGAAAGATGGCAAAATAGGATCGGATACCCCAAATCCGCTCCGCAAAAAACAGGATAGAAAACAAACAAAACAACACCTTAAATGAAACTATATACGAAAAGAGGCGATGACGGCACCACTTCACTGGTTGGCGGCAAACGCGTCAGTAAGGCGCACCGGAGGGTTATGGCCTACGGCGATATGGACGAACTGATCTCCTGGCTGGGACTTCTGCGCTCCGAGGTGAGCGAAGACTTCCAGATCAGACGCATACAGATTTTTCTGATGCAGGCTTCAGCACATCTGGCCTCTGACCATCAGGTGGCAAAACTCAAACCTTTGAATGAAGCTGAAATCTCATTTCTTGAGTCGGAAATAGACAGGATGACCGATGCCATTCCCGCTCAGAAAGCATTTATCCTCCCCTCCTCTCCTGCACTCTCTTCAAAATGCCATATCGCCCGTACGGTATGTCGCAGGGCTGAAAGAATGGCTATACAGATTGAAGATAAAAGCGAACAGGATCTGGTCGCTATCAAGTATATAAATCGCCTTTCAGACTACCTTTTTACTCTGGCCCGTTACTTGTGTTACCACTCCGGACACGAGGATGATTACTGGATTCCTTAAAAATAGTTTTTTGTTATATATATTTTTATATATATTTGCAGCCCATTTTTAGAAACCATTAAAACTCAGGATAGATATGTATTGGACATTAGAGCTCGCATCGAAACTTGAAGATGCTCCCTGG